>CAZSRX010000016.1:0-79297 GCA_964609675.1 uncultured Bacteroidota bacterium | reverse complement strand
ATTTGTTCTTCCGCTTGTTTTCGGAATGCTGTCAAAGGCAGACTCTATCACCGCAGATAGGGACTATCCTTTAATTCTGTGAGAATACCGTGTTATTTGATTGGACTCTTACAATTTGACTTGGTGGATGGATCATCAGCCGGTTATCGTTTTGGCATCCTGGCGGTGTTGTTGGGTGTTCGAACGGCCGGGGGAAAGAGACTGCGGGACATTCTGCAAGAATCCTGTCATATCGTTTCGGTGAAAAACGGCGGTTGTTGAATATCGTCGGTGCCTCGGTAAGATGTCAATTAGTATTACCCAAGGCGACCGGCTAAGCGTTCCGGCGTCGCTTACAATATCTCCGGCCACTCGCCGAATGGACGGAGCATCGCGTATTCCCTATCGGCCAACGATGCGGAAAAATCCATGATGGTTACATGCCGGTTCAGAATCCAATCGAAAAAAAAGCCGGCATACATACCGGGCATGTCATTAAAAACCGTACCATTCCATTTATGGGTATAGGTATGAAGTGTAAACCAAAAACGAAAAGAAACGCTATACTCATCAATACTTTAAATGTCCTTATAGCGGATGCATTTTCGGCGATCAAACCGTATTTGGCTCATTCGGGATGTGGCCGACTGGCGCTATGAGAAACCGCATAAACATTTTAAAAAACGCAATTGACGAGATGAGACACGCGGAGGAATGCATCAGACGCGTCTGGTTTCGCGAGGGAACGTATACGGTAACCAGGCTGCGGAAAATCATTATCGACGACGCCGTAACGAAACAACGGATGAACGGCCATACCGCCGAAGAAGGCGCCATCAAGGCCTACAACGACGCGATCGTGCTCGCCAGCTGGTTACGCGATTGAGATCCGCAACCTGCTCCGGCAGGCTGAACGACGAGGACGCTCACATGGACGGCATCGAAAGACTGCAGAACCATATTGAATAAATCCCCCCAAAAGTTTTTTTTACAACCCGGATAACCTCCCGAGACAATCTGTTTATGAAACAGAATAAAAAAATTACGCGGAAATACGGAGCGCCTGCCGAGGATAACCCAATCAAAGGAAACACCGCGAAGAGGCCGATTACTTTTGCCGGCCCGGCAAGCTGTTCAATTAAATGAGCGCCGAAAAAAAAAGGCGTTATTTAGAGAACACCGCAAGGAACATGAACGGCGTCCCGAAAGAAATTCTGATCCATCATATCCGAAACAGCCTTAAAGCGGACAAGACTTACGGTGAAGACGTGCCGCCGCTTTGGAAATACCGACGTGTGATGTAAAATAATGAAATGAATTTTAATAAAGACGGTAAGAAAAAAACTCGCCGCCCGGTATATATAAGAAAACCGGCGTGAAGAAATATTGGTTCATAGCAGGAGGCATGATCCCCCGATCTTTAGGCATCATCAGCATAATTGTACCCCTTCTTCCGACAACGCCTTTTTTTAACTCTTATCGGAGGCTTGCTTTCTGCGCGGCACGAATACATTGCCATCGACTGATCCATCATCGTCGGTTCGGCGTTTATATCCGCAATGACATGCGGTACCGGTCCGTATCATTGAAAACGAAAGTCCTTACGGCGGTCATAATAATGTGAGGTATAATGGCAATGGAGTCGGTTTCAGTTCCTCGGATTCCAGATGATCTGCCCTTGCTTATTGATATATCCCAGTCGTACCTTGCCTTCGGTTTTCGGCCGTTCCGAATACGTGGAAGTTCCGTAAAAGATAGCCGCAAGCCCGTTGGTAAACTTCTGCGCGAAATCAAATTGCGGCGGTACGGCCAGTTTGCCGGTTTTGTCCATGAAACCGTATAGGTTATTTATTTTCACTACCGCCAGGCCCTCGTTGAAATCCCCCGCGAAATCAAACGATTGATTGCCGAGCGGCGTATCGGCGGGATCAATAAAGATCCATTTGTTGTCTTTCAGCGCCGGGCAGAAACCGTCACTGAAGGCGCCGGCGTCATCATATTTGGGGTGGATAACCATCACGCCGTTTTTATCAATAAAACCGATTTTCTTTTTAATCGCCACTTTGGCGAATCCATTGACAAATCCGAACGCTTTATCAAACTGCGCGTGGATTTTATCTTTGCCGTTCTTATCGAGATAACCGTACTTTCCTTTATCAAGAAAGGCGGCGAAACCTTCATAATAATTATCCACCCATTCATATTGCACTGGAACAATGACGGCCGCTTTGGGGGAAATAAATCCCCATTTGCCGCTGATATTGACCGCGGCAAGCCCTTCCCGGAAATTGTAAACCTGATCGTATTGCGGCTTAATCGTCAGTTTTCCGTTCTTGTCGATAAAACCCCATTTCTTGTTAATTTTCACAGCCGCCAGGCCTTCCGAAAACGGCATGGCTTCATCAAAAACGCCTTCAAAAGCGGGACGCCCGGTGCGATCCACATAACCCCATTTGCCGCCGGTTTCCAGCGGAGCCAGATTTTCAGAAAGCGTAAAGGTTTTCTGAAACTGCGGATTGGCAACCATCTTGCCGGCGCGGTCAATCAGTCCCCAGCGGTCCTGAAAGCGGACGAAAGCATACTCCCCGTTAAAATCCAGAGCTTCGTCATATTGCGGCGCAATGACGAGTTTGCCGGTTTTGTTTATATAACCGTATTTGCCTTCCACAACCACCGGATAGAGTTCCAGACCCTCTTTCTGCTGGGCTAATGCGGATTGTAATACGAAAGTGGTTGATAAAAAAAATATCAATTGGCGTATCATAAACATCTCCGTCCAAATGAATCGTTATTTATAAATGGTAAGTAAAAATTATTATAAATCCAATATCGGATTTTAAGTTATAAAACTTGTAAATAACATGAATATGAATTAAATTATAATACAACAAAGATAAAGGAAAAACCTTTCTTGAAAAAAATACTTCTCATTCACACAGGCGGTACGATGGGCATGGCGTATAACGCAAATGCCGCGCTGGCCCCGTCGCAGTTCGCCGATGAGATATTCCATCATATTCCCGGGGTCAGGGATATTGCGGCCATAGACATACAATCCGCCTGTAATCTCGACAGTTCCAATATTACCGTGCGGCATTGGGTGGAACTAGGCACGTTGATCGAGCAAAAGATTGATCGCTACGACGGATTTGTGATCATTCACGGCACCGACACCATGAGTTACACGGCCAGCGCGCTTTCGTACATGCTGACCAATTTGCCCAAACCGGTAATCCTCACGGGTTCCCAGCGGCCGCTGGCGCTGATACGTACCGATGCCAAGAATAATCTGATCAATGCGGTGGAGCTCGCCACCTACGACATCCCGGAAGTGTGCGTATTTTTCGATTACAAACTGTTCCGCGGCAACCGCACGAAGAAAATCAGCATCGAGGATTTCGATGCGTTCAAATCACCCAATTATCCTTCCCTGGCGGATGTCGGCCTGCATATTGATATCAACGGCCATCACCGCACGCCGTCGGGCATTTTCCGCCTCTACAAAACCTTTCATACAGACGTCCTTTGCATCAAGCTGTTCCCGGGATTAAATCCGGAATTGCTTATGCCGCTTTTGCAGTCATCCGTGAGCGTATACATTTTTGAAGCTTTTGGTGCGGGCAACGTACCGCATCTGGAACATTCGGTCATCCCGTTTATCCAGCGCATAACCGACGCCGGCAAACTGGCGGTTATTGCCAGCCAGTGCATCAAGGGCACCGTGGACCTGAACCTCTATGAATGCGGACGCCAGGCGCTGGCCGCGGGCGCTGTGTCGGCCGGCGATATGACGCTCGAGGCGGCCATTGTCAAATCCATGTTCCTGCTCGGCCAGTTTGACGGTAATATAGAAAAAGTTAAAAGTAATATACCGATTTCGATTGCCGGGGAAATCACCGAAAGCTGATCCCGGTTCACGCACACGGGGCATTTATGGAAATTATCACCTCACCTTACGATATGCAGCAGTGGGCAGGCGCCTATCGTCAATCCGGCCGCCGGCTTGGTTTGGTGCCGACCATGGGGTATCTGCACGACGGCCATCTGAACTTAGTGCGGACGGCGCGTGCGCAGGGCCGGTGCGACGCCGTAGTCATGAGCATTTATGTGAACCCCACGCAGTTCGCGCCGCATGAAGATCTGGCCGCCTACCCCCGCGATTTTGAGCGGGACAAAGCGCTGGCCGAATCGGTCGGTACGGATGTCGTCTTTTACCCGGACAACCAGGCTATGTACCCGCCTTACGCGCAGACTTTTGTGGAAGTAACCGAGATGACAAAAACCATGTGCGGCCGGTCGCGTCCCACGCATTTCCGAGGGGTTACCACGGTGGTCGCCAAATTATTTCACATCGTACAGCCGCACGTGGCCGTCTTCGGCCAGAAAGACGCCCAGCAATTCTTCGTGCTTCGCCGCATGGTCAACGACCTGATGATCCCCGTGGAACTGATAATGGCGCCGATTATCCGCGAACCGGACGGCCTGGCCATGAGTTCCCGCAACGTTTACCTCAACCCGCAGGAACGGAAGGACGCGCTCTGTCTGTCCCAATCTCTGGCCATTGCGAAAAATATGTTTGACCACCATGAAACCTGCGCGGCAGCGATTCGCGACGCTATGAGCCGGCATATTTTGAAATACCCAACCGCACGCCTCGATTACATTGCCCTTGTTGAAACGGAAAGACTGACAGACGTCCAGACTCTACAGAAAGGCCATCTGATCGCTCTGGCCGTATTTATCGGCAACACCCGCCTAATTGACAACATAATCCTATAACTCAAACCATTGGAGGCGTTATGCTGTTTGTTGAAAAACCCCCGAAATCGGTCCGCGGATCGCTGATATCCGTACGGATTGACTATCTGGTGTATGCCGGCCTGGACTGGAAAGAAGCGCTGGATGCCGTTTCCCCCGAAGCTAAGGAAGATTTAAAAAAATTGGTCAAGGGTAATTACACCATTGAGGAATTCTTTGAAACCCCCGCCCACATGAAACGCGTGATTTCCGGCGTCGGCTGGTACCCGGCATCGTTGTACAATGGAATATCCATGGCTATAATGACGCTAATGAAGAAAAAGAACAACACGCCTTTTGAAGAAACCTGCCGCCAGATGGGACGCTATGCCGCTGAACAGCACCTCACAGGCTTCACCTCATATGTACTTCGGGTGACATCGATCGCGCAGGTTATAAACTTAGTGGTCCGCGGTTGGAGCGGCTATTATTCCGAGGGCGCGATTAAAGTTACCAGAAACGAACCCGGCGAGGCCGAAATGATTGCCGAAATTCCGTATGTCATCCCCGAAATGCGCTACGCGATGCTCGGTTACTTTGAGGTTACTCTGGAACATAAAAACGCCAAAAACCTTCAAATAACCTCGAAAATTCTTACGGATAAAAATAATGCTTTTCATTTTCATCTAAAATGGAGTCAATGACCTTCTCTTATGAATCCTCCTCTGGCTACAGTTATCATGGCGGCCGGCAAAGGCACGCGCATGAAATCGGATCTCGCTAAAGTTCTGCATCCTATCGGCGGAGAACCAATGATCCATTATGTTATTCAACTCGCCCGTCAATTGGGTTCGCAACGTGTCATCGCGGTCATCGGTCATCAGAAAGAGCGCGTGCGCGCGGAACTGGATTACGAACATATTGAATTCGCCGTTCAGGAGCCGCAACTCGGAACCGGCCACGCGGTCATGCAGGCGGAACCGCTGCTGCATGATTACAACGGCGACGTACTCGTGCTCTCCGGCGACGTCCCTCTGCTGACGGAAAATACTATGCGGCGATTGATTGATCTGCACCGTAATCATCAAGCCATGGCGACGGTACTTACAACCGTTATGCCCGATCCCACCGGCTACGGACGCGTCATCCGGGCGCATACGGATGATGTGGTAAAAATTGTCGAACACAAGGACGCGACGGAAGAAGAACGGAGCATCAAAGAAATCAATTCCGGAATATATATTTTCAATTCCAAAGAATTGTTTGCTTCCTTAAAAAAAATCAATGCCAACAACGCGCAGAATGAGTACTATCTTCCCGATGTGCTGAAGGTCATGATTTCAGAAAATAAGAAAGTTTCCGCGCTGATCACCGAAGATTATCATGAGATATCGGGCATTAATACCGTAGAACAACTGCAGGAAGCAGAACACGTATTGACTCAACGCCGAATAAAGTCTCTTTAAAGGTAATTTATAATATTTTTTTTATTATCGGCGTTCATCAAGAAAATAATTCTATTATAATTCCTGATACGGGTTGCCGCTACCGCATCCGCTCCGGAAAAGAAAAAACCGGTTGCTGTACCTGAACTCGTTTCTTCCGGCCAACCCGACAAAAACAAAGCCATCACCCTCCCCAAACGCTTCCGCGACATGCTTGTGCAGGCGGAGGCGCCCAGCAACTTTGCACGGGATAAGATGGCCGTGATTTTTAAATAACAAAATCGCATTTTATCCGACATCGGCAATTCCGCGAAATGCGCGGTACAGACCGGACAACTGCCCGGCGTCGAAGCGGTCTTCACCGGCGATATCGTAAAGTGGGCGATACATGGACAGTCCGCCTGCGGTTAGTGGACATTACACGGGTAAAATTGAAAAAACGGAAACGATGGATTACCAGGGCTAGATCGACGGCATGCTCGAGGTGATGCGGCAAATTGTATTCATATTCGCAGGCAAACAGCCGCCGAACGACAAGAATTATTATACAAACCGGAGTAACTATTAAGCCGAATGAACAAGAGAGGGTATTGATAGAAGCGGCTATTCCGGTCCGGTTGTTCAGCAAGAAGACCTCATTCTGGGTAAATTAGGGAAATCAAAATATCATCCTGAAAAATTACACGGGGAAAAGGATCACGATTTTTCACTTCGCTATATGCTGACGCCGCATTTAAAAGCTGGACGCACCGGTAGAACCTATTTTTATACGTTCAACGATACAATCCTGATCAGTCCCTCTCAAAAAAGCTCCGAATAGCCTGTCGGCTTTGCTATGAGCGCCTCATCATTCGCATCATTCCAGCCGTATTTCAGCCGACGAGACCGCCTGCGAACCTGATATTTTATCTTCGACGGTAATTTTCAGCAAAGCTTTTCCTGGCGGCACGCCGCTGATGTCCAGTCCGATATATTCCCGCTCGGTGCGTTCCCTGCCCTGTTTGCCAGTAACCAGACTCACGGCCGACAGGTCTTTCTTTTTTGAAAACCAGGAACGTACAGTACGGAAAAGCGTTGCGTCTTTCTCAGATTCTTCAACGGTATAGGTTACGTTAAAATCGCTCCGGCCGTCGTTGTCCAGGGACAAACCGTAAATTTCGTAATAAAGCATCAGCGGTTTACTACGAATAAACTTTTCGGACGGATTAGGAATCACCGTAAGGGCTGTGTACGGTTTGGTAAAGCGGTTGATGTCGGAGGTTCGGTAGATTTCAAAAGCCATCTGAATATCGCTGATCATCAGACTGTCGCCCTGACGTTCCTGAACCCGGATTATCTTATCCACTAACTGCATTTTTTCTTTCTGATTATTGGTCACCTGCATAACCAGACGATAACTGCCGGGCGCAACCGGATAGCGGATTTCCTCAATAAAAGCCTGCCGGGCAATCTGTTCGCGCGACGTAAAAATATCCACAGAGGTATCGCGGCAGAAAACGGTTTTCTGGTCTTCCGCATTCATCAGCAGGAATGTGTAATTCAATCTGGTCGCCTGTCGCGCCGTGTCAAATAAATAGGGCGAAAAATTCATTTCACGGTAAGGAATCATGAAATAATAATCCAGTCGCATCCGGTTGTTTTTTTCTCTGAAAGTTGCCAGCCGGTGATTGAGGCGTAGATAAGGCACTCCGGTCAGCCGTTCGAAATACTGCATGCGGGACTGTTCCAGGGCTTTTATATGGGCGTGTATTTCCGATCCGGCATGGATTTCCCAATCGTTGCGGTATCGCTTCATCTCCGCTCGCATTGCGACCTGTTCGTAGAACGGATGGATATGCGCCCGTTCCCTATAGAGCTCGGACAGCGCGCCGTTATTTTTTACCGCATCGATCAGCGGGCGCAGTTCAAAATACCGGTAGTTATATACAAAGTCAAAATACATGCCGTCTTCGATATGTTCATAGATCCAGGTCTGGTTTTCGCGCGTGTTCCGGTTTTCCGGGCTTACAAAGATATAATCCGGCTTGCCGAGGCGGATATAAATCATGCCGCGGTCGTCGTATCCGGGCGGAACGGGTTTGGGATACATGGTCCGCGCATAATTCAGCCGTTTGTAGAACTCGCAAAACAACCGGTTGTCATCGTCGGCCGGGTTATCGTCGCGGCGTTTCCAGAAAGCAAAAAGGTAATCCTTAGCCGCTTCCAAGGTACGCAGGCTGTCGCGGGCTGACTTTTCATTATCGCAGGCGATGACCATGATATCGTCCAGCAGGCGGCACAGATAAATGGAATCATTCAGTTGTTCAAGGCCATCCGCATACAGTTTAAACACGTCTTCGGTTTTTCCCGCTTCCGCCCGGGCCATCGCGACTTCCATACGCGCCCGGCCGTCGGTGAGATTTTCCCGAAGCGCTTTCTCGTAAAGATTTTCCAGATCATTCCAGCGTTCCTGTTTGCGGTAGATCCCGGCCAATTCATCTATCGGGTCCTGGAATCCGTACCGGTCGATGCCGGTGTCCCTCGCAATCACTTCCAGCAATAATTTTTCCGCCTCGCGGTCATCCTCCCGGGACTTGCGCATCAGGCCTAAAAGGAACTTCGATTCCAAATCGGCCGTATCCGCTTTCAGCGCCCGTTCCAGCGACTGTTTGGCCTGATGATAGTGGTCTCCTAAAAGACGGTCCAACAAGCGGCGGGTATTGATCAGCGAAAGGTATTTCTTAAAACGGGCGGCGGCATATAGCTTGTATTCATCGTTCGTACAGGCGTTCTTTTTGAATGGCTTTTTATAAAGGCCGATGATCTCATCATATCGCGTCGCGTCGAGCATCGATCGGTGCTTAAGCCAGACGCTGTCTTGCGGCCGGGTTAAACCCGAACGCTGCGCCTGCGCTGTACCGCTTATTACTCCCGCGATGAAAAGTAAATGGACGAGGATACGCCAATTTTTTATCAAACGGTAAACTGACATAACGCTATAATTCCTCCCATATTTTGATATCATTTCTCCGCCAAATTATTGAAACTCATTATCATAGTTACAACGGTACGGATTTTTTAAAGATTATTATTACTTTATTTACAATATATTATAATTTTTTTAAGCTCTCCATAGAATCATGCGCCAAGAAGAGTATACGATTTTTATTTGTTTTTGTCAACATTATTGTTTTATTATTTTGACTTTTTGTCATATGTACTTATTATTATGTATTCATAATATTTGACTTTTTTGTTTTAATTTATTATCTTTGTTGTTCATTAATGAAACAGGCAAAATTGGGGGAATAGTATTTTTCGCGGAAAAAATGTACGATGGAAACACGCTCAGGAAAAACCATTTTTAAGAATCCGCTATCGCAGACACTGGGAATGGTATTGCAGAGACTCCGGAATCAGATGGTCATTTCTTCGGATGCAATGGCGGCGAAAATCGGTCTGGGCAGTTCATCTTATCGCATGATCGAGGCGGGCTCGGCCGTACTGCAACCCGGAAAAGCGCTCATGATCATTAAGAATTTTGAGCGGATTGAATTTGAACCGCTGTGTAAAATTCTCGTCGCGATACAGATTATGGAAGCCGGTATTGACACCATCGAGGACATGCGGACGGTGTCGTCGCTGATCGGAGAAATTGACCCCGGTCTGCGCGCGCTCTATGACAAGTTTGAGCCCCTGTGGAAGATCCTGCCCCATGCCGAATCCTCCGCCGTGGCCGACGAGATCCGCGCGCGGAACCTGGACGGCGAACTGGAACGGTATCTCTGCACGCCCGCGCCCGTTGTGGTGGACGCCGAAGGCCTGCTCGACGCGCACGTCAAGTCCCTGCTCAGTACCACGCCGCCGTTTTACTTTGACCTCGCGCTCGACCTGCTCGATAATTTTCAGGGTTACGCGCCCCGCGTGTCTCCAAAGGAACTGGCCCGGTGGGAGGAAAAAAACAAATCGCGCATCGTCCGCATCATCGGCGTTCTCCGCGACCCGCAGTCCCTGACGGATCCGGGTAATTTTGAGCTTTTCGACCACAGTTTCCTCTGGGAACCGCAGTTCGAAACCATGCAGATTATCCTCCTATCCCCATCCAGACAGGATGTGCTGAAAGCCTTCAAAGCGCATCTCGGCGCGCACATGGAAAAACAGCACAAAAGGTACGCGCACCGGCTGTCCCGTTTCGACGAGGCCCTCGCTAAAATAGACATCCGGTCCGGGCATCACCTTCGCAAGCGTATCGAGGAGGTCATGACCCACGATGCCATGCGGATGAACAATTTATGGTTCTACCGGCTGAACAACGGCAATGTGGTAGCCTTCGCAGACAATTCTTCGCCGGATGCCCCGGCATCGCAGATATATTTCGGCACGAGCCTCCCGTACACCGAAACGACACGTAAATTTAAAGACGTGGAAAAATTCTGGCAGGAACTAAATGACCCGCAACCGCAGAGATAAAAATACCGACCGTTGGTGCCGTCTGCGGCAATGGTTAAGACCATGACCCCTTCCAAAGAATTGCTGTCCAAATACACGGTCCGCATCAAAGAGATAACGCCGGCCGTAACGCATAAACAACTATTCCGGCGGCGCCGGTGCTATCTCGGGATCAGCATCGGGAATCCGATGTTCCGCGGGGATTATTTTGAAGTTCTGTTGCATTGGATTTCGGCCAACTTTGACGCCTGTATGATCGTCATAGGCGATTACCTGCAGCGATTCAACGAACATATTTTTTACGGGCGTTCCAGCGAGGACGCGATCCGTCAGGCGCTCGCGTTGGGCGATCAGTTTCTGATGGAAAATTCCCGATGCCTGAGCGCCATGCCCCCGGGTCAATTCCAGATCAGCCGCTGGAATTCGTATCTCGATTCGCCGGAATACCGCAATGCGCGCAGCATTCTGGACCGGCTGTTTCTTGACAGTTATGAATTCCGCGCGTCCCTTGATCGGACCTCCGCCGGTTTTATTTCCCGCCAGATGAAGCATAAAAAAGCGCCCGCCGTAGACCGGCAGACGGCCATCGCCCTGTCCACGCAATACCTTCTCGAGGAAATTGCCGTTTTCGCGGTACTCGTCGAGCGCGGATGGACGGTAGAAGTGTACCCGGGCTCTGAAATCCCCGTGCTCCTGGATATTGCCAAGGGAAAGTTCGCGCACATTCCGGAATTCCTGAAGCAGCGCATGAACGTGGAACTGGAAATTAAAAAGCGAAACTGATATGACCGTTGTGATACTGGCCGCGCTGCTCACCGCATTTGCCCTGTACCTGCTGGTCGGTTTTTATCACGGGCGGCACCTTGCTACGCTTAGTGACCTGATTCCGCTGGCCGCCGGCAGCAACGCCCGGGTTAAAAATTCGAGTGAATTTTCCGCCAGTACGGTAGCGACCACATTGTCGCTGGCAACGGTGGTGCTGGCGTTCTTTGAACTGGCCCGCGAACTGGGTCTTTGGCTGTTCTGGACAGTTATCACCACATCCGCCGGGTTATGGGCGGTCCGCCTGGCCGCGAAAAAAATCTGGGTTAAGCTAACCGCGTATAATCACCGCATTACGTTGCATGAATTTCTCGGTCATGAATATCAGTCGTCGCGGGTGTACCTCATCGCGGCGGTCTGCACGAGTCTGGGGTTTCTCGGCGCGTTCGCGGTAGAACTCACGGTCGGCTCGCGTTTTCTTGCAGGACTTTTGCCGGCGATTCCGGAATGGCTGATCGTACTCGCGCTCGCTGTCGTGGGAATGCTGTACACATGGTACGGTGGTTTCCGCGCCGTGATTGTTACCGACCGCATCCAGATGGGCGCGATATGGCTGCTGCTCGGCGGACTCGGCTTTTATTACGCAACCTATATCACCGAACAAGGCGGATGGGAAGCGGCTACGCAACGGGTGCCGTATGACGTGCTCCACTTTACATGGCGGCCCGACCTGTACGCTTTTCTGATAGGTATTTTTATCATTAATGTCCCGGCTTTTATCGCGGATATGAGCGTATGGCAGCGGATCGCCGGTTCAGAAAAACCTGACACGGTAATGAAAGGCCTTTGGTCCAGCGTTGCCGGATCCGCTTTGAGCTGGGGCGCGCTCGTGATACTCGCCTGCCTGGTGTTTCTATTCGTTGCCCCGGACGCTTCTGCCAACCCGCTGATTGCGTTTCTGCATTTTATGACCGCGTCGCCAGATGCCCTGACGATGATCGTTTTTTTCTTCGTGATTCTCGGCCTCTACAGCGCGATGCTCTCCACGGCCTCCACGCAGCTGATTGCCGTTTCGCATACGATCTACGAGGACATTTTTTCATTCAACCGTAAATCCCAGATACAGGAACGCATCCGTTCCGGCAAAGAACTGCGGCTGTCCCGCCTTATCCTGCTGGTCTGCGCGTTGCTTTCCATCGCGATCGTCTTTGCGCTCTCGGCGGCAGGATTCACCATCGCTGATTTTGTCTTCGCGATTTACGGCGCGCAGCTGGGCCTGTTCCCGCCGATTATCATCGCCCTGTACGGCCGTCCGGCGCTAACCCGTCGCCTGTCCCGGTTTTCATCCGCGGCCATTGCGATGAGCTTTATCGCCGGGTGGAGCACAGCCGGTATCGGAAAATACATGCATAGCGATACGCTGATTTTTCTGGCCCCAGCGGCGAGTCTGCTGATTTCAGGAATGATGATGTTTTCCGGGTATATGCTTGTCTATACGATACGAAGGAACCAGGCGAATTAGTTTTTCACATGAGTAGTATTCACGCATTCCGTTTACTTAAAAGCATTTACCGCGCGCGGCGAAAAGGTCTTTTGCATCTGCAAAAAGCCGACGGACCGGTGTCGTTGAAATGTATCGGCGGGGCCTGCGGGCTGTGCTGTGAGATTCTTGGCGATGGCATAAAGGTTACCGGGCCGGAATCATCAGCCATTCCGCAAGAGGGGCTTTATCATTGCAACCAATCATTTTTTCTGAAATCGTACGGATCGGTATGCGTTTTTCTGAAAAGTAAATCCTGTTCCATTTATCCCAACCGTCCCCGCGGATGCGCGGAATATCCATGGTACAATATCAATGGCGCATTATATTTCGATGCCGGTTGTCCGGGCATGGATAAAAATACGGATCAAAAACCGCCGGCCGAATCCATAAGAGATTTTTCTTATTATATATCCGGTCTTCCGCCATGTATACAGAAAATTATTCGGCGCTGGATTTTATGCCCGTGACAGGAAATATTTTTTAAGAGGGCGTCTTATCGCGCTAGGGTTTTCCGGTATCGATAAAATGTTTCAGACGGTTCAGTTGCACCATCAGAACCTGATTTACCGGCGATGCCCATTCTTCCAAACCGCCGGGACAATAGCCGCCGACCGCATAGGTCATTTCGATATTGGTGCCCTTTCGGGATGCATATAGCAAAAAGGTCAGGGTGCCCGATACGCCCATACCCTGCAAAGGCCCAAGCCCACCCGTCAGACGGAGAAATTTGCCCGGTTCCGCATAAACGACGGTCATGTGTCGGACGCTGCCGCCGTTATCAAGTTTTTCACAGAAGCAGCCGTTCGCTCTGGCATCGATAGACAGATTCTTAGATTGCCCGGAGAATGTATGATCCGGATCCCACCACTTACTGACATCCTTTACAAGATGTTTGTAGACGGTTTGAGAATCAGCGTGCACGGTGACCATCCCGCGAACCGTGAATCCGTACGCCGAGGAATCCACGACCTCGGCCCGGATGCTTTCATCGATCCACACCAAAAATAAAAAGATCGGAAGCGATACAATAAAAGGTTTTGTTTTCATGGTAGTTCCTCAAAAAAAAATATTTTTAAAATCAGTTAAATGTATTAATAATTATCGTAAATTGGCATTAAAAAAAACTTTTAAATATGTTTAAAATAAAATACTTTATGCCTATGATTCATTCAATAATTTATTAAAACAAATAAAGGTTCATTTCGTACATACAAATAAAGCTTCTATCCATGAGTTCATTGGAATGTCTTAAATATTTCGAGCAGAAACTTTCTTCGCTGAGACGTTTGTATAACCGTACAGACCTTATGGCCGGTTTTTATTACTGGCTGTCCGCGGCTATCGGTCTGCTGATAATCTCCGGCGGTATTGAGGCGCTGGCGACAATGGAACCAGCGGGACGCTGGCTGACGCTGATTTCAGTAATCACCCTGCTGGGTCTGGCTTGTTTTTATCTGCTCGGTCTGCCTTTCCTGCGCATGATCAATGTGTTTCCTTCTTATCCGGATACCTATCTGGCCGAACAAGTAGGACGCCGTTTTCCCGAAATCCGGGACAAGCTGCGCAATGTTCTGGAGCTTTTCCGCTCCGGCGCGGCCGAATCGCCCTATTATTCACGGGCTCTGACGGACGCGGCGATATTTTCCGTTTATAAACAGGCCATGCCTCTGGATTTCTCTCTTGCCGCCGACCGCAGTAAAATCCGAAGGGCATTCCGGAGGAATCGTTACATCTATGCCGGGCTGGCCGCGATTTTCATATTATTTCATTCATCCTATATCGACGCATACAGGCGTCTGGTTTATCCGAATGAACGCTTCGCCCCACCGGCGCCGTTTATCATTACCGCGGAGCCGGGCCATGGTTCGGTACTGCACGGGGAAACCGTAAAACTTCGTTTTCAGATGACGCGTCTGGGCAGTCATGACTGGCCGTATCCCGACAAGATCAGCGTTTTCACACAATTTGCCGACGGCGATTATTACAAAGAAGAAACCGCCCGTCACGACAGCGCCGGGATGTATCCTTTTACGCTGGCCCATGTCCGCCAGCCCGTGCGGTATTACGCCGAAGCTTCATCGCGGATATTCGGTCAGGCCTACCGTATCCGTTCGGAAGAATACCGTATCGATGTGGTGAAGCGGCCTGCCCTGAAGCGGCTTTTGGTTGAACTGGAATACCCGTCGTATGCGAATATGGAGCCGGTCGCGCTGGACGAAAACAACGGCGAAATCGCGGGCTTGAGGGGCACATGGGTAAAAATCAAGATGGAGTCCACCAAGCCACTGCATGACGCCCGGCTTGTCTTCACAGACAGTACCATGGTGCCGCTAAGCGTAAGCCGCGTCGCGCCGCACAAAGCCGAAGGCGCCTTCCGCTTGAAACAGTCGGGCGCTTATCATATTGATTTAACCGATACCGAAGGCATCCCGAGCGCCGAGCCGGTTGAATACGCGGTCACCGTTATACCGGACGCGTATCCGTTTATACAAATGACTGAGCCGGCGCAGGACTTCGATATCACTGAAGACATGACCGTACGCATTACCGCGGAGACGCAGGATGACTTCGGCCTGTCGCGGCTACTTTTGCATTACAAATTAGACGAAACCAAGGGATTCCTGCCGCCTCAGGAAAATTATACTTCGGCCGACATCTCATTTCTCCTCGCGCCCGGCAACCTCACGCAGACGATTTTTTATACATGGGCCCTTGAAAAACTCAACCTCCAGCCGGAAGACGTGATGAGCTTTTACCTGGAAGTATTTGATAACGACAACATCAGCGGGCCCAAGAGCGCCAAATCCGCCGTAAGAAAACTGCGCTTCCCGTCGCTGGCCGAGATATTCGCCGAAGCGTCCAAAGGACAGGATCTCGCGATTCAAAAAGCCGAAGACATCCTGGAAAAAAGCGAAGACATACAAAAAGAACTCGAGGATATCCATCGCGATCTGCTGAAGGATAAAAAATTAGACTGGAAGGACAAGGAAAAAATCAAGCAGCTGACCGAGAAGCAGGAAAACCTCCAGAAACAAGTTCAGGAGATGAAGGAAAACCTGCAGGCGTTGACTCAGAAACTCGACGAGAACAACGTCCTTTCCAAAGAAACCCTGGAAAAATACCAGGAACTGCAGAAACTGCTTTCCGAGATTAACAACAAAGAATTCCAGGACATGATGCGCAAACTGCAGGAGGCGATGCAGAAAAACTTCGACCCGAAGATGCTTAAGGACGCCATGAAGCAGTTTAAGTTCGACCAGGAGGCATTCAAGCAGAGCGTGGAACGCACGCTGGAACTGCTGAAGCGTATCAAGGCGGAAATGATGTTCGACCAACTAAGAAAGGAAACGGAGGACCTGAAGCGTCGCCAGGAGCAGATTAACCAGGAATCACAGAAAACCAAGACTGACGAGGAACAGCAGGCGCTGGCCAGGGAACAGGAACGCTTAGAAAAGGCCCTCAATGACCTGCAGAAAAAAGCGGAATTACTGAAGGAGACGGTCAAAGAGATCAATCCGAAGTACGAAACCAAAGAGCTTGAAAAAGCGTCCGAGCAGATTAAAAGCGGCAAGACCCAGAGCAAAATGCAGCAGTCCCGTAACGCGATTCAGAACAAACGGGCAAACCAGAAACAGGAACGCGACAACCAGCAGGCCGTCAAAGACGATCTGGATTCGTTGTCCCGCCAGGTTAGCCGCGCGCAGAAGGAATTCCGTGATCAGCAGGACGAGCAGATTATGGCGGCCATGCGTAAAATTATATACGACCTGCTGGAGATTTCCAAAGGCCAGGAAGTCGTCTTGCAGGACAGCCGCCTCCTGTCATACCTGAGCGATGATTTCCGCCTGCGCGCGCAGGAACAAGCCGATCTGCAGGCCGGCATGGAGCGCGTTGCCGATAATCTCGTTGCGCTTTCCAATCAGACGTTCTTTGTGAACTCCGCGCTCGGCAAAGTGTTCGGGCAGGCACTCGCCTCCATGCAGGAGTCCGTACGTCAGCTGGCGGAACGTAACGCCCTGGGCGCCACTGAACGGCAGCAAATGGCTATGGGTTCGGTCAACGAGGCCATCCGGATGCTGATGGAAAGCATGAACCAAATCCAACAGGGTCAGTCCGGCACGGGTATGCAGCAACTCATGCAGCAACTTCAGCAGATGGCCGGCAAGCAAGGCCAGATCAACGACGGTACGCTACCGCTTATGCCGGGCCAGGGACAAGACGGCAACGAAGGCATGCTCTCGCAGGAGCAACAGGCGCAGCTTGGCCGTATGATGGCCGAACAACAGGCGTTGAAGGAGGCGATGGAAGCCCTTCAGGCGCAGGCGCAGGGTCAACAGAACTTCCAGGGGCAACTGGGCCAGATGGCCAAGGACATGGAAGAAGTCATCAAGGACATGAAAAACCAAAACGTCAATCGAAAAACCATTGAACGCCAGCAGAAAATATTACAGCGCATGCTCGACGCTACCCGTTCCATTCACGAAAAGGATCAAAGCGAGAAACGCAAAGGCGAGACGGCTAAATCCTATAAAACGAAGAGTCCCGGCGAATTGCCGGATAACCTCACCGATCGCCGCAACAAGCTCCGTCAGGACCTCCTGCGCGCCATGCAGGAAGGTTTTTCCAAAGATTATCAGGAACTGATTCGTAAATATTTTGAAGCGTTGGAAAAGATGGATGCTAACAAACAGAAATAGATATTTATCCTTATTTAAAAATATAAGCCGTTCATCCTTTTAGGATGAACGGCTTTTCCTTTTTTGCCGCCAGGCTCTAACGTTTCAGATGATTCCTCAGAAATGTCGGAATGTTGCTGTCCGTGAGGTTGCCGTCGGTTCCGGTTTGCTGCAGCACCGGAGTATCTATCAACGCGTTCTCAGATTCCGCGGCGATATCCGACTCGGTGCGTTTGATGGCGGGTGTTTCCAGATCGCGGTACTGGTTCATTCGAATCGCATGGAGGTGGTCGAAGTATTCGTAACCGCCGCTGCTGTTCTTTTTCATAAAAGCCATACCCGTCGGCGCGGTTTCATTGTCCGTTGCCTTTTGATTGGAGCGCCGGTTAAGGCCCGCGGCGATGACAGTGACATGAATCTCGTTCTGCAGGTTCTCGTCCACCACGTAGCCCCAGATCACGTCGGCATCGCGCCCGGCAACCTTGGTGATGAGTCCGGATATGAGTTCCACTTCTTCCATGGTAACGTCCATCGGGCAGGTGAAGTTCAGCAGGATGCCGGAGGCGCCTTCGATGTTCGTTTCCTCCAGCAACGGACTGCTGATGGCTTGCCGGACGGCTTCCTCGCCGCGGTTGGCGCCGGTGCCGATACCCATGCCCATAATCGCGTCGCCGGCATTGCTCATGACTTTCTTAATATCGGCAAAATCCACATTGATATAACCGGTGTTCGTGATTAAATCGGAGATGCCTTTGGTCGCGCGGTAGAGAATATCATCGGCGGTTTTGAATGCCTGCATCAGCGTCGTATTTTTCGGGAGAACGGTGAGGAGTTTTTCATTGGGAATGACGATGAGGGTATCCACATGGCGTCGCAGTTCCTCGATGCCTTTGACGGCCTGCGCCATACGTTTTTCCCGCTCAAACCCGAACGGTTTGGTCACAATGCCGATCGTCAGCGCACCGAGACTTTTCGCGGTTTCGGCGATGACCGGAGCGGCGCCGGTACCTGTGCCGCCGCCCATGCCGCCGGTGATAAATACGAGATCGGAACCGTCAAGATGGCGTTTGATATCGTCCAGATCCTCTTCCGCGGCGCGCTTGCCGATTTCAGGATTGGCGCCGGCTCCGAGGCCCTTGGTGAGATTCTTACCGATCTGAATCTTGTGCGACGCTTTGTTGGCTTCCAGCACCTGCAGGTCGGTATTAATGGCTATAAAATCCACGCCGGCGAGGTTTTGGGTGATCATGCCGTTGACCGCGTTGCAACCGCCGCCACCGACGCCCACAATACGCATTTTCGCGCCGTATTCCCGTACATCGTCTAAAGTAATCATGGTCGTACTCCCGTTATAAGTTTCTATTAAAAAAATTCCTTCGCAAATTTCTTCAGGTTATCCAGAATTTTATCGTACAGTTTGCCCTCACGGCGCGGCACACCCTGGTCGTCGGTGATTTCCGGACCGGCCTCTTCCTCGCCGTTATCATACGTATCGTCATCCTGATAATCGTCCTGATGTTTAAGCCGGTCTTTCTGATAACCGTAGTGAATGAGCCCGACGCTGGTGGCAAACACGGGGCTGCTGGCCTCGCCCATCAGACCGCCGAGTCCGCTCGGGATGCCGGTGCGAACCGGCATTTTGAATATTTCCGCCGCAAGTTCCTCGGTGCCCGGCAGCAGCGAACCACCTCCGGTCAGCACTAAACCGGCGTTCATAACGCTGATCAGTTTATTCTCGGTCAGGTTAAACTGCACGAGGTTGAAGATTTCGGTCATGCGCGCTTCAATGATTTTGGCCAGATACTTCCTGGAAATTTCCCGCGGTTGACGACCGCCAACCATCGGTATGCTGATAATATCCTCTTCCGCGACCAGTTGCGCAAAGGCGCATCCGTGTTTGGTCTTAATCTCTTCGGCGCGTTCGTTGGCGGTTTTCAGGCAGATTGAGACATCATTGGTTACGACCTGTCCGGCGAGACCAATCATGTCCGTGGAGCGGATGCTGCCGTCGAAGAATACGGCGATGTCGGTGGTACCGCCGCCGATATCGACGAGCGCCACACCCAGTTCCTGTTCCTCGCGTTCCAGTACGGCATAACTCGAGGCCAGGGGCTGCAGGACGAGGTCTTTTACACGGAAACCCGCGCGCTGCACGCAGCGGCAGGTGTTCTGCGCCGAGGCCACTGCGCCGGTCACCACATGCGCCTCCACTTCCAGCCGCGTGCCGGTCAAACCGATGGGATTGCGTATGCCTTCCTGGTTGTCCACGATAAACTCCTGCGGAATGACATGAATAATCTCGCGATCCATCGGCATCGTTACGGCTTTTGCGGCGTCAATCACCCGACGGACATCATCCTCGGTGATTTCGTGATCCTGGCGGCCTACCGCCACAACCGCATGGCTGTTGATGCCGCGGACATGATCGCCGGCGATGCCCACGTACACAGATTCTGCTTGTACGCCGGCCATCAATTCCGCCTGCTGCATCGCTTTTTTAATGGATTCCACGGTCTGGTCAATATTGACCACCATGCCGCGTTTGAGACCAACGGACGGATATTTGCCGACCCCAAGGATCTTTACATCCCGCCCGCTCACTTCGGCAATGATGGCGGCAATCTTGGTGGTACCGATATCCAACCCGACAACTATGCTACCCGACATATTACACCTGTATTTGATTTATCTATTTTTTCCTTAATACCAACTGGCCGTCGTAACGCAGATCCACTTCCCGGAGATCGCGGAGCCGCGCGCCGTCTTTGAGCGCCTGCTGCACCAGCTCCATATAGAGCAGAGTTCTGGCCGGATAATTCATGTCCGCCACCAACGCCACCGGCAGGGTATTCAGGTACAGCACGGTCCGGTCTTTCTGGCGGTTTATTTCCGAGATTTCAAAATACAGAGCCGGTGTGCGATCCTTCGCCATTTTGAGAAATTGTAATATCGCTTTCAATTCGTTTGACTGGGCTCGCAGCCCCGGTTTCACCGCGGTACGGATACCCGTAATCACCGGCAGGTTGTACTGGCGGATCGGTTTAAGCTTCGGCAGAATCACGCCTTCTTCATCCATGGCGTAAATGTCCTGACCAATCAGGAAGCTGAGCGGACGGCGTTCTTCGACCGTGATTACCACGGTCGAAGGGTAGTTGCGGCTCACGGTGACATTCCGGAAAAGCGGATTTTTTTTCACGCGCTCCGCCACGGCCTCCAGGTTGATGGTTCCGAGCCGCGCGTTTTTTTCCAGGCCGGCCGATTGCAGGACTTCTTCACGGGTGGCGAGAATGGTATTGGTAACGACAATGTTTTTAAGCGTAAACAGCGAGGACTCAGTAACCCATTCTTTCCAATTGAGAACCGTCAGCAGGATCATAATCAGAAAAACCAACAGCAACAGTTTCATCAACCGGCGCCGCATGAGCGTCCGATGGGTACGGCCGGTAAGGGATGTTTGCTCATTATCCGGCGGCGTTTCACGGACATAGAAACCGTCGGCAAAATCGCGGTTAATGATGAAATCCCTGCTGTCCCCGTCTTTCTTCGAGGCCGTTTGAGGAACCGGCGTTTCATCGGTTTCGGGCAAGGTTATTTCTTCCGTTGCCTGCTCAAACAGCTCGCCGCTGTCCTCGTGGTTCACCACATCGACCGAAGCGGTTTTACGGTAATCCGCGACCGCGCTCGAACTCGTGGCGGACACCCGTGACGGAGTTCGCGTCATAGAACGGGATTCTTTATGAACCTCCGATTCCAGTTCCATCAGTTCGTCGGCAAACAAATCGACCTGGCTTTGTGTGCGTTTTTTTCTAATCATACTTCAACACGCGTTGCAGGACCGGATCCGGAAAGCCAATTAATTTGACTTCGGGTTCCAGCCATATATTATATTGTCTGTGTACCGTTTGTTGTATATGCTGAATAATGTGCAGGACATCGGCTGCGGTAGCCGCGCCTTCGTTAACAATAAAATTGGCGTGTTTTTCGGAAACCGCTGCGCCGCCCACGCGATATCCTTTCAGGCCGCTCTGTTCAATCAGGCGCCCGGCGTGATTATCTTTCGGGTTTTTGAAAACACTGCCGCAGCACGGCTGGCTGATCGGCTGCGTTTGCTGGCGTTTTTCCAGTGAGGTTTTCCGCCGTTCAACAAGTACCGCGGGGTCTTCCGGCTCCAGCGTCAGCTCCGCCGAAACAATGATTTTCAGCGGATCGTCAAAAAGCGGCACATGCCGGTAAGTGTAGGCCATGTCCTTTTTCGCAACAACACGCATGCCGGACGGCTCTAAATAATTGACGATTTTGACATATTCATAAATCTCGCGTCCGTTGCAGCCGGCGTTCATCTTCAACGCGCCGCCGACACTGCCGGGAATTCCGGCAAATAATTCCAGGCCGCCCAGTGCGCGTTTTTCACACTCCATAACCAGCTTCGGCACCTGATAGGCCGCGCCGACTGTAACCGATTTTCCGGCGAATTCCACGAACTGACAGGCGGCCGACAGATCGATTACCGCTCCGCGGATGCCGTCATCGCTGATTAGCACATTTGTGCCTTTACCAACTACCCAATAAGGTGTTTTCGATGTGCTGCAGTATTGCACGAGCGTTTTCAGATCCTCCACCGTATCCGGAACGCAGTACCAATCGGCCGGTCCGCCGATACGGTACCAGGTGTGCCTGGCCATCGGTTCATCGGGCATCAGGATTCCAGAAAAAACTTTTCGGATTTCGTTCATTTCGATGCTTTCTTGTTGTGAAATTCGGCGAACTGCTTAGCCGTCTGCGTGATATCGCCCGCACCGAGAAAAATCACCACATCGCCGGGTCGGCAGAGGGACCAGAGCGCCGGCGGTATCTGTTGCTGATTTTTTATCAGTTCCGCATGCGGATGCGCGGCAGTAAGTTTATCGTTAAGAATTTGTATCAGATCCAACCCCGGAATCGGCTTTTCACGCGCGGCATAGATATCGGTCAGGATGACCCGGTCGGCCGTCTGAAAGGCCTGCGCAAAATCATCCAGAAAATCGCGCGTCCGGGAGTACAGGTGGGGCTGAAAGACCGCAATGATACGGTTCTGCGGGTATCGTTCTTTCGCCGAGCGCAGCGTCGCGCGGATCTCTGAAGGATGATGCGCGTAATCGTCGATCACCGTAATATCGCCCGGTGTTCCGATGATGTCGAAACGGCGGGCCGCGCCTTCAAAGACCGACAGGGACTGCCGGATGGTTTCAAACGGAATTTCCAGTTCGAGCCCTACCGCAACGGCCGCCAGAGCATTATAAACATTATGCATGCCCGGTATTACAAGTTGGATCTGGCCCAGTTGATTGTGATTATCCATTACCGAAAAAGATGTCTTTCCGTTTCCGGTATGTATAGCGCCGGCCGTCAGCATAGCCGGTTTACGAATACCCAGCGTAATCTTTTTCCGTACCACAGAGGGCAAAATCCCTGCCGCGCCCGGATCATCCACGTTGATAACCACGGAGCCGAAGAGCGAGGTCATATTGGCAAACTGCGTGAAAGACTGCCGCAAATCTTCTAAATCCCGATAACAATCGAGATGGTCGGCTTCAATGTTGTTGATCACGCTGATAAACGAATGCATCTGCAGAAAAGAGCGGTCAAACTCATCGGCCTCCGCTACGATCCATTCGCTGTCGCCCAACCGTGTGTTGGATTGGATTGCCTTAACGATACCGCCGATGAACAGCGTGGGATCAAAGCCCGCGTGAATAAGCATCGTACCGATCATTGCCGACGTGGTGGTTTTGCCATGCGTGCCGGCGACACAGATGCCTTTTCGGTTCCGCAGCAGTTCTCCCAGCAGTTCGGCCCGCTTGATGCACGGGATATTCCGCCGGCGGGCTTCCGCCAGCTCCGGATTGGAAACGTCGATAGCCGAGCTGTACACCACGAGTTCGCCGCGCACCTGTTCGCTGCGGTGTCCCTCAAACACCGTAATCCCTTTTTCCGCGAGATGCGCGGTGACCGCACTCCGCGCCTGATCGGAACCGCTGACCGCATAACCTTTCCGGTGCAGGATTTCCGCGAGCGCGCTCATGCCGATGCCGCCGATACCTATAAAATGTATGTGCCGTATCGTTTGCTTCATAAAAAAATCAGTGGCTCCTTCTGACAAGGTTCAGGATGCTGTCGGCCATGCGCCGGGCCGCGTCGGGCTGCCGGAGTTGCGAACTATTCGCCGCCATATTTTTAAGCTGTTCAGGCCGGTTCAGTAAATCCGTCAGAACATATTTCAGTTTAGTCTGCAGTTCATGATTTAGCAGCATAACCGCGGCGCCTCGCCGGACCAGCGATTGCGCGTTATATTCCTGATGATTATCGGCCGCATACGGATACGGCACCAGCACGGCGGGCGCGCCCATCCACGTGAGTTCGGACAGGGTCATCGCGCCAGCGCGGCAAAGAACGAGATCGGCGCAGGAATAGGCCGCGGACATATCGTCGATAAAAGGAAAAAGGCGCAGGCCTTCCGTATGATCCTTTATTTTGGCTTCCAGCATATTATAATCCGCAGAACCGCACTGCCAGATTATTTGGACGCGTGTTGCCGCCATCAGTTCCTGATAAATATCTATCATAGCCAGATTGATCGACCGCGCGCCCAGACTGCCTCCGAGAATCAGCAAAACCGGCATCGCCACATCCAGCTTCCATCGCGCGCAGGCTTCCTCTCTGGGTATCCGGAGCAGTCCCTGCCGTAAGGGATTGCCGCTCACATGGACGATAGGTTTTCTCCGGATAAACGCACCGGCTTCTTCGTAAGCGATATGCACTTGATCCACCCATCGCGATAACGCCACGGTTGTACGGCCCGGCCTGGAATTCTGTTCCTGCAGAATCGTAGGTTTCCCAAACCAGTGCGCAATCAGCACTACCGGACCGGTTACGTAACCCCCGCAACCGATTACGGCGTCCGGCCGGAACCGAATCACAATCCACAAGGACTGTAAAAAACCGATAAGCGCTTTAAACGGCGCGATTAAATTTTTAAGAATATCCATCGGCGCCCAGCTCCGCACGATACCGCTCATGACAATCGTTTTCAGTTCGAATCCTCCGGCCGGTATTACTTTCTTTTCCAGCCCCCGGTTAGTACCGACGTATAAAATCCGGCATTCGGGATGACGCAATCGCAAGGCCTCGCCGATGGCCAGCGCGGGATAAATGTGTCCGCCGGTACCTCCGGCGGCTATGACAAAGCGTAAAGGTTTCATATTAATCGGAAAAATCCATACCCACTATGCTGGGTATCGATTTTTTGTTCTTTGCCGATTGCGGCGGCACCGTACCGGTTTTTTTGTATGCTTTACCGGCCGGATTTTCATCGGCATTCATATACACATTAAAATTCTCGCTCAGACGTTCGCCGTTGTCGCCTTCGGGCATGATAACCTTGAGCGCTTCTTCTTTGGACACGCTTTGTTTGGATATGTTCAGCAGGACGCCGATCATGAAACACGTAAACAACAGCGAGGTGCCGCCATAACTGATAAACGGCATCGGCAGTCCGGTGGTCGGAAAAATCCCGACCGCTACGCCGGCATTGATTACCACGTACAGCGCGATGCTGATGATAATGCCGGCGGCCAGATAAAAACCGTAAAGGTCCGGCGCGGTTCGGGCGATTTTGACGGCGCGGAACAGAAACACAACAAACAGCGCCAGCACGGCTACCGCCCCGATGAATCCCAGTTCCTCGCCGATGATGGAATAAATAAAATCCGTAAACGGTTCCGGCAGAAAAAGCATTTTCTGTTTGCCTTCCCCGAGACCGACGCCGAAAAGGCCGCCGTTGCCGAAACTAATCAACGATTGTTTAATCTGATAGCCCATCCCCTGCGCATCCGATTCCGGATGCATAAACGTATAGAGACGCGCAAAGCGGTAGGGACTCACGACGGCAAGAATCCCCGCCAACGGTATCAGCGAACCCAGCAGCAGGAGCAGATGCTTCATCCGCATGCCTCCGATGAATAATACAGCGAGAACCATCATCATCAGGACCACCGCCGTACTGAAATTGGGCTGCAGGATGATCATGAACGCAAAGACGCCCGCTATCAGCAAGGGCGGCAGCAGGCCGTTCTGAAAATCGCGAATCCGGTCACCCTTGTTGTTCAGGTATGCAGCCAGATAAAAAATCAGACCCAGCTTGGCGATTTCAGAAGGCTGGATGCCGAAGCCGCCGATGGAGAGCCATCGCGAAGCCCCTTTAACCCGCTCCAGTCCCAGCACCACAATCAGCAGAATAAAAGCGATCAGCATGAACAGCATCGTTTTATTCATATAATTATGATAATCGTATTTGGCCGCTACCACCAGTATCAGGAAGCCCAGACAGACGCGCAGCAATTGCTGCAGCAGAAAATGGAACGTGTTATCGAATTTCCTCTCTGCAATAACCTGGCTGGCGCTGAATATCATGACAATGCCAAACGTCATCAGAATCAGTACCACCATCAGCAATATTTTATCTATGGATTGAGCCGGTTTTATTGTTTGTTCTGTCATGGTGTTTCAATAGGGTTACAAGTTATTTTTTAGATTGTGAACGGCTTCTTTGAAGCGGCGGCCGCGTTCTTCGTAATTGTTAAACTGGTCGTAGCTGGAACAGGCCGGCGACAGGAGCACCACATCGCCGGGGGCCGCTTGCCCGAAGGCCAGTCGTACGGCGTTGTCCAGAGTCTCAGCCTGTATTACCGGCGCGCATCCGCTGAGGTCGCTTTCGATGATGGAAGCGGCCTGGCCGATCAGCAGCATTCCGCGGACATTTTTACGGACCAGTTCCCGTAGCGGCGTATAAGGCGATCCTTTATGTTTGCCGCCGGCAATCCACCATATTTTTTTCCCGGTAAAGCTATCCAGCGCGTAATAAGCGGAATCCACATTGGTGGCTTTGGAGTCGTTATAATATTTTACGCCGTTAATCTCCGCAACCAGTTCCAGACGATGCTCGACGCCTTTAAAATCGCGCAAGACTTTTCTTATAACATCCGGCGGCACCTGCATGAGCGAAGCGCATAAAACCGCGGCCAGCGCGTTGTAAACATTATGCTTTCCCCGGATGCCCAGTTCGTCGGTCGCCAGCACATCCACTTCGGTATCGTTGACCTTGTATAGAATCCGGTTGTCCCGGATAAACGCGCCGAATGCCAGAGTGTTCCGGACACTGAAAGGAATTTTTCGCGCGCGGATGGACTCGGTCCATCGTTTGACTTCTTCGTCGTCATCGTTGTAAACCAGGTAATCGTCGCTGCGCTGGTTCTCAAAAACGCGTTTTTTTGCGGCATAATATTCTTCCACCGAAACATACCGATCCATGTGGTCCGGCGACAGGTTCAGCAGAACGCCTATCTTCGGCCGGAAGTGCAGAAAACCCTCGGCCTGAAAACTGCTCACTTCGATGACGGCGACCCCATCCGGCGCGCTGTTTTCGGCAAATGCCGACAGCGGCGTACCGACATTTCCCGCCACTATGACCGGCCGGCCGGCCGCTTCAAATATTTTACCGGTCAGCGTCGTGGTGGTGGTCTTACCGTTACTTCCGGTGATGGCAATCATCGGCGAACGAAGGAGCCACGAAGCGACTTCGAGTTCGCTGTAAACCGGAATGTTGGCCTGCCGGGCCTGCCGTAGAACGGGAATATTCCCGGGCACGCCGGGACTGATCACGATAAAATCGGATTCCAGAATCCGTTCGCTATGCTGACCGAATTCACATTCGACATGCCACGCGCGTAGCTGTTCGTGTTCCGCCATCCGCTTTTCGGCCTTCTCTTTTTCGCTGACGAATACCACCGCATCATGGTTTTTCAATAAGCGAACAACCGCCAGTCCGCTTTTAGCGGCGCCGATAACCGCAATCTTTCGGTTCTTAAACAGGTCGTATCCGGTGGAGCCTGATCCGTGATTCATGATTACCGCACTTTGAATGTAGTTAAAGTTAAGAGCGCGCATAGAACCGCCATAATCCAGAAACGCGTGACGACCTTGGTTTCATGCCAGCCCTTGAGTTCAAAATGGTGATGCAGAGGCGCCATCAGAAATATCCGGCGGCCTACCCCGTATTTCTTTTTCGTGTATCGGAAATACTGCACCTGAATGATTACCGACAACGTTTCCGCGACAAAGACGCCGCCGATGATCGGCAACAATAGTTCTTTTTTCACCAGAATGGCAATCGTCCCGATGGCGCTGCCCAGCGCGAGCGCGCCCGTATCGCCCATAAACACCTGCGCCGGATACGCATTGTACCATAAAAAGCCAAGTCCCGCGCCGACCAGCGCCGTGCAGAAAATCGTCAGTTCGCTGCTCTGCGGTATGTACAGTATATTCAGATAATCGCTGTAATTCACATTACCCGTGACGTAGCAGATAAGGCCGAACGCGGCAACGGCGATGGAAACGATGCCGATGGCCAGGCCATCCAGACCGTCGGTGAGGTTCACCGCATTTGACGTCGCCGTGATTACCAGCACCACCAGCGGAATATAGAAATAGCCGAAATCGAGATTCATGTTCTTAAAAAACGGTATGGTAGTGATGGTCGCGATGGATTCAAATTCCGGCGAGAAGTATATCACCGAACCGATAATCAATCCAAGAGAAATCTGGCCGATCGTTTTATACCGCGCCACCAGACCGCTTTTCATTTTTTTTATTGCCTTGAGATAATCGTCAATAAAGCCGACGGCGCCCATCCACACCGTGGACAGTAAAATCAAAAGGACCAGCGTATTGGAAAGATCCGCCCAGAGCAGCGTGGGAAAAATTACTGAAGCCAGTACAATCAGCCCGCCCATGGTCGGCGTGCCGGCTTTAGACAGATGCGTCTGCGGACCGTCGGTGCGGATTTCTTCGCCAATCTGCTTTTCTTTGAGCTTTCGGATAATATACGGGCCAACAAACAGACTAATCGCCAGCGCGGTAACGGCGGCCATGGCTGAACGAAACGTAATGTAGCGGAACAAATTGGTTCCTGATATTCCGTAGTCGGCTATCAACTGATATAAATAATAAAACATACCGTTACTCCGCAAAGGTATTAAGGGCTTCGGTTACGTCTTCCATATGCATGCCGCGTGAACCTTTTACCAACACCGCATCACCGTCCTGAATGGACGTCTTTAACATCTTTATCAATTCTTCTTTTTTATCAAAATGCCGGACGGCGGCGCATGCATCAAGCGCTTCCGCGGTTTTCTTCATGTGCGGCCCTAACAGATAAATACCCGATAAGGATTTTTCCCGCAGCCATTCGCCGAGCCGCTGATGCTCAATCGCCGATGATTCGCCCAGTTCCAGCATATCGCCGAGCACGCAGAACCGTCGGCCTTCGCAGGCAATCTGAAACAGGGTTTCCACCGCCGCGCGCATGGATTCCGGGTTAGCGTTGTACGTATCATCGACTATGACGCGGTTGCGGGAACGCCGGACGGAAAGACGGTTGCTGAGCGGGCGATAATTTTCCAGCGCATGGGTAACGGCTTCGGCCGGTAGGCCCATGGATAAACCGATAGAAGCCGCAATCAGCGCATTATATTTCTGGTGAAGTCCCGGCGCCTGTAGTTGGAATTCCAGATGCTCCATCTCCGGACCGGTAACACGAATCCGTGCGCAACCTTCTTGATCAACGGCAAGCACCTCGCCGCGGTAATCGGACGGCTTTTCATAGCCGAAGGTGTAGAACCCGCTCCCGAGGGCTTGATGGGGGCTGATCCGCGGATCATCCGCATTGATGTAGCGGACGCCGTCGGCCAGCAGATAATTGAATAATTCCAGCTTGGTGGCCGCCACGCGCTCAACAGTGCCGAAAAACTCCAGATGCGCCTTGCCGACATTCGTGATCACGCCACTGTCGGGCAGCGCGATTTCGCATAGCAGCGCAATATCGCCGGGATGATCGGCGCCCATTTCCACCACGGCAATCTCCGTGTCGGCGCGAATCTGCAACAGCGTCAAAGGCACGCCGATTTCGTTGTTAAAATTACCCCGGGTCGCTACGGTATTGAACGTGGAGGAAAATACGGCGCTCAGCATTTCCTTGCACGTGGTCTTCCCGTTGGTGCCCGTAACCGCAATCACCGAACAGCCGAACTGCTGTCGGTGATGACAGGCTAATTGCTGAAGCGCTTTAAGCGTGTCTTCAACGACTACCAGCGGCCGATGCGCGAACCGATGCCCGTTCCGTTCAAACCAGGCTTCGGAAACCACGCAAACAGCGCCGGCATCAAGCGCCGGAGCCACAAAGTCATGTCCATCATGTTGCTTTCCGGGAAGCGCGAAAAACACATGGCCTTTATCCAGTGTCCTGCTGTCGGTACTGACGGCTGCCGCCGTCCATTCCGGCGCAACATGCCGGACGGAACCCAGACGCTGAAAATCTTTTATAGTAAAAGCGCTCATAATTCGTTCATCGTTCTATTGCGGCCGACACTGTATCGTGCAGATGCTGTTGGATTTAACCAGGCGCCCGCCGGAGGGCGACTGCGCGATGACGAAGCCGTTACCTTTGACGCGTACCTCCACGCCCGACTGGTAGAGCCGGTTTAAAGCTTCGCGCACGCTCAATCCGCGGACGTCGGGCAGGCGGGTCCGGCTGTCATCGTCCAGAACGGCGGTATTGACCGGGCCGTACTGGGAGCCGCGCACCAGCCATAATTCGCGTCCCTCTGTACCGGCTTTCCATTTTTGCTCCACAATACGCTCCCCGCTGCCGGTAACGCGGTAACGGATATCCATTTGATCCAGCAGTTTCAGGGCTTCATCGGCCGCCATATAGGTCACATCGGGCAAATCCGTGTCCGTGCCGGACGGCGAATTCCCGATGGTATCGGCTTCGGCGATCACGCGGTTAATGGTGCGCGCCATTTCATCGGAGCTGTTGAGAATCCGTTCAATGATCGCCCGGGCGGTCAGCGCAGCCGAGGTTTCACCCCAAATGCTTTTCTTCGGATTGCTGACAATCACCAGAAACACCAGTTGCGGATCCTGCACGGGAAAGAATCCCACAAACGATGCGTTGTACTGACCCTGTGCATATCCTTTCTGTCCCTGATTAACGCGCTGCGCCGTTCCGGTTTTTCCGGCAATGTCCACACCGGATATTTTAACGCGCTGGCCGGTACCGGAAACCACTACCTGACGCAGCATGGCGGTAACTTTCTGCATGGTGCCTGCAGAAGCCACCGTTCGGAGCGTTTGCGGTTCATGCTCGGTGACAATATGCGTCAGCGGATCCACCGTGCCTTTGACAACATACGGACGGTTGAGCGCTCCGCCGTTGGCAATCGCGGCGTACGCATTGGCGAGTTGGAGGGCTGTGACGGATATTTCCTGCCCGATCGCAATCATCGGTAGCGACAGCCCCGACCATTTTGACGGATGCTGCAGCACCCCGCGGACTTCGCCGTCCATGTCAATCCCGGTTTCATTACCGAATCCGAAGGCGCGCGCATATTGGTATAACTTTTCATCGCCGACTTTCTGTATCGTCTTGATGATGCCGATATTGCTGGACTGTTCCACGACCTGCGTAAAGGTCAGGGTCCGGTGCGGCTTGCTGTCATGTATTATATGATTGTACAGGCGAATTTTGCCGTTCTCGCAGTAAATGGCATCACCGGGACTGACGACGCGCTCTTCAATAGCGGCGACGGCGGAAATGGCCTTGAATGTGGAACCGGGTTCGTACAGGTCGGTAATAATCCGGTTGCGCATCAGTTCCGGCCTGATTTGCTCCCGCTGATTGGGATCGAACGACGGCGCGTTGACCATCGCCAGAATTTCACCGGTTTTAGGAGACAGGATAACGGCCATGCCGCTTTCCGCGCCGTATTCCTCGATGGACTTTTCCAGTTCCTGCAACGCCACCGTCTGGTACTGCGCATCGATGGTTAAGATAACATCCTGGCCGTTAATGGGTTCCTGATGCGGATATTCAGGATTTGGCGCCAGCCGGCCCCGCGCGTCGGCCTGCAGAATAGCCCATCCGTGATGCCCGCTGATCAGGGAGTCCATGGCGGATTCGATGCCGCTGATGCCGCGATTATCAATGTCGGTAATGCCCACCACCGGAGCCGTAGCTTTTCCGAACGGATAATAACGGCGCAAAGACTGCAATTTGATCAGGCCCGGTACGGAATCGCGGATGCGTTCCGACTGCTGGACGGTCGCGGAACGTTCAAGCCAGACGAAAGCGGTTTTCTTCGCAAGCAGTTTGCGGTATTCAGTCCTTGATTTCTTAAAGACGCGGGCCAGGTTATCGGCCACGGCGTCTTTGTCTTCTTCTTTCATAAAACTCGGATCCGCCGCATACGCATATTGAATAAGATTTACGGCAATTTTCTGCATGTTGCGGTCATATATAGTGCCGCGTTCGGCTTCAAGCGTCACTTTCCGCTCATACTGCTGTCGGGCCATTTGCTGGTACCGGTCGTGATCGACAACCTGAATCGCCGCCAGACGGATGACAATAACAACCGTCATCAGCAGCAAGCCCAGGATGAGCGTGCGCAGGCGTATGACACGCTTGCGCGTAAAACGGGCCGTATTGGTTATAGGTTCTTTCGTTTTCATCGTATCCTCTCAAGGTTCCAGACGGTACAAACTGTCCGTCGCAAGAGCCTGCCGCCACTTTTCGGAATCCACCAGCAGAACGCCGGGCTTTTCTTTGGCCGGCCGGAGATGCAACTGTTCGGTAGCCGTTTTCTCTAGGCGCTGGTAACCGGACAGGCGCGCGATATCGGCGCGTATCGCTTCGTTGGTTTTTTCTATTTCGAGCTTTTTGTCTTTCAATATTTCGATATCAAGCAAGGTATTTCGCATCGAAGCGATTTCCCATATCCACAGGGTCATCATCAAGGCGACAAGAAATATCCATGCGTACACTTTCAGCAGACGCAACGAAGGTGTAGGAACAGGGGGCGTTTCGGTTTCTGCGGAGGCCTGTCCGGATGAAACCGGCTCCGGCTTGGGCGCTGGCGTGACCGGTTTCCGGGAAAATTTCTTATACGCCCCGGACGGTTTGATTTCCGGCTCGGTTATCCGGGGCAGTATGGGTTCATCCGGAATAAAAAATTTTTTATCGTTGACGTCGAATCCTGTTAAAGGCGTATAGCGTGAAGGCATGGACGAATTCCCGCTTTCTTATATGGTCCGTTCAGCGACCCGCAGTTTGGCGCTTCGGGCACGCGGATTATTTTTAACTTCCTCTTCGGAGGGCACCACCGGTTTTTTGGTCAGCACCGTCAGGCGATGCAGTTCCAGCGGATCCCGTTCGGAATGGGTATGGGCTTTAAAAAAATTTTTAACGATACGGTCTTCCAGTGAATGGTAGGCAATCACGACAATGCGTCCGCCTGATTTCAGCACCGACAGCGCCGCCGACAGGGCGTGCTTCAGATTTTCCAATTCCCCGTTGACTTCGATGCGCAGGGACTGAAAAACCCTTGAAAGCGTTTTATTGACAAACCTGGGGCCAACAGCGCTGCGTACCGCTTCCGCAAGATCATGCGTCGTTTTAATTTCGTGAAAACCCCGCTGGCGCACGATGGCGCGCGCGATACGCCTGGAATGCCGTTCCTCGCCGTAATGAAAAAAAATATCGGCCAGTTTCGCTTCCGGATACGTCTGAATAATCCGGGCGGCCGTCAGCGTCTGGCGGTCGCTGAACCGCATATCCAGAGGCTTGTCGTGACGGTAACTGAATCCGCGCTCCGACCGGTCGAGCTGAAACGACGATACGCCCAGATCCATCAGAATCCCGTTGACCGAAGCTATATTCAAATCGCTCAAAACATCTTTGATGTCCCTGAAATTAACCATCCGCGGTATGAAGCGTTCGCCGAACTTTTTCAACCGTTCCGAAGCAAATCGAATGGCGTCGGGATCGGCATCCAGCCCGACAACCCGGCAATGCGGCTCGGCGTTTAGGATCGCTTCCGTATGGCCGCCGCCGCCCAGTGTCGCGTCCACAATCACATGGTCGGCCTCCACGGCCAGCCAGTCGATGACTTCTTGCCGCATCACCGGTACATGGTAACCGGTCTCGGCGTTCTTCATTTCATGTTCAAACGGCATGCGGAAGTTCCTGAATTAAAAAATCATCATCTTCTCGGCAGTCTTTTCCAGATCGAAGGATTGGTGGACGCTTTCATACAGCGCGGGATTCCACACCTCCATCCAGTTAAGCATACCGATGATGATGACGTCTTTTTCAATATTGGCGTAGGTCAGCAGGTTCTGCGGCAGGACAATCCTTCCCTGCTTGTCGCATTCGTATTCCTGAGCGTGCCCGAGTATCAGACGGATGAACTTTCGGGTATCCGAATCCATCACGGACAGCGTGCGGATTTTGTCTTCCATCTTTTTCCACTCCGTCAGCGGGTAAATGTAGATGCACTGCTCAAATCCGCGCGTCATAACCAGCGTGTTGTTATCCTCCGGAACCAGGCTGTTCCGCATTTTTGCCGGAATACTGATTCGGTTTTTTGGCTCAAGTATATGACTGTAAGTGCCTTTAAAAGAAGCCATAATATTCCACTTTATACCACTTTTTACCACTAAATTCAACTATTTATACCTAAAAGTCAAGAGAAAAATTATATAATTTCAATTATTTTAATAATTAAGGGTAAAACAATTGTTTTCTTTAAAAAAAAACACCGTACCACCTTATACCACTTACAGTCTATCCAAAACGTGCAGAAAAGGATAATCAATCGAATTAAACCTTAAAATCATTTTTACCATGCTTACTTTCCAAAAAAACTAAAAATTTATTTTTAATCTGGACGTGAAATTTTACTTAGTAAAAACCGAATATACACGTTATTGCCAGCGGTAATATTTAAATAACCGAAAAACGGAATAATTTATTATCTTGATTATCTTATACATATTCATTAAAATTTAATCTAAAGATACTAACAAATCAGAGAATTCATATTGGAAACGGCAAAAATCAATATTGAGAAAATCATCAGGGATATCCAGAAAACCATTGATGGATATATAAGTAAGCCCAATCCGAAAACCCTTTACGATCCGGCGCGGTACCTGTTCACCGGAGGCGGCAAACGGCTCCGCGCGGTGATGACGCTGCTGGCTTATGCGCTGCACAAACCGGATTACCGGAAAGCGCTTCCGGCGGCCGCCGCCGTAGAGATTCTGCACAATTTCTCTTTGGTGCATGATGATATCATGGATAATGACGATCTTCGCCGCGGTCGTCCGACGTTGCATAAGCGATGGGACGTGAACGTGGCCATCCTGAGCGGCGACCTGCTGGCCGCCATCGCCTACAAAAGCCTGAGCGCGTGCGATACGCCGAAACTGCAGGAAATTGTGGAAATATTCTCCGAAGGTTTTATCGAACTCTGCGAGGGTCAGGCGCTGGACAAGGAATTTGAATCGCAGAAAAAAATTTCCCTGAAAGCCTACCTCGATATGATCCGGAAAAAGACGGCCGCGCTGTTCCGGGTATCGATGCATCTGGGCGTGGCGCTCAGCGGGGCCCGCGCCGCCTTTGTGCGCATGGCCTCCGATTACGGCCGCCATTTCGGCACCGCGTTTCAGATTCAGGACGACCTGCTCGACGTTACCGGCGACGAGAAAACCTTCGGCAAAGACATCGGCAGCGATCTCATTGAGAAGAAAAAAACCTACGTGACTATCCTCGCCGATCAGCATCCCGACGGCCGGCGCCTGCTGGAAAAATTTCATCCGGATAATCCGAAAAACGTTCATCTGGAAGCGCTGAAAACATTCAATGAATTTCTTACGGCCAGCCGCATCCGACACCAAATTGAGTCGGTCGTGGACCGGCACCTACGCGACGCGATGCAATGCCTGGCGGCGTTTCCGGATTCGCCAGCCCGCCGGCAACTGGTCGAACTGACTATCCGCATGTGGAAACGGCAGTATTAACCGCAACCCATTCTTTGCGCTCTGGAACCGCCATGCTCGAACAAGATGTTGAAGTGATCAATAAAGCGGGGATTCACGCCCGCCCGTCGGCCCTGCTGGTCAAAACCGCCAGCCGGTTTAACTCCGACGTCTTTCTTTCCTGCGACGGCACCGAGGTGAACGCGAAAAGTATCATGAGCGTGATGATGCTGGCCGCTGCGATGGGCAGTATCGTACGGATACGCACCGAAGGCCCCGACGAAGCCGGCGCAATGGAAGCCATCGTGGAACTGTTCCAGCAAAAATTTTATGAAGATTAAATGATCTCTACACCCTGACACGGAACGATCGCATGCCTCATACCAAAAAGAAACGCATCAGCCTGCAGGAAGAACTGATTATCAAAGGCATCGCGGTCTCAGGCGGTTACGCCTTGGGACCGGTCGGTATCATCCGTTCCGCAATCCCGGAGGTGAACGAATTTAAACTGACATCTCCCGGCGATATCCTTCAGGAATCCGAACGGTTCCAACGCGCGCTGGAAGCTACACGGGAACAACTGAATCATCAGATTGACGAAGCTAAGAAAAAATACGGTAAGGAATACGGCCAGATTCTGGAATCGCATTTCCTGATTCTGGAAGATGAGGAAATGATTCGCGGGACGCTGAAGATAATCCAGGGTCAACATATCAATGCCGAGGCCGCTTTTTCGACCACGATGGACAAATTCAAGAACAGCTTTCTGAAATCGAGCAACGAATACCTGCGGGAGCGCGCGGTGGATATCGAAGACGTTAAGCGCCGTGTTCTGAACAATCTGCTCGGCCAGCAACGCGTCATCCATGTGGAAGAACCGTCGGTGATAGTCGCCGACGCGATTAAACCGTCGGATATACTGAACATAGACCGGGCGCGCATTCTCGGCTTCATATCCGAATCCGGCAGCCAGGTGTCGCATTTTGCGATCATCGCGCGCTCCCTGAATATCCCGGCCGTGGTCGGCATCGTCAATGTCACCGGCTTTCTTGCGGACAGCGACCTGGTAATCGTGGACGGACAGTCGGGCGAAGTCATTCTGAATCCTTATCCGGCTACCGTGGAAAAATACCGCCGCAAGATTGAACAGCACAAAAAGGAAACCCGCGCGCTGGCTTCGATGGCGCCCCTGCCCTGCATCACGCAGGACGGCCGCGCCATTAAGCTCATGGCCAATGTGGAACTGCTGGATGAAGTGCCAACCGCCCTGCAGCTGGGCGCCGAAGGCATCGGCCTTTACCGCACGGAATACCTGCTTTTCACAAAACGTGAAATTCCCACCGAGCGGGAGCAATATGACCAATATGCCGTTATCGCGCAGCGTTTGGCGCCGCTGCCGGTCGTCATGCGTACGTTCGACGTCGGCGGCGACAAGGTGCCGCTGGAAATCCTTACGGATCACGGCTATGTTCACGAAGATAATCCGTTCCTCGGATGGCGCGCCATACGTATCGGGCTGGAGTGCCCGGAATTTTTTAAGCCGCAAATACGCGCGCTCCTGCGGCTGGCCGCAAAATATCCCGTTGAAATCATGCTGCCGATGATAACCGGCATTGAGGAAGTGCGCGCCGCCAAAAAAATCATTCAACAGTGCCAGCATGAGTTGCAAAAGGAAGGTTTGGCGTACCAGGAAAATCCGCGGATTGGCATCATGATTGAAACGCCTGCCGCGGCCCTGATGGCGGATGTGCTGGCAACCGAATCGGATTTTTTCAGCATCGGCACCAATGACCTTGTTCAGTACACGCTGGCCGCCGACCGGGGTAATCCGAAAGTATCCAATATCTACAGTTGTTTCCATCCGTCGGTGTTGCGATTGATACGCATGACTATTGAAACCGGCGAACGGCATCACATTCCGGTTTCTATGTGCGGCGAAATGGCCAGCAATCCCAACGCCACGATTTTGCTGCTCGGCCTCGGCCTTAAGGAATTCAGCGTGCTGGCGCCGATGTTGCCGAAAATAAAAAAAATCATTCGCCACACCACGTTTGAGTACGCCCGCAACGTAGCGGCGTCCATCATGGAGCTCCAGGACGTCCACGCTATCGAACGCATGGCTGCGCTTGAAGCGCGTAAAATATTAGGCCGTTAAACCCAACAGGTGCTTTATGTCCAAAGTACGCGTACTCATTGCCGATGATTCGCCTACCGCGCTGGATATCATCGAAGCCATTCTGCAGACCGATCCGGATATTCAGGTAGTCGGGCGCGCAACTAACGGCCGTGAAACCGTAGAAATGGCCGCCGCGCTTAAGCCCCACGTCATCACCATCGATATTCACATGCCCGTCATGAACGGCCTTGAAGCCATCCGCAGGATTATGGCCTATCATCCCACGCCGATTCTGGTCATTACTTCGAGTATGGATGCAAACATTGCTTTCCAGTCCTTGTCCGTGGGCGCGCTGGAAGTGCTGGAAAAGCCCGAACTGGAAGTGCTTTCCAATTTTAAGCGTTACGACGAATTTAACCGTAAAATCAAGCTGATTTCAAAAGTCCGTGTGGTGACGCATCTGGCGGGCCGGCATGTGCCTGCGCCGGCCGACGACCAGCCCCCGGCGGTAACGCAAACGGTAGGTATCGTGGCTTCCACCGGAGGGCCGCGCGCCCTGGCTTCACTGCTTAGCCAACTGCCTAAAAATTTAGCCGCTTCTGTTCTGATTGTGCAGCATATTGCGGAGGGATTCGTTCAAGGCCTCGTGGAATGGCTTGACGACGTATCGCCGTTGAACGTGCATCTGGCGCGGCCGGATGTCGCTATGGAATCCGGTCATGTTTACATCGCCGACACCGGCTGCCATCTGGAAGTCAGCGAGACCTTCCGCCTGATACTTAGCGACCGGCCTGCGGATGAAGGCCAACGCCCGTCGGGTAATCTGTTGCTGGAATCGCTGGCGCGGGTCAGCCGCCATCATACGGTGGGCGTTGTACTCACCGGTATGGGCCACGATGGCGCCCGCGGGCTGAAAGCCATCCTGAACGCCGGAGGGCATACCATTGCGCAGGACGAAGCCACTTCGCTAATATTTGGTATGCCTAAGGAAGCCATCGAACGGGGCGCGGCGGAGCAGGTTCTGCCCCTCGATGCTATCGCTCCCGAGATTGTCCGTCTGGCCGGCACCGTCAACCGTCTCACGTATTAATATCCGGCGGTCATGGATACAAGCTTCACAAAAAACATTCTCGATCTTTTCCGGAAAACGATTCTGGAGCACTGCGGCATACAGATCGCCGAGGACGCACTGCCCGACTTGACTAAAAAAATACAGGACCGCATGAACCAACTCGGCCTGACGCACCCGGTTCAATATCACGCCCTGCTTCAGCCATCGCCGGACCCGAATGCTGAGATCCGTTTCTTTACTGAAATGATCACGAACAACGAAACGTATTTTTTTCGGGAACCGGCGCATTACCGCGTACTCAAGAACTATATCATCCCCGAACTGCTGCGGCAAAAAAGCGAAAAAAAAATCCGTATCTGGAGCGCCGGCTGTTCTTCGGGCGAGGAAGCGTACTCGCTGGCTGTCACGGTTCTTGAATCCCGCATGATTACAGGCCCGTATGATGCCGCGGTTATCGGCACGGACATCGATCTTCAGGCCGTGGAATCCGCCCGTCGTGGCCAGTACGGAAAAAATTCATTCCGCGCTATTGAACCGTATTATCTGAATACCTATTTCAAACCGGCTGAAGAAACCGGCTCCGACATCCGCATCGTGAATGACGTCGTTAAATCTCTGGTCCGTTTTCAGTATCACAATCTGTTCCAGGAACCCTACCCGCCGGAACTGACCGATCTGGATATTATTTTTTTCCGGAATGTCTCCATCTACTTTTCCAAGGAAAAAATCGAATATATAAACCATAAACTCAGCGAATGTCTTAAAACCGGCGGGTATTTATTTCTGGGATCTTCGGAAACCCTGCATCACAATTTCGGCTACATGCGGCTGGTTGAAATCGACAATGTATATCTCTATCAGAAATCGGATACGACTATGCCGTTAAAAGAAACGGCTCGGGATCTGACCCCTATCCGTAAAGAAGTCGCCTCCATCCGGCGTGAAGTGGATTCTTTAACCCCCGATACCGAGACGGTACTATCCGTAAAGGATGAAAAAGAAACGGCCAAAAAGGAGACGCCTTATTCCTTCGACCTGGTATTTGCTCTATTCAAATCCGGCGACTACGAGCGCTCGCTCACACTCATGGAAGAACACCACGCTACCGAAACGCCGTTTCTGATCATTAAAACGCACATGCTCATCGGTCAGGAAAAATTCAGCGATGCCCGGCAGGTTTGCGCAATTATGCAAACCAACGATCCGCTGAATGCGGAAATATTCTTCCTGCTTGGTCTGATTGAGATGTACGAAAAAAACTATACCGCCGCCGCCGATCAGTTCAGGCGCGCGCTGTTTTTAAAACCGGACATGGCTCTGGCGCATTTCCAGCTGGCTTCGTTATACTGGCTCCAGGGTCAGAAAACCGATTCCCGGAGGGAATATAAAAACACCATAAAAATTCTGGAGCAGCATAAAGACACTTCTTTATCTTTCGCTGCGCTCGGATATTCATCCGAATACTTAATCAATGCCTGTAAACAATATTTGCAACAATAAAGAAAAACTTATATCTTTATAGGTTTAATATAACCCGATTATGAAATTCGACCGTACACAATTTATCCAAAAATTTACCGCAGAAACACGCGATAATATCCAGAAGTTAAACCAGGCTTTTCTTGGGCTGGAGAAAACACCTTCGGATAAGAACCTCCTTCAGGAAGCCATGCGGGTCATTCATACGGTAAAGGGGTCCGCGCGGATGCTTAATGTAACCCCGATGTCGGAACTGTCCCATGCCGTTGAGGATGTACTGCAACTGGCTTCCAAAGGCACGGTCTCGCTAACCAGCGCTCTAATCGATGTTTTGCTTTCCAGTTTGGACGGTTTGTCCGCGTTACTCGAAGCTGTACCGCATAATCAGGAAGGGCATGTGGATATTCAGCCCCTTCTTCAGCGCCTGGAAGCCATCCAAAAAAATCCGGGCGAAGCCGTATCCGCCACAACGCACAAAACCGCTCCGGAAATCTTACTCGCCGAACCTGCTTTGACGGTACCGGTTAAAAAAAGCGATAAACCGATCGTGCTGGACAAATCCGCTTTTATAACCCGCTTTATTACAGAGGCGGAAGAACATGTCAGGTCCATAACGGAGGCTGGTACCGTTCTTCATAAAGAGCCGGATAATATGACGGCGGCCGAAAAAGGTTTTCGGGCCGCTCATACGCTTAAAGGATCCGCGCGGATGCTCAAATTTGAAAGCACCAGCAGTATTGCCCAGCGGATTGAAACCATTTATCGTCAGATCTGGGAAAAAAAATCCACATGGCAGCCCGATTACCTGAACATTATTACGAATACGATGCAAGTTATCCGCAGAATTCTGACAGCCATACAGCAGGGCGGACAGGAATCGTTCAAGGATGTGGCCATACTGGATTTACTGGATCAGGTTGTCGAAGGTCAGCCGGTAGATGCCGCGCGGATTGGCGTAACCCAGGCTGCCATCGGACAGACAGGCGCCCATCTGGAAACCGTCGTCGCCGGCCAGGAACTGTCCCCCGCCGACAGTCTCGGTGAACGGCTCATCCAGGCCGGCCTGATAACCCGGGAGCAGTTATTTCATGTCAACCGGAATTCTGACGCGCGGATTCCGCTGGGCGAGCGCCTTATTGCATTCGGCTATATCTCCCGCGAACAACTCAACCAGATTCTGAAAGAACAGAAAGCCGCGCGGGAAATGCTCGGCCAGAAAAAGTTTATTTCTGTCGCTGAATCTGAGCCCGATAAATCGCCGCAGGCCGTAAAAACGGTCGCCGAGGAAATCCGCATCCGCCTTGACAAACTGGACGCCCTGATCAATGCTGTCGGCGAACTCATCACGGCCCAGATGCGCCGGGACGAAAATATCCAGGATTTCCGGAAGCTGTTCACGCAGACGCGCCGGTATTCACGGCTGGTTCAGGAATTAATTATTCGTATGCGTAAATCCTTGCCGCGGAATGCCGAACCCGAATGGAGTCATCTGGAAGAGGAGGTCACGCTGGGCGGCATCCGCATGCTCGAGCAATTTGAAGGCCTCACCAAGCGCAGCCGCGAAGATGCCGCCGCATTCGCCCTGCTGATCAATGAAATTCAGACCATTGTCATGGGCATGCGAATGATAGCGCTGAGTACTATTTTTGACGCCTATCCCCGTGCTGTCCGCGATTTGGCGCGGAATCTCGGCAAAGAGGTCGAACTGGTCATTCGCGGCCGGGAGACGGAACTGGACCGGAAAATGGTCGAGAAGCTCAACGAACCGCTGATTCACCTGATCCGCAACGCGATTGATCACGGCATCGAGACTGCCGATGTACGCCGCGCACTGGGCAAGCCGCCGACCGGCCTGCTGGAAATCGCGGCTCGTAACGAGGGCACGTCCATTGTCATCGAGGTCCGGGACGACGGCGGCGGCCTGGATCTGGACAAAATCAAATCCCGCGCTCTGCAAAAACGTCTGCTCCCGGAAGATCAGGCGATTGACCGCCTCAGCGAAAATGATATCATTAATCTGATTTTTCTCCCCGGATTCAGCACCGCGGATTTTATTACTGACATCTCCGGACGCGGCTATGGCATGGACGTGGTCAAGCAGAGCGTGGAAGAACTCAAGGGCTATTTGTCCGTCGACAGCCAGCGCGGCCGCGGCACGTGTTTTTCTATCCATCTTCCCCTGACGCTCACTTCCCTGCACGCCCTCTTTGTACGGACCGGACGCAGTAAATTCGCATTCCCTATACCCTCGGTGGCGGAAACGCTGAAAATTAACCGCTCGGAAATCATCGAGGTCATCCAGAAAAAAGCCATTCGTCTCCGCAATCAGCTGATTCCCATCCTCCCTTTGAGCGACGTCATGGGCGTGCCCCTTACGGAATCGGTTCCTCAGGATGAACTGTTCGTCATCATCGCGCATGCCAGCGGCGAGAGGGCGGGTTTCATTGTGGACGATATCATTGAGGAAAAAGAAGTCATCGTTAAATCCCTGCCCAGACATTTTCATAAAATCAAGACCATTTCTTCGGCGACCATTGCGGGCAATAACGAAATTGTGTTCATTCTGCACGTACCTCAATTAATCCTGACGACCAGGGAATTTTCGGTCACGGTGGCTTCCGGCGCCGCGCGCAAGACCGCCCAGACAATCCTCGTAGTGGATGATTCTCTCAATACCCGCGAGGTGGAAAAAACTATTCTCCAGGCCTATGGCTACGATGTGGACACAGCCAAAGACGGCCTGGATGCCATGGAAAAAATTCGGCAGAAAACATACGATCTGATCGTAACCGATCTGGAGATGCCGCTCATGGACGGGTTTACGTTGACCGCGCAAATCCGCGCCGAAAAAAACCTGCAGAACATACCGGTTGTTATCGTTACTTCCAGGGATTCCGCTGATGACAAACGGCGCGGTATCGAAGTCGGCGCCAATGCTTACATTGTCAAAGGCTCATTTGACCAAACCAACCTGATCGACACCGTGGAAAGCTTAATAGGATAATCCGATGACGCCGATAAACGATGAAACCAAACCCTCCTCGACGCCTGTTTTCACACCGACATTCTCCACCCGCTATCTGTGGCGACTCTTTGGCGAATTGCTGTGGCCTTGCTGGTTGCTGACGCTTGCGGGAATGTATTTTTATTATGACATTATTTTCATATCCGGAAGCCTGCGGGTTTATCCATGGTTTTCGGCTCTGCTTTCCGTGATTCTGGTTACGGGAGCCGGCCTCGCGGTGCATCGATACGCCTTACGGCATGCCTATTCCTTTTTCAAAATGACCTCCGGCCGGCCGCTCCATGGCGATTCTGAATTTATCAGCAAACTCATCGGCGGCGCGCTTACCGCTTATCCGTTCCGCATAACGGCATACGGACTGCTGGCGCCGGCCTTTGCACTGATCCTGATCCGTGAAATTATTTTTGCGATAGCCACTCCGGCCGATACAACGGCCGTCATCCTCGGCATCGTGCATGCCTTATTCATCGGTATGTTATTGCTTGGCCCTCTGGCTGTCATGGTGTTTCTCTCCGCAGAAAACCGCATGATCACCATAGCCCAGGAACTTACCAACGTTTTTCCGTCATTATATTACGTCAAAGAAGATGAATCCGGTTTTCTCAGTTACCGCGTCAAGCTGATTCTGCAAATCAGCGTTCCTTTTGTATCGGTCTTTACCTTTATCATATGGGCGGCTTTGCGACCGATTGATAGTCATCTTCAGGATGTCTTCTACATTAAGATGATTTTACTGTTATTTGCCGCGATCGGTCTGGCCGGATATATTTCCTGGCTAATTTCCCATTCGATGATACGCCCTCTCCAGTACACACAGGATTATCTCAAGCGTTTTCTGAACCACCGCATCAACGGCTCCGCTGTCAAACCATACGGGTTTTTTCTCAGCGACGAACGCGGGCAATTGGGCAACGCGGTGATGCTTCTGATGCATCATTGGTCGCCGGAAATCGAAAACATACGCCGGCACCGTATGGATATCCGGGAAAAAACCGAAGAAATCCTGAACGCTACCAAATACGAAGCCGGTGTGGCATACAGTCAGGCATCCGCCCTCTCGCAATTATCGTCCACCGTCGAAGAACTGGTTCACTCCGTCAACCAGATTTCCACCGATGCCGTCCTGGCCGCTACCATGACCCAGAACGGTCTGAAAGAAATTGAAAGAGGCCGTGAGCATCTCGACAAAACCCTGCAGAGTATCGATCATATTCATCAGGAAGCCATCGCCAGTTCCCAGCGCATTATGGACCTGAGTTTAAAGATGGTACAGATAGAGGATGTCATCCGCATCATCAATTATGTCACCGATCACACAAAAATCCTCGCTTTCAACGCCGCCATCGAAACAGCCACAGCCGGTGAGATGGGCGAGCGGTTCGGCGTAGTGGCCAAAGAAATCCGCCAGCTGGCGCAGAATATTTCCGATTCGACTGAAGAAATAAAAAAAATCATCGGGGACGTAAAAAAAACATCCCATGTCTCTGTTTTGGCCATGGAAAAAGAACTCAAACAGGTCAATCAGGCGGTACGCAACGCCAATGACGCCCAGCTGTCTTTTCAGGAAATTCATAGCGCCATCCGCCAGGTTACCGATTCCGTCGGCAATATATCCATCGCTATCCAGCAACAGCGGATTGCGCACGAGCAGGTCTGGTCCAGCATCAAGGACCTCGATGCCAGCGCCAAGGAACTCCATCGTAAAAGCCAGAAAATGGTGGAAGTATCCGGCCATCTGCAGCGGTTATCGCAGGAAATTAATTCTCCGGGTTCATTCTGATTTATTTCAAAGGAGTCAACCGTGATGTACCAGATTCCCACCGGCACCAAAGACGTTCTGCCGGCCGATATTTCCAAGTGGCATTATATCGAAGAGCGGATTACAGACGTAATGCGGCGTTTTAATTATAAGGAAATCCGCACGCCGCTTTTTGAATATACCGAATTATTCAGCCGGAGCATCGGCGAAGCCACCGACGTCGTGGGGAAGGAAATGTATACCTTCATGGATAAAGGCGGCGAGAGCCTCACGCTCCGACCGGAGATGACCGCCTCCGTAATGCGTGCCTACATTCAGAACAGCCTCGGCGCCCAGCAAGGGCTGACCAAAGTTTATTATCTGGGCCCGATGTTCCGTCAGGAACGTCCGCAAAAAGGCCGCTTACGCCAATTTCATCAGTTCGGCGTCGAAGCCATTGGGAGTAGCGCACCGGAAACGGATGTGGAAACGATGCTGGTCGCCTTGACCATCTACGAGGAACTCGGCATCCGGGATCTGCAGTTCATCATCAACAGCGTCGGCTGCCCGCGCTGCCGCCCGCCGTACCGGCAAACCCTGACGGATTTTCTGAGGACCCTGCATGACCAGCTTTCACCGGAAAGCCGGCGCCGTCTGGAAATTAATCCGATGCGTATTCTGGATTCCAAAAATGAATCCGATATCGCCCTGACTCAAGACGCTCCGTTGATTCATGACTATCTCTGCGGCGAATGCGGCCAGCACTTTGAAAAGGTAAAGAAAATTCTGACCAATATGAACATCCGATACACCGTGGACGGACGGCTGGTGCGCGGATTGGATTATTACACCAAGACGGCTTACGAAATCCAAAGTAGTCATCTGGGTTCACAGAACGCGCTCGGCGGCGGCGGCCGTTATGATCTGCTTTGCTCAGACTTAGGCGGTAAAGAAACGCCTGCCGTGGGTTTCGCGGCTGGCATGGAACGCCTGATCCTTGTTATGGAATCGATGAACCTGGCATTCGGCCCGCGGGACTCGGTGATGGTGTATATCGCGGCCCTGGGAGATGCCGCACGCGAAGCCATGGCCTCGTACCTGCAGGCGCTCCGCCACCACGGCATCGCCGCCGAAATGGATTATCTCAGCCGCAGTCTCAAAGCGCAGATGCGCGACGCCAACCGGCTGAATGCCCGTTTTGTGGTAATCGTGGGCGATGACGAACTCCTGAGAAATGAATGCACGCTCAAAAATATGGAAAACGGCGAACAGCAGACGCTTTCTCTGGACGCGCTCCTTCCGGTTATGGAAAAGGAACTTTCCCGCGCCTAAATCATACCGTATTCTTAAAAAAAAACTCCCTGAACCATCGCGTACAGGGAGTTTTTTTATGGTATAACTTCAAGCCATCACAGGTTTTTCTTAATAATTTTGAAACGGCCTTCCAGTTTGGGCTTGAGTGGCGTCTGCGCTTTTATATAATTGATGAGGGCGTCGCGGATGGCAATACCCGTCTGGGCTATTTCTTCCTGATTGACGGTGGTGAGTCGGCTGAAACCGGAATTGCCTTCTGCCAGATAATCGGAAACCGCCAGGGTGTAGAGCGCATCCGGGTCATACGGTTTGCCGCCGATCTCCAGAAGGGTTACGCGCTCCCTGTCCGGAAGATTCTTGTCGGCAACCACCTTCATTCCTGAAACCAGCATGCCGTTGCTGCTGCCCGCAACACGATCTTCCACCAGTTCCTTGATAAACGCACCGGTTACGCGCATAAGGACAATTTTATTGTCAAAAGGCATGACCTTAAAGACGTCGCGGGCGGTAATGGTTCCGGACTTGATCTCGGCCCGTATGCCGCCATAATTGGATACGGCTACATCCGCCTTGCCTTCGGCCCGCATGGCGTCCACAACCACATTGCCCATGGTGGATTCGCCGGCAGTACGGGTGAGCGGTTCCTCGCTGACGCCGAGCACGTCGTCAAAGCCCTTTTCATATTGCCGCTGCAGCACAACGATAGAATCATAAAAAGCCTGATCCGGCCAGAATTCATCCGCAAATAGCGTTAGCATCGCGCCTTTATCGTTGTCGAAGTCATAACCGGCAAATGTTTTGGTGCGGCGATCAAAATAAAAATTAATCTGTCCCAGTGATGAACTGCTGTTGGCATAAGACTGAATTATCAATGTATGATTATCCGGCTCTTCCCAGGGTTTGTCGTGACCCTTGTGAATATGCCCGCCGAGAATCACGTCAATGCCTTCCACAAAATGCGCGATCTCGATGGCGCTGGCCGTGCTGGTTTCAAAATCTTTATTTTTAGCTTTATCCTTTAAAAGATTGGCGTATCCTTCGGCGGGATTGTAGTCCAGCCAGGAGTGCGTGGCCAGAATAATGAAATCGCATCCTTCTTCTTCACGCAGTTTTTTTACATACTTTCTTGCAACAGGAATTTCCGGCAGAAAATCGAGTCCTTCGATATGCTTCGGATAACTCATGACCTTAGTTGAACGCGTGGCTAAACCGATGATGCCGATTTTAATGCCGTATAATTCCTTGATTAGGTAGGGCTTCACAAAATCCGCGATGCTATTGGTGCTTTTATCGATGATATTGGCGGCCAGGACAGGGAATTGGGCCTTTTCCACCAGCTTGACAACATTGTCTTTTCCCATGTCAAAGTCATGGTTGCCGATGACAGCGGCATCATATTTAATCATGTTCATATAATCGAACACGGCCGAGCCGCCCGAACGCGTACCCACCAGCGTTCCCTGAAACCAGTCGCCCTGATCGAGTAAAAGGACGCCCCATTTTTTTTCTAAGGCTTTTTCCCGGTAGAGGTTGATATATCGGGCGGCCGAGGGCCCTCCACCGATAATCGGCGGGAAATCGGGATTGATGAACGACGCTTCGGTCAGCGTGATGCCGCCGTGAACGTCATTGGTAAAGATAAGCGTGATCTTCTGGTATTGGTCATCCGGCCATGAATATTTTTTCTGCGCAAAGACGGATGAGGCAAAAACCAGCGTCAGGCAAAGGATCGTTCGGATCATAGGTACTCTTTTCTTTTAGATTATTTAACAAAACCGAAACGGTAGCACACTGAGAACTGGAAACTTACTGTCGATTCTTCCACCCGGTCCAGAGAGGATCGGTCGGCGGCCGTTTGCGGGAACAGAATTAGGTATTTATAATCCCGGTTGGCGATTTCGATGGCCGCGTCAAATTTAAACGCGTCCCATTCCTTTCCCGTACCGATACTGAAGGCCGTCGTGGTCAGCGCATTATTCATCGGTGAACCGATGTGCGAAAACCCATACCGGAGCGGCACGCTGCCGAAAAGAATATGTTCCACGCCAACATGGATGTCCCAGACATCTTTGAACGGCGGCCGGAACGCGTTTACCGTATCGCCCTGCACCGGCACGGCGCGGCTAAACGTTTGCTTGTAGGATTTCCAGTTCGTGAAATTGACGTCCACGATGAAGCGGGAGAACAACTCGTTCTTCGGACGGTATTCTACGCCCAGAGAAACTTGTACGGGCTGCGAATGCTTGATATCCAGCGGTACGGGATTTCCGTAAGAGCCGGTTGTATCCGCGAAATGCCGCGGTAATACCAGCGTGGTATCCATGCCGGGATAAAAGATATTGCCTTTCGTCTTGATGGACCAGGGCATGGTCATGGATGCGCCCAGCAGAATATGCGGCGTCACCTGATACGAAGCGCCCAGAATAAGATTCATCGAACGGCCGCCGTTGGTCCGGTTGCGGTAATCGATCGTGTTATGGATTCCGGAGTAATCGGTTTTCAGCAGGCTGTAGCGGTAATGGTCGCGGAATCCCGAACCCGTAATATAATTCAGCGTGGCGCCGAATCCAATCTGTTCCATCCAGTGGGTACTCACGCTTAAAGAATACGTGCGCCAGGTACCGTTGCCATAAGAAATCTGATTGTCCAGAAAGGGATCCCGGTTGACGGCTGAACTGGGCAACTGCGCGGATAACCGTTCTTTGTAATCGTAATAAAACGTATAATACGCAAACGACCCCGCACCGAAATATAAATGATCATTAAATTTGTACAGCGCGCCGATATCGGTATTGTAATACAGGGGGCTGTTGGTAGCATAGATCGTCTCGGTAATCACGTCGCCGAAGGTATCCAGCAGAGGGAAAGAACGGTTTTCGCTGGGCCGCAGGGCGACATACGAGGCGTCCACCAGCACCTGATGCGGCGCCGCACCGGGCGCAAAACCCTGCCACAGCAACGCGGGGTTTGTCATAATCGCCGATGCCCGGTAGCTGGATACAGCGCCCGTATGACCCAACGCCATCGACCGGGCGTTGAAGCTGTCCCGTTTCTTGCCGATAATGTAATCAAAATAAGTTTGTGCGCTGAGCATGTCCGCCGCCAACACCGTCAGGCATAGCGTCCATCCGAATATAAACAGGTTTAATCGTTTCACAGAACCTCCGAAGAATTTATTTTATCCTAGGTATTTTTTTTTATTCGTGCCGTGTGTTTCCTATAATTGCTCCGTTTAAAAACTATAATCCAGCTGGAAACGTATGTCCGAATTATTCTTTATAATATACGGATTGTCATACTTGGGCGCATTGCGGTAATCGGTAACCCCTTTGACGGGGATTCGCGAGCCCTGCACGCCTGTCTGCGCTTCCTGATGGTCGTAAGAATATTTCAGGCGCACGGACAGGTTCGGGCTCAGCCGGGCAAAAGCGGCGACCCAGTAGCGGGTGGCTACGTTCGGCGCATTGAACACGCGAAAATCCGTATCCTCAAACGTCCAGTAGAAGCCCTTGTAGATTTGGGTGGAGCCGATGATTTTAAAATTATTATTAAAATAGTGTGTCACCTGTACGCCGAACATATCGCCCGGAGAGCCTGCGTTGCCGCGGGGGGTATCGTTGTCGTTACCGGCGCTGCCGTCGCCGCCGGGCGCGTCGGAAAGCCGCGGCCGGCTGGGCCATTCCGTAAACCCGTTGAAATATGTCACAGTCATTTCGTCGAACCGCGACAGCCGCAGAATCACGCGAATAATGGATTCGCGGACCAGATAACTCGTCGGCATCAGCGGGTTATAGCCGCGGGACTGGAACTTATTGCTCGCCTGAATACGCATGTTGAACAACGGCCGGTATTCCAGCCGCGTTACCCAGCGGTAATAGCGCATGTTGTCCGCCACGCGCGTCCAGGTATCGTAATCCAGCGCGGTCAGCCATTTCTCCGATATCTGGTACCGGAGATTTGTGTAGAACCCGCGCTCGGCCTGGGGTTGATAGGATGTGCTCCAGAGTTCGGAATAAATGTTATCGGCAAGATAAAACTCGTCTTCGTAAATGGAACTCTTGAACCGCGCATAGTTTGAGAACGAACGCTGGTAGGGATTGTCAAACTGCAGATCGTAATTCCGGTAGAGTACCAGGAAATTCAGCGTGCGAAACTGCGTGTAGGCCATCAGGACGGTGGCGCGGGGATCGCGCTGGCGGACCGTGCGCCGAACGGTTTCGTTATTCACGGTTACCCGGTACACGCTGTCCTGCTTATACAGCCGGGCGTGTTCGCCGGAAAAAACGATGTTTTTGTAGGTATAAGTAAAATCCATACCGTACACGGAACGCGAAGCCCGGGCTTTGTCCCACATCGATGACTTGGCTGTGGACTCATACGAAGCGGCAATCTCGGCATCGACCGAATTGCCGAAATCGTTCAGAAACTTGGGCTTGCCGTCGGTGTTGAGCACGGTATTAATCTGGAAGTCGAGGGGCCGGTCATAAAGGCTTTCATAGGCCGTAGCGCCGATATTTATGCCGGGAGCCAACGAATAGGTCAGGTGGCCCCCATAAGTGATTTCCGTGACGGCATTGCGCATATTGCTCGGCACCAGGCTGTTCGGCCGGTTGAGCGTGTCGCTGCTCAGTCCGTACGGCATCCGCGGGGTCATCACAATCAGCGCGGAAAACGTGCCGTCCGGATTGACGACCGCATCGCGGGTGTTGTAGGAATAAAAGGCGTCTGCGCGAAACCACTTCCAGGAAGCCTCCGCCGCCGCGCCGCGAAGGGAAAATTCATTAGTCCGTGAAATATCCCCGAAGATACCGTTCGCCCGTTTCTGGAATCCAAACCCCGATTTACGCGACGAGAAAAAATCGGTGTTTTCCATCACCACGCCGTGGCCGAAGGAAGCCAGATAATTACCAAAAATCATTTTGACTTTCAGATCGTCGCCGTATTTGTCCTCGTAACTCAGATAATATTTATAAAAATACGGATCCTGACCGAGCTTGCGTTCCGCGGAAAATCCGGCTTTATATTTGGCGCCGTACTTAAGCCGCGCCTTATGGTAGGAGTTCCACGGATTGTCGCGTTCTACCAGCTGCTTGATATCCTCGGCATTATCGGAACTACCGGAAATAAACGGAATGTTCTTGTAGATCCAGGTGTAATTACCCCGGAACCGGTTTTTTTCGTCCGGGTCCTTGTACACCACAAAGTCGTCCACGCTGTTGAACGCAAAACTACCCAGGCCGCTGACTCCGCGGAGATCGCTGCGGCTTTTGATTTCATCCTGATTGCGGATATGCTTAACGATTGCCGCCGCATCAATCGGGCTGACGTTTGGCAGGTTGATCAGGTCAAAATAATCCGCTTTATTGATATTAATCGGATTGATGAGCTGGTCGTACCACTGATCGACAAGATTTTCGGTCGTACCTTCGGAGGTGCTTGCCCAGCGTTCAATTTTGTAATAATTATCCTCGAGGCGCTTCAGGTCTTCATCCTTCTCAAACGGCCGAACGGCGATTATGGGCTTCAATTGGTTAAACAATTCCTGCGTCACGCCCTCGATCTGGTTGAGCTCGAAGATGCTTTCCAGCGGCCCGCTATATTGGATCCGCTCGTAAATCCTCCGCGCCAGTTCCCCGGAAATGGGCAGGCGCTCGATTTCAGCGAGCGTCGCGTTGTTAATGTCCAGCTTGTGGTCCTTATGATAAACCCCTTCCTGCGCGCGCAGGCTCAGAGCGGCCCCAAGCATAATTGCGGTTATAAGTGTTATTCGAAACATAGTCATTCCTGATGATTGGATCATGGTTGCGTGCTATTTCCCGAAATCATACATCAGCCCGAACTGATGCGTGGTGCTGAGTATGGGGTGAATCATCAGCGCATAATCAAAATGAACGCCGTGATAGGCCGCCCCGAAACCGATGGTGTACGTGTTGGGATTTGAGATTATCCCGAAGCGGCCGTGGACGGTAAAATTGGACACGTCCGCAAGTTCGGCTTCGACGCCGCCTTTGATGCGGGTGTTCTTGCTGGTACTCCGTTCCAGCCCGACGGCGGTAAGAACCCCGTCATGGGGCATGTACGAAGCGCCGACAGATAGTTTCTGGGGCAGTTCCCGGACCTGACCGGTAGTGCCGATTTTCGGCTGGTTGAAATTCATCAGGTAAGCGCCCAGCCACACCCGCTCGCGCAGGGAAGCCATGACACCGAGATCCATCCCCAGCTTATATATATTTCCCAGATCGGTGCCGTCGCTGCCGTCGCCGCTCATGCCGGCGGACGTACCGTAATCCAGATAATACATTTTCAGGTTATAACCGAATGACAGAGACGAACGGACATCCTTGAGCAGTGTCATGCCGTGAGAAAACCCCAGCGCCCACTCTGTGGCAAGCCGCTCGGATTGCCCCGTCAGCGACTGCCCCTTGTCCACCCCCGTATTCAGGTATTCATAGTATATTCCCACCGTTCCGAACCGGTCGCTGCCTAAAAGGGTCCCGGACGGCAGCGCAAATCCGCCCATCATGTTGGTCAGGGAATTGATATACAGCACCTGATAGGAGCTAAACGCTTGCATGGATTTCAGGTTAGCCAATCCGGCGGGATTATGAAACATCGCCCAGCCGTCGTTGGCAACGGCAACAAACGTCCCGGCCAGCGCGCTGGCTCGTGGACCCTGCGGCGGCATCTCCGTGGCCACCTGGCCAAAGCCCCATTGCGCATATCCCAATAGGATTGCAAGAAGAAGGATCGCTTTTTTATTCATATATACCTCAGAACCTTTATATTAAACCAATAAATCATTTACTTCAGTTTCGTTCCGATCACAATCGGCGCGGTCTTTGTGGAACTCTTCCCGGTTTTTCGATTCGTTACCTCCAGATGCATAATGTACGTACCAACCGGCACCAATTGCTTGCTTTCCATTGTACGGCCATCCCAGGTGCGGAACGGATCCTCCGTTTCATCGCGCCCGATGTACTTAACCTCGTCAATCAGAGTCGTGATCAGCCGGCCGGTCATGTCGAATACACGCAGGACAATACGCGCGTTTTCGCCGTACGCCAGTGCATACTTAATCTTTTCGCCGGCCATGGGATTAAACGGATGCGGCGACACCCGGATATTCGCTTTGAAATTGCCCTGGCCCGCCGTATCCGGCCCGGCATCTGCCGCGTATCCCAGCAGCAACTGCGTCGCGTTATTGTAAATCCCGATGATGGTATTGAACGTAAACACCGAATTGATAGCGTACGCCGAACCATTAATGCCGGTCGAGTTCCAGATACGCACCAGTACATTGCCGGTGCCGTCGTCCACTTTAACGTTGTAACCGCCGACAGCGGACCAGTTGTCCACCACCGTGCCTTTGATACGCACCCACTTGCCTTCATCGGCCACGTTCATAACCTGCGAGATGGATTGCTTGATGGGCGCCGGTATCGAATTTCCCGTGGATACCACGGTCAATGTAATCGGATCGGTAATTTCCGTCGTACCGCTGTAGGTAATCACTTTACCGGTGATAATAACCGAATCGCCGCGGTTCAGTTTCGGGGCCGTAAATGAGCCTTGGTATATCTGTATCCCGTTGACGCCGGACGTGATGCTACGGTCAACCACATAGGACTGCCGTGCCGGTGTGGCCCGGAGTACACTGTCGCCAATGACGACGATGCCCGTAATGGTCACCATCTGGTTTTCATAGGCGGGTGTATTAGCCTGTATATTAGCGATAGAAGTAAAAACCACCGGCGTGCTTACGGTAAAACTGTCCGTACCCGATAAAGCCACATGATTCAGATTATCGGTTACTTTAATAAAATAATAAACCTTCGTTCCCGGCGGGTTGGCTGGAATTACGCCCTGATAGGTGGAATCCGACGGGTTGGTCATCGTCACGCTGTCGGTAACGGCGTTGTATGAAAATATAACTTTTGCGGTAATCGGCGGGTTCAGGAAACCGATAGTCGTCTGCACCGTTACGGATTGCGTGGAATCCGGCGTAGTCGGCGTGCGTGTAACCGCGCCTAACCGTATCGGCCTCCCGCCGAGTAATTGTCCCGGATTAATCCGTCCCAGTGTGTGCCCGGCTTCGGCCGCGGGGCTGGTCCATCCTTTGCCGGAGGCGCCGTTATCATTGTTAAGATTGCCCAGTGAATCATTAACAAAATAGGCGATATAACCGCTGGTGATATTGGCAAAATTATTCATCCAGGTACCGCTGGTCCAGCCGTCGCTGCCGGTTCCATAAAATACTTTATCAATTACCGGATCGCTCGACAGGTTTGACCCGGCTATCAGCACCACATTGTCATTATCGCTTAAATTAACTCCGGAACCCGCCGGTGTAGGATTCAACAAGCTGTCAGGCCCGAAGGAAAAAAGCACGAGGGTGCTGTCGTCGGAAGCCGTTGTGTCTTGCGCGGCTTTTGGCGATACCGCGCCGGTGGATTTGGTAAAAACAAGAAGGATACGCGTAAACGGCGGTACGGCCTGCAGGAAAGGGTTCATCGGTAAAGTGCAAAAACCTTCGGTCGTAGAGGGGGTTGCTGCCGGATTGTTCAGGTCCGTAATCACCCATCCGCGCATATCCACGCCGCCGGGCTTCACTACCAGCAATTCCACAGCGTCTTTATATACCGAGCCGTTCAGTATTTCATTGATGATTACATCGTTTGGGGATTGTGCCCGCACAATCCGGTTGTTTAAACCGAGCAGTATAATCAAAACCAAAAAAATTTTCCATCGCATATCCGGTATGCTCCTTCAATCAATGAGTGGTAAATTAAAATTAGAAAATTATATGAACAGCTTATGAAAGGCGTATCATCTTTCTTTAAGATAAGCAATACAAACTTTATAGCTATATAGAATTTTTTTTTTTCTATTTCAAGAAAAATCTATAGGAAGATGTTACGCCGGCGGATATTTCAAACTAATATTAATTGATTTCAAAATTCAGCCGAATGTATCCGCAGAATAAAATGAACTTGAAATACAGAAATAAAATAATTATTAAAGTGTTATTATTTTTGAAAAGAATAAATCAGAGGGTTAACAACTTGAAAAAAAATAATTCCGTCAAAACCGATTATGATAAGACGACGCTAGAGCCGTGGTATCGTCTGGCGCATACCAGCCGGCTCATTGACGAACAGGCGTCGCGTTTCATCCGTCAGGCGAAGGGATGGTCGTATCTGGCCATGTGCGCGGGGCACGAAGGCATCCAACTGGCTTTAGGGCTTTCCTTTCGCCCGGGTAAAGATTTTTTATTTCCGTATTATCGCGACCAGCTGACGTGCCTGGCGGCGGGAATAACGGTGGAGGAAATCATGCTGAACGGCCTCAGCCGCCGGGACGACGTGGCGGGCGGCGGCCGGCATATGTCCAATCATTTTGCCAAGCCGTCGATTCAGATTGAGAATGTATCTTCCAATGTTTCCAACCACACGCTGCATGCTGTCGGCGTAGCGCGGGCAATCAAATATTACCAATCCGACGCGATCGCATTCGCCAGCTTCGGGGAAGCGTCGTCCTCCGAAGGTTATGTGTACGAGGCGCTCAACGGCGCGTCCCGAGAGATACTGCCGGTCATCTTTGTCATCCAGAACAACCGCTACGGCATCAGCGTGCCGCTTGCCCAGCAGACGGCCAATCCCGTCGTTTCGGATAATTACAAAGGGCTAAAAAACCTCGGCGTTTTCAACTGCGACGGCAAGGATTTCTTTGACAGCCGCCGCGCCATGGATGCGGCGCTGGATTATGTGCATGCCGGCAAAGGGCCGGCGCTGGTGCACGCGGACTGCCTGCGACTGCATTCGCACTCCAACAGCGACCGGCAGGAATTGTACCGCTCACCCGAAGAACTGCAAGAAGCCCGTTCCAAAGACCCGCTCCTGAATTTCAGGAATTATTTGTTAGAAAATAAATTTTTCACGGAAGAAGAACTGGCGCGCATCGAAACGGAAAACGAAACCACCGTTCAGGAAGCCGCCCGGCGCGCCGAAGAAGCGCCCACGCCCGACCCGTCCACCGCTACCGACTTTATCACACCGGAACCGCTGGAAGTTGAGGAAACGCCGGTACCCGAAGGCGAATCGACGGAGAAACTCCGCGAAGCGATTAACCGGACCCTGCACGAAGAATTTACGCGCAACCCACACACGTTTCTCTGGGGCCAGGACGTTGCCTCCAAAGACAAGGGCGGCGTGTTTAATGTTACCAAGGGGATGCTGCAGGCATTCGGGCCGGAGCGGGTGTTTAACGCGCCGATCGCCGAGGACTATATCGTCGGCACGGCCAACGGTTTTTCGCGTTTCCGGGACGATATCCGCATCGTAATCGAAGCCGCGCAGTTCGCTGATTACGTCTGGCCGGCTATGGAACAGGTGGTGGAAACCAGTCATGAATATTACCGCTCGAACGGCCAAAACAGCCCCAACATCGTCCTGCGCCTGGCCAGTGGCGGTTATATCGGCGGCGGATTGTATCACTCGCAGAATGTCGAGGGCCTGATGGCGGCGCTCCCCGGTCTGCGCATCGTCGTGCCGGCCTTCGCCGATGACGCCTGCGGCCTGCTGCGAACCGCCATCCGCTCGCGCGGCGTTACGCTGTTCCTGGAACCCAAGTACCTCTACAACCAGATATTCGCGCAAAGCCCAAAGACCGGGCCCGATCATGTGGTCCCGTTCGGCAAAGCCCGTATCCGCAGGCCCGGAACGGACGCCACCGTAATAACTTACGGAACCACCGTGCACTGGTCGCTCCGCGCCGCCGCAAAACTGGCCGAACTAAACCGTTCCGTCGAAGTCATCGATATCCGTTCGCTGATTCCGCTCGATATGGAAACGATCCGGCAATCCGTAAAAAAAACCGGCCGCGCGCTGGTGGTGCATGAAGATAAAATTACCGGAGGGTTCGGCGGCGAAATCGCCGCCCGCATCGCAGAAACCTGCTTCGAATTTCTCGACGCCCCGGTCATGCGACTGGGCAGCAAAGACTCTCCGGTGCCCTTCTCGCGAATACTCGAAGCGGCCGTTTTAGTAAACGAAGAAGATATTAAAAATAAACTCGAAACGTTACTCGCTTACTGACCAAAAATCACTATCGGAAGACCAACTCCATTCGCCTTCCGGTTTTATCGAAATAAAAACGGGAATATTTTTAATATTCCCGTGTACCATTCTTCAATAAAAATCCATCGGTTTGAAACTATTCATTTAATTAAAATCATTTTTCTCGATTGCACGTGGCTTTGACCGTCTGCAAAGGCCTGAAGCCGGTAGATATACACGCCTCCGCTCACGGATTTTCCTGAATCATCCCTGCCGTTCCACACGGTTTGGTAATGCCCCGCCGGATAGTAGCCCTTTACTAAAGAAACAATTTCCTGCCCGAGCAGGTTGTAAATTTTTAATGAAACGGCACTGCGTTCGGCTAACTGATAACGGATCACGGTAGAAGGATTAAAAGGATTCGGAAAGTTGGGCTCCAGATAAAATGCCTGAGGACGTTCCCGGTCATCCGGTACCGCCACCGTGGCAACCGTTCCGGTGATGCGGGCCATCCGTGGCGATGCGGTGGTTGTATCGGAATGGTAAATAAGAACCGTGTCACTGAGCGCATCCGCGGTGAGGGGCTTCCATCCGACAAAGATAGTATCCGTCTTTACAGGCGCCAGTATGCTTGGCGGTAGATTGGCAATCGTCACGCCGGGACTTCCGTTCTTAATCACCACGCTGTCCATCAACAAGGGACTAATGCCATAATTCGCCACAACAATTTTTCCGGTCACGGAATCGTTAAGATTGACGGTTCCGAAATTCAGCAAGGATGTATTCAACTGAAACCAGGCTCCTGTGATGAGCGGCAAAAGGATTCTGCCGCTTCCGCCGTAAGCTCCCTGATCGTTACGCAATCCCCCTTTTGACGGCCAGAGCGCATAACCCGGCGCTAACGAATTTTCAGGATCGAAATAAACGGAATCAGGATTTCCGGCATCAATACAGGACGAACCGTCTGCTAAAATAAAACCGCTGTCTGCGAAGCATGGATTCTGCGATAGGTTTCCGGCGCCTGAATAACCACCCTGAATCGTGTTATAAGATGCGCTGAAACTGCCGCCGGATTGTGTCTTGACCTGATTGGGAACGTTACTCCACAATATATTGTTTCTGAGCGTACAACTTGTGCCCCACATAAGGATGCCGCCGGTCGCGTTGGTCAGTGTAGAAGTATTCGCGATAATCATGTTATTTTCAATGGTTTTACTTGTAGGGCCGTCACTGTTGGCCCAGACCGCGGAACCTCCGTAATACGCGCTGCCGCCCGTGTTGCGATGGATGATATTATTTCTTATTACTCCGCCGCAATAGTTGATAACGATAGCCGGTCCGTACAGCGCTGTGTTGCGGACAATAACATTGTTGGTTATCCTCGGACTGCCGTCGCCGCATCGGATACCGCCGCCGCCGGCGCTCGTGCAGTTAATTGTGTTCGTGGCCGTATTATTCATTATCAGATTATACATGATTCTCGGAGACAGATACTCGACCAGTATCCCGCCGCCTTCACGGTAATAACCCGCTCCGTGCTCATCCCGCCAGCGGGTGCCGCTGCCGTTGCGTATCGTAAACCCGATGAGCGCGGCGCTGGTATCGCCGGCCGTCGCCGATGTAGGACTGGTTATAAGTACACAACTGCCCGTATCCGGATGCGCCGGCTGACTGCCGTCGATAATCGTCGCTTCGATATGACTGACATTATTATCAAGGATAAAATGACTGGCAACCGTAATGCCTTTTCCCCGGTAATTGATATTTTCATAATACGTGCCCGGCGCTACCAGCACCGTATCACCATTGACGGCGGCTTGGATTGCCGCCTGAATCGTTGCGTAATCCGCCGGAACCCGCAGGATGTCCGCATTAACATCCCATGTTCCGATTACGGCCATCAGCCAGGTGATCATCAGCGATTGTCTTAACATGGTTATGACTCCTTCAATTTATAAAACAAAATGACTACTTATTTGATTCAGACGGCTTAGGCTGTGTGCCGGTATCCATGACATATTTCCACTGGCCGTCCGGCTGTTTTTTCCATATAGTCAAGTAATAACTCGTCAAAACTTTACGGTTGCCGGTAGAATCTTTCACCTCGAATGTTGCAGGCCCGTAAGTATATCCCATATCGCCGGATGCCGATACATCACAGAATAGCGGCTCCCAGGTCACGGTTCCGGAAAAAGTTCTGGACAGCATCTGATTAATCTCGCTGATATCGGTTACCGGCCGGTCTTTTAAAAACATTGTTTCATCGGCTTTATACAGTCTCAGCGCCTCGTAAAATCCCTTTTCGACAGAGGTTGCGCTGAATGTCCTCTCCAAGTTCATCAGTTCGTGCCTGGTTTTTTCAACATCCTCCGTACGGGCACAGCCAAACACTAAAACAATGTTTAAGAAAATCAATACATAATGCATGTTATCTCCTTAATTTGGTACTCAAGTCAAAATAAGACAAAAAGTACCACCAAGAAACCATGCTGCAGTCAAAGCAGTGATTTTTGCAGAGAATATATGGATTAAGTCGGTGAAATAAAGTCAGGCTGTGATTTGCAATTGTCTTTTCAGCTCATCGGCCCTATTTTTACTGAGTTTGAATTTTCGGCCGTTTTCTAGCACGACATAATATTCGCCGTTAAAATAAGGTTCCAGAGCCTGGATAGATCCTAAAGGCACAATCGTCGAACGGTGGATGCGGAAAAATTTTTTCGGATCCAGTTGGGACTCCAGCCGGTTCATCGTTTCACGGTGCAGAAACATTCCGGATCGGGTATGAATTTCGACATAATAATCCGCGGCCTCGATCCATTCAATATCGCTGGTTCGTATAAAAACGATTTTACCATCGGCGGTAACCGGAATCCTGGTGATGTAATCCGTCGCCGGTGATATTGGTTGAAAAGCATTACGCGCCTGATGATACTGCGAGAGCATTTGAATCAACCGGTCGCTCAGGTCTTTGAATTGCCGCTGTTCCACGAGAGCCCGGATACGATCCAGAACCGAATAAAATTGCGCATCGTTAAACGGTTTAAGTAGATAATCCAAAGCGTGTACGCGGAAAGCCTCCAGCGCATATTGATCGTAAGCGGTTACAAAAACGACGATGGGCATGGGTTCCTGCCGGATAGCTGCTGCCGCTTCGATGCCGTTCATTTCAGGCATCTGGACGTCGATGAACAGGAGATCCGCAGGCTGCTGGTTCAGAAATTCCAAGGCCTCGGCGCCGCTGCCGCATTCGCCGATGACCTGAAACGCCGGTTTGTTCTCAATCAGCAGGCGGATGCCTTCGCGCGCCAGCGGTTCATCGTCCACAATTAACGTGCGAATAGGGTTCATGTCTGTGGAATGGTTTGATACGGTATCTTCAGCGAGACGACTGCGCCGCCTTCGGGATGATTGGCCAGATCCAGACAGCAGGACGCGCCGTACATTTTTTGCAATCGGGCCCGCGTATTGGACAAACCGATGCCTTCGTTCTGCAGTTCTTCGATAGGCTGTGTAAAGCCCGGGCCGTCGTCCTGAACGCGGACACATAGCCATCCGTTTTCGCGTCTTGCCTGCACGCTGAGGTGACCGGCCTTTGCAAGCGCCGCTATGCCGTGCTGGATTGCGTTTTCCACCAGCGGCTGGAGTACCAGATGCGGTACCTGCGCCTCAAGAACATCGGGCGAAATATCCATCGAAACGCTGAGCCGGTCCTGAAAACGCATTTTTTGAATCTTTAAATAGATGTCTAATATTTCCAGCTCCTGCTTTAGGGATACTTCCTGCGATGGCGCGCCGTTCAGCGTCAGACGCAACAAATCGCTCAGCCCGGTGAGCATGGCCACGGCGGTCTGATGGTCGTTCTTGCGGATCAGTACCGCAATGGCGTGCAGGGTGTTAAATAAAAAATGGGGATGAAGTTGCATCCGGAGCGCCTGGAGCTGCGCCTGCACCAGCTGAGTCTCTAAACGGGCGGCGGCATGTTCCCGTTCCTGAAAACGCCCGTAATATTCAAATACATAACTAATCAGCAGCAACAGCAGATAACTCATGATGCCGTAATCATACGCTTCAAACGCCGAATGCAGAACGCGTTCCCAGGAAAACGGCGCAGCCATTTGCCGGATGATAATCCACTGCAGGATCGTCCTGACAATCATGGTCAGCGAAGACAGCATCATTCCGGAAACAATGTGCACCGGCGCGCTGATATACCACGATCGGCTGTCAAAACGGAACCGCATGGCCAGACGCAGCACCAGCGGAGCCAGAAGCATCCACTGCAGGCAGTACGCCATCTCCATGATAAATGCGGTAAACCCGTTGATGGGGTGGTCGCTCAGTCGGTAGGCGTCATACAACTGGCGGCTCATAAACAACGCCAGCACGGTCCATGCCGCCACATTGAAAATCCAAAAATATTTACGAACGGCCGAGGACATGTAAAAAAATCGCACTCCCTTTTTTCTTTTTTAAAATAATTGATTTTTTTTAAATGTCAAGACACGCCGCCGCCTTGACGACCGATCAATGGCATGTTATTGGAGTAAGTAATTGGCGCCGACACGCATCGATGCCGTGTCGGCAGGTACCCGCTGTTAATCAATTGTTTGATGAAAATATTTTTCGCTTAAAAAAGAAATGTTGCTGTTTTGATTACCGGCACCGGAGGAGGGATAATACCGGTGACTTTCGGTTATTCTAAAAACGACTGTTTTAGCTTTTTCTCGCCGAGTATATCCATCGCATAGGGCGTCCGGACTTCCTTGCCGCCGTGTTCGATGATTATTCGTCCCATCCGCATACCGATGATCAGCGCCTCCATGTTCAACAACTTGTTGCGTTTGCCGATGGCTATCAGGGCGGCGTTCATCGCCTCGCGGGACCGGTTAGGCGAAGTGGAAATTTCTTTTTCGATGGTATAAATATATTCCAGCCACTCCTCGTTGGTAATCGGCGATGGCACCGCTTCGGCCAGAAGCGCCAGCAGAGTATAACCGCAGCGCTTGATGTATTCCTTTTCAGATTGAATCCATAATTTCATTTTCGGAAGGATATGCGGCGTTTGAACGACTACATTTTTTACAAACGCATCGGCAACCTCATAATACGTTATCGTCGCTACCATTCGATCCATGTCGTCCGGAGTCAGGCGGGCAGGCTCGATGATCATGGTCGCCAACCGTTGCGCTTCGATGAAGCCGCTATCCCACAGCTGAAGGCCAAGTTCATGATTGGGGCCTGTTTTCTCGGCCAATTTTTTCAGGTTGGATTCGCTGACACCGAAGACGCTATTGCCTGCGCCTAAAGTCTGCAGTTTCTGCCGGTTTTTTTCGGTGCCGGACGATTCCAGTTTCTTTAATATTTCTTCGCAGGTCATCGCTTAATAAATTGGTTTATGATAACTGACGCGCTGTCGGGTCCAAATGCGGTCGGCAATTTTAAAAACACACAGCAAAACCGCGATAAATATCAGATAAACCCCTAGTTTGCTGTATCCGCTCCCGGCAATCGGTGACGGGATGAGCGCCACCAGCGCGGCCGCTTGATTTATCCATGTTTTAACAAACGACCAGTCGATGTAAACGGATGCGAGAATGATCCCAAGAATGATACACCCCCCCGTCAGCGCCTGTTCAAACCAGAATAGCCGGCTTTCATTCTGCGTCTGAATCGTCCGGAGGACGTTCTCCGCAAACGCGGGCGAAAACTGAACGGCCGGCGGTTCTTTCAGTCTGAGGGCTAGTCCGCGGTACCATGCCAGCCGTTCGCGGCAAAGTTCGCAGGTCAACAGGTGCGCGCGTGCAGGTTCCTTAATAGACTGGGGATCCGCACTCAGGCTATCCTGTATTTCCCGGTCAGTTAAATGATTCATACGCTCAAATCCTCATGGTGATACTGGGATAATAATTTTTCTTTTAACATTCGGCGCGCGCGAAACAGATAACTTTTCACTGTGCCTTCCGGCAGGTTCGTGATGCCGCTGATTTCCTGATAACTCATTTCCTGAACATGATAGAGCGTAACAATGGTACGGTACACTGCCGGCAGGGATTCCATGGAACGGGAAAGCGCCTCCGAAGTCTCCCGTCTGATTAACGGTTGATCCGGTGACTCGGTCGTACTCCAGTAATCCGCGCTGATGGATTCCTCAAAAAAGGACGCCTCGTCATCTTCCGGGTCGGCATCGGCTATTTTAAAATCGGTATAGAGCATTGCTTTCTTTTTTTTCAGATAATTGACGCAGTTGTTATAGGCAATCCGCGCAATCCAGGTGGAGAGTTTAGCATTAAACTGAAACCCGGATAAATTTTTATAAATCTTAACAAATATTTCCTGTCCGAGTTCTTCGCGGTCCGCGGGATTCTGAATCATCCGGAAAACAATCTGTGTGACCAGCGCCTGATGCGCATCGATGATGATTTTAAAATCATCAAGGTTTCCTTTTAAAACCGCTTCTATAACCGGTCGGTAATCCGTCATATCCACCTTGCATTACTGGCAACTGGTATATCAGACCGACGATTTTAATATAAGTTGCAAACAGCAATAAATGCAACTTTTTTCCGATTCAGCGGTCAGATTGCAGTAAGTATGACAAAATCATATCATTTTAAATAAGGAGTATTTTATGGCCCATGTCGTTGAAATTCTGGTACCGCTGGGTTTTTTTGCCCTGGTAGTTTTAATTGTCAAGATTATTTCAGATAACAATCTCCGGCGCAAACTGATCGCTCAAAACATGGTGGACGAACGGATAAAATATTTATATATCAAGCCCGTGGCGGACCTGGCGTTAAGCTCCATCAAGTGGGGGCTTGTTCTGATCGGCATCGGTCTGGCCTTGTTCATCCGCAGTCTGTTCCCGTACTATGTCAGCGAAGAAATGACGCTAGCCCTGATTTTCCTGTTCAGCGGTCTTGCGCTCATCCTGTCGTTCGGCCTTGAGAAAGCGCACGTAAAGAAAAATCCGCCGGAACAGCCGTAAGCCGCGGCCTTGCAAATCCCGCAACGGATGCGAAAAAACCGATGCGTATCCGTCGCGGGATTTTTTTATTTCATGTCGATGATTTTTCCCGGATTAAATAGGTTTTTCGGATCAAAAATACGTTTCACGGAGCGCATCAGTTCCAGTTGAAGCGCATTGCGCTGGTACGGGAGCAGGTTTTTCTTGAGAAGGCCGATCCCGTGCTCGGCGCTGATACTACCGCCGTAGGCGCACACTTTCTCAGCCATTTGTTTATCCAGTTCCGCGGCCAGGGACAAAAATTCTTCGGGCGGACGCCGCGTGCGGTCAATCACGTTTACATGAATATTGCCGTCGCCGATATGGCCGAAAAACAGCACCTCAAAACCGCGGTAGCTTGTCCGTATGAGTTCCTCAAACTCCGGAATAAACCGGCTCAGCGAAGAGACGGGAACCGAAATATCGTTTTTATGAAAATGGCCGAGCCGGCTGATGCTTTCGGAAATATTTTCCCGCAGTCCCCACAGGGCTTTGAATTGTGCGGATCCGGAAGCGATAGTCCCGTCGGCAACCATTTCTTTTTCCGCGAGAGCTTCCAGAAATCCGGAAAGTGCATCGCCGTCGGTTCCCGCGTCGATTTCAAGCAGGACATAAAAAGGATAAAAACCATCAAACGGATTGCGCGCATCCGGGATATGCTCCAGAACCGCTTTCAGCCCGGCTTCCGTGAAAAATTCAAACGCGGTGATGTCCAGCGCTCTGAGTTTGGCCGCTTTCAGGATGGCCAGGATAGCCACAAAGTTAGTGACGGCCAGCAGAGCGGCCTGCAGGCGTTTCGGCGGCGGCACTATTTTAAGCGCAACCTGGGTAATGATGCCAAGCGTGCCCTCCGCGCCAATGAATAACTGTTTGAGATCATAGCCGGCGTTGTTTTTATATAACCCTTCGTTCAGCGTCAGCCATTCCCCGTTAGCAATCACGGCCTCCAATCCGAGGACTAAATCGCGGGTCATGCCGTATTTCAGGACCTTCAGCCCGCCGGCGTTGGTGGACAGGCATCCGCCGATCTGACAACTGCCGCGCGCCGCGAAATCCAGCGGCAGATACATGCCTTCTTCGGCCACGGCGTTCTGCAGATTCTCCAGAATCACGCCCGCCTCGCAACGGACGACGCCGCCTTCGACATCGATCGCGGTGATCGCATTCATTTTCTCCAGCGATATCACGACTTCCCTGTTTCTGGCAACGGCGCCGGCGGCATACCCCGTGCGGCCTCCCGACGGCACGAGCGGAATGTTTCTTTCATAGGCAATTCGGACGATATCCTGCACTTCCTGCGGCGTTTTCGGAAATACCACTAATCCGGCATCGGGTGCGTAGTCTTTTGTCCGATCCTTGCCGTATTCGGCAAGCGTTTCCGCGTCATCCCGTATCCGGTCCGCATTGAGAACTTCTAAAAAAATTGATTTCAAATTCATTTTTTTTTCTTTATTTTTTGTTGGCGAAACTTAATAAGGCCGAATGTTGAAATCAATAAGTATTTTATGACCCCGTTCGCGAAACAACACCCGGTGCAACCGCCAAAGAATAAAATATCACCTGATGGAATCGGAGGCATGTATGGACCCTTTTGAAATGCAGACCATCGTAAACGGCGAATTGTTGCATGGCGAACATGCCGTTTGGTATGGACAGCCTGCGCCCCAGGAATTTTCGAAAGAAGCGCTGCCGCTATTCTTATTTGGAATACCCTGGACGCTGTTTTCCGTCGGATGGACGGCCATGTCTTTCTGGATTACATCCGACACGGAGGGCCTTTTTCGTTTTGTATTCCCGCTCTTCGGATTACCATTCGTCGCTATTGGTATTTATCTTCTGGCATCACCGATCCTGAAAGCCAGAAAAGCGGGAATGACGCTGTATGCCGTTACCGATCGTCGCGCGTTGATCATCGATTTGAGCGGCAGCACTAAAAAAGTAACCGCCTACGGTCCCGCAGAAATAAAAAATATCGAACGGGTGGAAAAAGCCGACGGCAGCGGCCATCTGTATTTCCGTACCGAATTCACAACCGATTCCGATAAAAACACCATCAGCCGTAAAGTAGGTTTTCTAGGGATTCCGGAGGTCCGCACGGTAGAAATGTATATCAGAGATTTTCTAAAATAAGACAAGAACATAATGCAGACTCAAAACGGTATTATCGCTGAACGCTGTTATCCAACGGCTAAAATTTAACCGAAAAAACATTGTCTGTCATGCATTCAACACCTGCAACGGTCAAGACCCGCGTAACGTATCTGGAAATGAAAAGCGCGCCGATGATCGATTTGTCCGATCCTCCGGGTATTACCGTCATGCGCGCCGAAGCCATAACGGTGAGCTTCTACCGCTATCTGTATCATGCGGTTGGCCATGATGTGGGCTGGGCAGACCGCAAAGCGCTGACGGACAAGGAACTCATGGATATTATCGGCCATGAAATGGTATCCATTTACGTACTCTACGCCCGCGGCGTTCCTGCCGGTTTCGTGGAACTGGACGGCCGTGAAAGTCCGTCTATTGAAATCAAATACTTCGGATTGATGCCGGAGTTCCGCGGTCGGGGTTTAGGCAGTTACTTCCTGAAGTGGACCATCCGGCAGGCATGGACATGCAATCCGCGACGGTTGTGGCTGCATACGAATGACCGCGACCATCCCAATGCGCTGCGAAATTATATCCAAAACGGATTTTCGGTGTTCGATGAAAGAATCGAAGATCAGTTGATTATGGATTAAAACAAATCCCTAAGGGATGCGGCCATGTATTTTTATAGACCCGACGCTCGGTGACGCCTTTTCGTCAACAAGATACCGTTAGGCGCTATCCATTACCATCTACGGTTTGAGATTGGATCCATTTACCGCAAAAACATAAAACGCCCGTTGCTGTCAAATTAAATATCCGCTGGGTCCATGCGGTTATCCGTGGTACCGTATGCATTTCGGTTCTGCCGCATCAGGGATTGACAGCGGTTTTTTACTTCCGCGGATGATAGGTGTGATGCACTTCTTTGAGGTATTCGCGGTCAATATGGGTATAAATCTGCGTGGTAGCGATGTCGGAATGGCCCAGCAATTCCTGAACGACGCGGAGGTCGGCGCCGCCTTCGAGCAGATGCGTGGCGAAGGAATGCCGGAACGTATGCGGCGTGATGGCCTTTTCGATACCGGCCTGCGTGACGTATTTTCTCAGAATCTTCCAGAATCCCATCCGGCTCATCTTCTTACCCTGCGCATTCAGAAATAAAATATCGTTCGCCGCGTCGGCTTGGACGAATTTCGGCCGGACTTTTTCCTGATACCTCACCACCCAGTCGATGGCGATTTTTCCCACCGGCACTAAGCGTTCCTTGGACCCTTTCCCCATCACGCGGATGAATCCCGACTCCGGCTGGAACTGGTTCTGCGTTAGTCCGAGCAGTTCGGATATCCTGAGGCCGCAGGCGTAAAGCAGTTCCAGCATGGCGCGGTCGCGTAGGCCCAAATACTGCAGCGTATCGGGCTGTTCCAGAATTAACTCCACTTCGTGGACCTCCAGCACCGGCGGCAGGGCCTTGGGCAGTTTCGGCAACTCGACCAATGCGGTTGGATCATGATCCGTGATTTCTTCGTTCATCAGGAATTTGTGGAACGTGCGTATCGCGGATAGATTGCGCGCCACGCTCCGCGCCGCCAGTCCCAGTTCGTCCAGCAGATGCACGAAAGCGGAAATGTCTTGATCCGTAATGTCCTCCACCGACGCGCGTTGCCGTTGGTGTTCCGCAAACTGCAGGTATCGGCGGATATCGAGCCGGTAGGAATCGATGGTGTTTGCCGACAGATTTTTCTCAATGGCCAGATAATCGAGAAATTGTTCCAGAAGGTAATTCACGGCGCTTTCACGAGGGTAGAGCCCGAGCGGTTGCGTTGCCGGCTGCACGAAGTTCAAAAACCATGCGAAGGTATCGGGCCAGCCGGTTTATGTGGAGGCGGCTTTGGTATCCATATAATTCGAACCAAATCCGAAGTGATGGAGTTCGGCCAGGGCCTGATTCAGCAGCACGACGCGGTCGCGGTATGGCAGAAAGGTGCTCTTAAAACCGTTGATAATAATGTTGCAGATATCGTCAAAGGTGAATTTGAACGTCTTGGCCGCCAGATAAATTTCTTTCGATACCGTGGTCGCCGACATGAGCCGGTTGTCGGTGTTGAGCGTCACGCGCAGGCCGAAATCGTAATAAATCCGGAGCGGGTGGGAAATATAATCCTTCACGGCTTTGGTCTGCACGTTGCTCGAGAGACAGATTTCCAGAGGGATGCGGTGGTCGTTGACGTAATTCAGCAGATCGCCGTCCTCGATGAGCCGCGTGCCGTGGCCAATCCGGTGCGCGCCGCAGTCGTGAATGGCCTGTTTGACGCTGTTCGGTCCGTACGCTTCGCCGGCATGCGCTGTGGTGTTGATGTTGTTTTTCAGGATCAGCGCGAAGGCTTCCTGATGCTCCTTGGCCGGATAACTGTCCTCCTGCCCGGCCAGGTCAAATCCCATGACTTTCTTGTTTTTGTAGGCCACGGTCAGTTCGGCCAGCCGCAGCGAGGTTTCGGGACTGATGTTCCGCATGCCGCAAATAATCACGCCGGTCTTGATGTTGTATTTCGCCTCCGCGCGTATCAGGCCGCGAATAACCGAATCGAGAATCTCCGTCATGCGCTTGCCCTTGTTGATATGCAGAATGGGTGAAAACCGAACTTCAAGGTAGCGGACGTTTTCCTTGGCGGCATCTTCGGCCAGTTCAAACGCCACGCGCTCTATGGCGTAGGGTTCCTGCATCACCGACAGCGTCACCGCGAATCCCTTCAGATAGTCCACAAGATTCTTGCACTTGTCGCCGACTTCGAGATGTGCGCGCAGTTTGTCGTAATCATTATAAGGCAGGTGCACTTTCTGTTCCTGCGCGAGTTCGAGCAGGGTTTCCACGCGGCAGCTGCCGTCAAGGTGGCAGTGCAGATCGGTCTTCGGCAACTGCTGTATCAGTTCCTCGGTCACTTCGATGGTATTCAGATGCGCTTTGGACATTTCGTTGTTTTTACCTGTATGCATGATAACCTCGTTTATAAAATTCAACCCTGGGCGGCGGAAAAAATTCCTTTATTTAATAGACTCAACCACCATGCGCGCCGCTTCGGATAATTCGTTGGCGACCTTCATGGGAATCCCCGATTTTTTAAGAATCTCGCGGGCCTGCTCGGCGTTGGTGCCCTGCAGGCGGACGACCAGCGGCACGTGGATTTTAACGTTTTTGGCCGCCTGCAGTACGCCGTTGGCAATGCGGTCGCAGCGGACGATGCCGCCGAAAATATTAATGAGAATCGCGCGCACGTTTTTGTCCGACAAGATCAGCCGGAATCCGTTTTCGACGGTAACAGGATTCGCGCCGCCGCCTACATCAAGAAAGTTTGCCGGCGAGGCCCCGGCCAGCTTGATGATGTCCATCGTGGCCATCGCCAGTCCCGCGCCGTTAACCATGCAGCCCACGTTGCCGTCCAGTCTGACGTAGTTCAGATGATACTTGGCGGCCTCCACTTCCAGCGGATCCTCTTCGTCCTTGTCGCGCAGGGCTTCCAGGTCGGGATGCCGGTACAGCGCGTTGTCGTCCAGCGTGATCTTGCAGTCGAGCGCCATCACGCGGTTGTCTTTGGTAATGACCAGCGGATTAATCTCAAACAACGAGGCGTCAATCGCTTCGAACGCCGTAAACAACGACGTGGCAAACTGAACAAAGTTCTTGTGGATGTCGCCTTCCAGCCCCAGCGCAAAGGCAAGCCGCGAGGCCTGATACGAACGGAACCCGATTTTTACGTCGGCATATTCTTTCAGGATTCTTTCCGGATGCTCCGCGGCCGTCTTCTCAATTTCCACGCCCCCTTCCGTAGAGGCCATCAGAACATATTTGGATTGCGCACGGTCCAACACGATGCCGAGGTATAATTCCTTTGCGACATCAATCCCTTCGGTAACCAGCACTTTCTTGATAATCTTGCCGGACTGCCCGGTCTGGTGCGTAACCAAAATGTTGCCGAGCATTTTTTCGGCATATTCCTTAACTTTATCGATATCACTCGTGACTTTTACGCCGCCGTGCAAAACCACTTCATTCTGAGCGTCTACATCATAAATGGTCCCCTTGCCCCTGCCCCCGGCGTGAATCTGCGCTTTCACAACCCAGGTTTTTACGCCCTTTTCTTTCAGCTTATGGGCCGCCGTTACCGCTTCGCTGGTTGTATTAACAGGTATGCCCTCCGGTACCGGCACATTATACTTTTTTAGAATCTCTTTGGCCTGATATTCATGCAGATTCATAATTCTTTCTCCGAATTTCCTGATGAGTATTCTTAAATGATATTAAAACAGCTAAATATAATACCTAAAACAAGATATTACAACTATATTTTTATAAACCCCCAAAAAAGGCTCAAAAAGCCGGTCAATCATTTGTCCTTTTGGACTTCTGAAGAGCAAAATTTTGACCTTAAAAATTAATTTCTTTTATAAGTTTATACATAATAAATATTTACAAAACGACACGATTGTTGACATAAACAATTTCTGAAATTCTTTTAACCATAACAAATTAGACCAGAAAGAAAAAAAAGAAGCACGTACTGACCCGGTTTGCACGGAGCATGCTTTTGACTTTTCCGTCAACCGCCTGTGAAAATTCCGTTCTTGAATCCTCCGGGAGTAAAGAAATTTCCGCTTAAACTACTAAAGAGCCCAAACGGTAATTATATGGATAGCCGTAGGAAATAGCGATGGTTTGGACTCTGAAACGGAGGAAGTTGAATAAAATTAAGTATCCGATAACCTCGGATATTCGATATTAAATAAATTATAAACGGTTTTCTCTCAAAACGGTTATGTAACATAACAACCGTTATCATTTTTAAATTTATAAGTTTTAACAAAAAAATGCTCGCATGAGTACTAGTTCCTATACGAAGTAAATATTGCTATTTTGGATTTGGTGTAAATTAAATATTACATTTTTGTAAATAATAATTAACACATTTTCTTTTGGGGTTATGTATAGGTTGTGACTATATATTAAAAATTAAGAGTTTAAAAAAAATTTAATCTTAAATTTTTTTGGCTCATAATTTGTCTACTAATTGATCAGTTTAAAAAAGCTTCCCCTTGTGTGTTGTGTGTATCTAAGCAACGCGGCATGTGAGACTCCCCATCCTCGCTTGCCGCAATTTTTTTTATTGGAATTTTTCGTTTGTAGACATAATTCATCCCGCTTTTTACGAATCCCGATTAGGCCGTTAAACAAATATACCTGTCCCGGAATATTTACAAATGTCGTTCGTTTTTTTCATGACAGAACGAAAGATTTTATGAAGCTCTTGATAATACTTCTTATACTTATTCCGATCCCTGTACCTTCCTGCCGGGCACAGAATGAAACAAACCAATCTCACGGAGACTCGACGATGGAAACGAAACTGATCAAAGACAACGACGAATGGAAAAAAATCCTTCCTAAGGGGACTTATTGCATTATGCGGGAAAAAGGTACCGAAGCGCCTTTCACGGGGAAATATTATGACCACCACGAGGCGGGCGTTTATCACTGTGCCGCGTGCGGGCAACCGCTCTTTAAATCCGACGCCAAATACAATTCCGGTTCCGGATGGCCGAGTTTTTTTCAGCCCTATGACGCAACCTGCATCGAAGAAAAAGAAGATACGTCCTATGGTATGATTCGCACGGAAGTTCTCTGCTCCCGATGCGGCGGCCATCTGGGTCATGTATTTGACGACGGACCCAAACCCACCGGCCGCCGGTATTGCATCAACTCAGCGGCGCTGGATTTCAGGAAAAAATAATCCCTCCCGTATCAACACGTTCACCAAAAAAACCTCATACCGGTCCGCCGTAACCCGCGCAGCCCGGATTGGTCTAACTGAACCTTAAAAAGCCGTCCGGAAAACACGGCTTTTTTACGCATGCCTCAAACGTTCAGCCGATTCCGCCCGTGAGGTACTCACGCCGGCCGGTAGCGTAAAACGCATTAAACGATTAAAGCCGCACGCGATAAACAGGTTAAATTGGATATCCGTGCCGTACGCATCAATGTAAAACTTTTTGTCTAAGGCGAAAACTGACCGGACTGATTCTCTGCGCCGAAAAACATGCCTTTATTTTGGATACCGTTTGTCAGTACGTAGTCTATCGGGATAAGGCATTCACCCTAAACGTATACAACCGCCCTTCCAGCATAATACCCGCCGCCGACTACCAACGCCGACGGTCCGACGCACGAAAACGCATGGCAGACCTGGAAAGAACCGGAAAATATTTAGACTCTATACCAACACCGTCAACGATTTTTTGTGAAGATCAATTACTTGAGTGAAGCTTACGTACAGGCGGAACCGATCGCTGTGCAGATTTGCCCTTGGCTCTCCGGCGCTTAATGTTCTCCCCTCCCTGAAAAACTTTTTATGAAATCATCATCAAAATTTTTTTATACATACCCTTTACGTTTATCGTTTTTAAATAAAAGATTAATGATCCCGGCATCCTTATCTAACGTCGGTTTGATGCCTTAATCATTGAGTCGTTTGCCATTGGCGATACGCCGTTCCTCGCCGCATATATAAAAAACATTTTCAGACGCGAAGCGGTGATAACGGTTAATATAATAATTGTTTGATTTTTGCTTTGAAAGATTATATTTACCCCCTCTCGGCGATGAACCCGCGGAGAGGGATTTTTATGCGCGAAAAAAAATATATGCCGACTCTGGTCATTCTCATCCTTTCGTTTATCTGGGGATCGACCTGGCTGGGTATTAAACTAGGCATCGAAGCGTACCCGCCCTTTTTCTGCGCGGGAGTGCGGTTTCTCACGGCGTTTCTGTTTCTGTACGCCGTCATCCGTTTTCGCGGAAGTCCATTCCCCTCCGACCGTAAAAGCATTCGCACCATGATTTTTATCGGTCTGCAGCAAAGCGTCATTTATGGTCTGGTGTTCTGGGCGGAACAGTTTATCGATTCGGGCATCAGCGCGGTACTTTTCGCCACCATGCCGGCATTCATACTCATCCTGAGCGTATTCATGTATAAAGAGCAGCCGGTGTTTGCGGCGCATGGCATCGGTCTGATACTCAGCTTTCTCGGAATGATAGTGATATACGATCCGCAGTTCATGGCTACGGAAACGTATTTGATGGGTTATGTCGCGCTGGTGCTGAGCGCGCTGGTTTCATCGTATATGGCGGTATATGTCAAGGTACATGCAGAGCGTATTCCCGCGCTGAATAACACGGCCGTGCAGATGCTCGTGGCCGGTCTGCTCCTGTCGATGGTCAGCGTCGTTTCTGAGCCCTGGGACCGCATTGAATTTTCAGCCGTCGGCGCCGCGGCGATTCTGTATCTGGGCATTGTGGGATCGGCCATCGCGTTTGGATTGTACATGTGGGTAATCAAGAAAGTCACGCCGATGGAAGCGTCGGTGATTCCGCTGATGACGCCCCTTGTCGCGCTGATTTTCGGATGGCTGTTCCTGAATGAATACATCGGCCCGCGTACGTTGGCCGGCAGCGCCATGATTCTTACCGGCGTGTACTTCATCACTGTCAGCCCAACGGAAATGGGAAGGATGTTCCGGAAGTTGATCAAGAAATCCGACTCCATCTAATACCACGGTGCATATTGCAAATAATTAAAATTTTTTATATACTTTAAGGCTAGAAGCTTGAAAGGTAAAACCATGGGAACCAATAGCAAAACAGACAACGGCCGTCAGGATGAAATACTGACCGGCACGTTCAAGGTAAAAGTCGGGCTGGCGGAAATGCTCAAGGGCGGCGTGATTATGGACGTTGTGAACGCCGAGCAGGCCAAGATCGCCGAGGACGCGGGCGCCTGCGCGGTGATGGCGCTGGAACGTGTGCCGGCCGATATCCGCAAACAGGGCGGCGTGGCCCGCATGAGCGATCCGGAAATGATCGTGGACATCATGAATGCGGTAACGATACCCGTGATGGCCAAAGCCCGCATCGGCCACTTTGTGGAAGCGCAGATTCTGGAATCGCTCGGCGTGGATTTCATCGACGAGAGCGAAGTGCTCACGCCCGCCGATGAGGCGCATCATATTTACAAGCATGACTTCAAAATTCCGTTTGTCTGCGGCGCCACCAATTTAGGCGAGGCGCTGCGGCGCATCGGCGAAGGCGCGGCGATGATCCGCACGAAGGGCGAGGCCGGTACCGGCAACGTGGTGGAAGCCGTACGCCATATCCGCGCGATTGTCGGGCATATACGCAAACTGACTACCATGGGCGCCGACGAACTCATGACCGAAGCCAAGAATCTCGGCGCACCGTATGAATGGGTCCGCTGGGTGGCCAAAAACGGGAAACTGCCCGTACCGAATTTTTCCGCCGGCGGCGTAGCCACTCCGGCCGACGCGGCGCTGGTCATGCAATTGGGCGCCGAAGCCGTGTTTGTCGGCTCCGGTATTTTCAAGTCCGGCAATCCCGCCAAACGCGCGGAGGCCATCGTCAAAGCCGTGACGCATTTCCGGGACCCCGCCATTCTCGCGGAAGTCTCCAAAGGCCTCGGCGAACCCATGGTCGGTATCGATATCAAAACGCTGGAACCGTCTGAACTACTCGCCGACCGCGGGTGGTAATGGGTAAGCTTTTATGAGCAAACCGGTCATCGGCATTCTCGCATTGCAGGGCGACTTCGCGGCCCATGGACACATTCTCGACCGCATCGGCATTCCACATACCGAAATACGGCTTCCCGAACAGTTGGCGCCGATTCAGGGATTGATTATTCCCGGAGGCGAGAGTACCACGTTGATCAAGCTCCTGGAGGCGTTCCACCTTATCGAACCCATTAAAGCCTTTTATGAAAAAGGCGGAGCAATTTTCGGAACCTGCGCAGGCTCGATACTCGTGGCTAAACACATCCGGAATAGTGAACAATTCCGCTTCGGATTTATCGATATCACGGTCATCCGCAACGGCTACGGCCGGCAGATTGACAGTTTTGAGAAGGATATCACCGTCCATCTTCCCGAACCTGTACTCTATCATGCGGTGTATATACGCGCGCCGAAAATCATCGCCTGTGGCCATAATGTCCGCGTGCTTTCCAGAATGGAGGACCACATTCTCGCCGCCGAATCGGAACGTATTTTGGTGACGACCTTCCATCCGGAACTGACGGATGACGAGCGGATTCACGCGTATTTCGTCCATCATATCATCCGGTAACCCCGGAACGAAAGCCTTTATGAACCATAATCCCCTGACCTGGTCGTGCCCGATTCCGAAAGACCAGTATCCGCATATTCTGCTCGCGCACGGCGGCGGCGGCAAACTGATGCATCAGCTGATACAAAAATTGTTTGTGACCGCGTTCCGCAATCCGGATCTGGAATTACAGCATGACGGCGCGCTGTTAGACCTTCCCGCGAACCGCATCGCCTTTACAACCGATTCGTATGTCGTGCGGCCGCTTTTCTTCCCCGGAGGCAATATTGGCCACCTGGCGGTTCATGGCACGGTAAACGATCTGGCTATGTGCGGTGCGCGGCCGCTGTTCCTGTCAGCGGGATTTATTCTCGAGGAAGGATTATCGGTGGACACGCTGTGGGATGTGGTAACCGCGATGCAGCACAGCGCGCAGGAAAGCGGCGTACGGATCGTTACGGGCGACACCAAGGTCGTTGAAAAAGGCAAAGGCGACGGCCTATACATCAATACCGCCGGCGTTGGCGTGATACCGGAAGGAGTCAGTATTTCCCCGAAAAACATCCGGCCGGGCGACGTGATCATCCTGAACGGCGATATCGCGCGGCACGGGCTGGCCATTCTGTCCGTCAGGGAATCGCTGGCGTTTGAATCGGAAATTCTAAGCGACACAGCGCCGCTTTCGGGACTGGTGCAGGCGCTGCTGGATAATCATATACCCGTTCATTGCCTGCGCGACGCCACCCGCGGCGGGGTAGGCAGCGTGCTGATTGAACTGGCGGAATCATCAGGATTTCAAATTTCAGTAGACGAGCCCTCTATCCCCGTGCGCGAAGATGTGCGCGGCGTATGCGAAATACTCGGCTTTGACCCGATGTTCATCGCCAACGAAGGCCGCATGGTGGCGTTTGTCCCGTCCTCGCATGCGGAACAGGCGCTGGAACAGATGCGCCGGCATCCGCTCGGAAAAGACGCCGGTATCATCGGGCGCGTTAACGATCAAAAACATCCCATCGTGACGATAAAAAACTTCATCGGTTCTCAGCGCGTATTAGACATGCCAAGCGGCGAACAATTGCCGCGGATTTGCTGAAAAATTCCGGATGGTGCAAAAACGCCCCATCGGTTAGATTTTTAAAACGCTTTCAATTATTTTTTTTACTTCGTTTGTGCGCGGCTTTAATTGACTTCCAGCGCAACCGCTCAGCACGGGCGGCGCCTTCATTCTGCCGCAAGGCCAGAAATTTTATTTCACGCAGCAGCTTCAGGTAATTGTTAAACCGTTGTTTGTCCAGGATGCCGTCATGAATGGCTTGACGGACGGCGCATCCCGGTTCCTGAACATGGCTGCAGTCCCGGTAGCGGCAATGAACCGCCAGCGCGGCAATATCCTCAAACGCAACGGCCAGATTTTCCTCAACGTTCCACAGTTGCAGTTCGCGCAGTCCCGGAGAGTCAATGAGCAGCCCCCCGCCGGGCATTACAAACAACTCCCGCCGAACGGTAGTGTGTCTTCCTTTATCCATATACCCGCTGACGGTCTGCACCTTCTGGCGATCATCATCCAATAGCGCATTAATAATCGTCGATTTACCGACCCCTGATGAACCCAGCAACACCGCGGTTTCACCGGAACCGATTATCTTCAGAATCGATTCGACGCCTTTTTGATGAATCGCCGATATTACCAGCACCGGCACGTTCGGACACACCGCACGTATCGCGTGCGCATTAGCTTCCGCATCCGTACACAGGTCGGCTTTATTCAGCAAAATGTAGGGTTTAGCGCCGCTATCCGCCGCGAGAGTCCGATATCTTTCGATTCTTCGTATATTGAAATCCTGGTCCAGGCCGGATACGATGAATATTTTATCGATGTTGGCCGCCAGAACCTGTTCGTCGGTATTATCGCCCGCCATTTTTCTGGATATACGGCTTCGCCTCGGCAGCACGGCGTGAATCAACGCAAAGGCATCATCGGGGTAATACTGAATGGCCACCCAGTCACCTACGGCCGGATAATCCGCGGACGCATCGGCCCTGTAACGGAATTTTCCCGTAACCTCCGCCCAGCAAGGCCCGTCTTTAGTTATCACTTCATAACGCTCTTTATGCACTACCGTCACACGGGCCGCCGTAAAGCCCTGCATCCGCCAGGTATCGAAGGCTGCTTCCAGATAATCATCCCACCCCCATGCCCTTAAAGTGTAGCCGTGCTTCATCAGCGCATCTTCTTCCGGCGAATCAGGTACTCCATAAGCGCTACATCAAAAGAGGTGCGCGTGTCGAGCAGAACATAGTCGATATTGTGTTCACGGCAGGCGTGCTTGTAATGATTGGTGAATGCGCTTATGAGTGCGCGGTAGTCGGCGCGGATGTGCCAGGGCTGCGTGGCCAGCCGTTCGCCGGTTTCCATATCCTCGAAAATCACGTCGCCGCCGTAAGCAAAATCGCGTTCCTGCGGATCGAGCACCTGAAATACCATGACCTCGTGATTGCGGTGGCGGAAGTGTTTCAGCCCAGCCATGACCCTGGCCGGATCGTCAAACAAATCGCTGATGACAATAACCAAACCGCGTCGCCGGATGCGTTCGGCCAGGCTGTGAAGGATCGGCGCAATGTCCGTTTCGCCGCGCGACTCCGGAGCGTTCAGCGCTTCCTCAAGAGTTTTAAGATAACCCCGCGTGGCGCGCGGCCGGAGATGTTTCTGTATCTTGGAATCGAATAACGTGAGCCCTACGGCGTCTTTCTGTTGCACCATCAGATACGCGAGCGACGCGGCCAGATACGAGCCGTATTCCAGCTTGCTGAGACCGCCCGATGCGAATGTCATGGAGCCGCTGCAGTCTAGAATGATATAGGCCTTTAAATTGGTTTCTTCTTCAAAACGCTTGATGTAATACCGTGACGTGCGGCCGTAAACTTTCCAGTCAATGGCTCGGATTTCGTCGCCGGGCATATAGGGACGATGCTCGGCAAATTCCACGCTGAACCCATGGTACGGGCTCCGGTGCAAACCCGTGATGAATCCTTCCACCACTAAGCGCGCTTTGAGCTCGAGTCCGGACAGTTTCGCGATGATTTCCGGCTGGAGATATTTCTTGTACGAGACATCGGCCATGCGTTTATTCTAAATAATATTCGCAACAAATCAAAATAATATTTTTTGTAATACGCGTTGTCGCGCGCCATTTATGGAACGAGGCATACGGTTTCACCGTATTTAATTTCAAATTACTCCATCCGGATGTGCTGATCTCATATTGATTCGGGCGCTTGGTTGTGAGGATACACTTTTTTTGTTAAAAATAATTGTCCCAAAAAAATAAATAATCTATACCGCGCCCCGCGATTACCGCCGCCCTTCGAAAAGCTTACAAACCCTTTGTCTTATAAAAGCTTCCTGACAGACTGTCCGAAAAATCACATAAAAAGGCGTGTTACGACGATTGGAACCATGTAACTTAATAAATATCATTTCTCGATTTCGGCAATTCGGAACTCGAACTGACTATTCTATGTAATGGCGGACAGTTTGTAAGTAAAATATTGTTTGTCGTTTCGCGCAACGCTGCTCAGTGGCTGTTGCATTCAATTTTTCTTTTTTTAACTTTTGATGCCGCTTCTTTCTTGAGATTGTTGACAAAAAGCCGCCGATTTAAAATAAATCAGCGGCTTTTTCTAATCCAAACCGGGCGTCTTGAGTATCCCCGACGCCCGCTTTATTCTTATTCCTTTACTTCAGCAGCAGCATCTTCATCG
>CAZSRX010000015.1:0-80399 GCA_964609675.1 uncultured Bacteroidota bacterium | reverse complement strand
TTTTCAGTTAAAGATGGCGCATTTTCAAAAACGCGTTAAGTGCCCGCTAACAAAAAGGTCACCGGGCTCACGGTTAGAGATTTTGAACTGCTTGTCAGCCTGAATGTTTTCAACAGCTCGCTTATGAACGATGCTGTCTATAAATTCAAGCGGTATGAAGATTCGAGCCTTGCGTACACCGGTGTGAACAAGCATGAAGAAGAAAGAATAGGCGGTTGGGATACGGTAATAACGCGAAAAGAATATGAGTCACTGTCCGTTTTTGAGGGTGTTCCAGCAAAATAGGTGCCTACTCCGTCACCTGTGGTGAGCTTGCCGAACCATGGCTTCGGCGGCAAGACGAGCGCGGCAAGACAAAATCCGGAAAGCAAGAAGAAGGCACTCCCCCAAGAAATAAAACAGAAAGACCAGAAAATTGCGCCGCCTAAGAGAAAGAGAATGGGCTGGAGGTCAAAGAAAAAAAACCGAAGCGCCGCCGCGAAAGGCATTTATATTATGGTAGCGTTCCAATTTACAGCCCACAACACACGCATGCCGGGCGGCCAAAACGCCGCCCCAAATTGCCGCAGTTTTCATAGGTAAAGGCCCGTGTCCGGGCTTCGCTGGCACGAGCCAAATGATAGGCGGCAACTTCGGCAGTGCGTGGAACGTTTTCAATCCGGTGATTTGCATGCCTTCTGCTTTTTTGATCATAAATTGAGCCAATTCATATTATCCAATTCGTTACATTAATTCTGAATTTCAGGTTGATTCGCTGAATGGAATTGGATAATTTATCGGCGGATAGAACCTCATCCAAACCAACGGAGCGGATTATGACAACCGAACAGCAAAATCATTTCCAAAGCGTTATGGATAAAGATTGTGAGATAAAATTTCCGTGCCTGGATATCATATCGGCGTCGGCGGGATCGGGGAAAACCTATACCATAGCTATGCGTCTGGCACAGTTCCTGCTGTCGAACAAAATTAATAACAATAATCTGAAGCAGATTCTCGCCATCACGTTCACCAACCTCGCCGCTAAGGAACTCAAGGAACGCCTGATCGTCACGCTGAAAAAACTCGCTCTGAAAGACCGGGAAACCATGGAGTATTTTGTCCCGATCATCTCAATTCCCGAATCAGAGATCCCCGCGAAAGCCGAAGCGGCGCTGATGGATATCCTTTCGCAATACAGCGACCTGCAGGTGAAGACAATCGACAGCTTTTTCTCGCGCGTATTCCGCACATCTGCGCACGATTACGGCTTGTATGCCGACTGTGAAATCACCTTTCGACATCGCGGCATGCTGGAACAGGCTTTTGAGGAACTTTCCAGGAAAGTTTTTTCAGATATCCGCCTGCAGAAGCAATTCGACCGGCTGACGGAAATGATTACGACTGAGACAGCTTCCAAGGGCCAGTCAAAATTTTTATGGGATCCTTTCCAGAAGATCAGCCGAAATGTAATCGGCTTTTACCAGAGTATCCAAAAACAAAAAAAACATTTGTACCAGACCGATCAAACGGAGAGGATTTTTAATTTAAAAAGACAAATCCAAGCCTGTGCAGAAGATTTTCTTAAACTCATTCAAGAGACTGAACAGGCGGGTTACAATATTAATGAGCGATTTCTAAGAAAATTAATAAAAATTAAGCAAACCGAAATGGATACTATTTTTTCAAGCCAAATTTACAATACAGTACTGAATAAAACACAGAAAAAAAATCTCGACCAAAGCTATCCGCCGCTGTTAAATAAAAAACTCAATGAATTCAATTGTCTTTGTATGGAGTACCTGCTCGCAGACGCTTTGAATTATTATTATCCTTATGTAACGGTTTATCAGCAGTTGAATGATTTCATCAGAAAAATACAGCGGGATATTGATGAAGTGCCTCTTGCCGATCTGCATCAGTATATCCGGGGACATTTAAGCGAAACCGTTAAGACCGCTGAAACGCTTCATTCCATTTATGAGCGGCTCGGCGAAACGCTGTATCACTACATGATTGACGAATTTCAGGACACGGCGCCCGTGCACTGGGGTAACCTGCTCCCGCTTATCGAAAACGGGCTCGCGAACGGCGGCAGTTTATTTGTCGTCGGCGACACCAAGCAGTCCATATACGCCTTCAACAACGCGGACTGGCGTATTCTCCGCGGACTTATTGATGAAGCTAATAAATCAAACGGGATAACATTTAATTCAGTAGATAAATACTCCCTCCGGAATCTGGACACCAATTACCGCAGCGGCGAAGTCATCGTGGAATTCAACCGGTATCTTTTCCATGAACACATTCCATCGCTTTTTAATAATCCGGATAACGAGAATCACAGGCTGGCTTTGCAGGCTTTGGATGCGGGTGGACTCAGGAACTATAAGCAAGAACCCCGGCCTGAAAACAAGGGAAGAGGTTATGTGGAAGTCCGGATACTTCAACCGGAAGATGATTTCAAGAAACAATTAACTGATACGGTTCATGAATTGATCAAACGCGGCGCGCCGAAAAAAGAAATCGCTGTTATCACGTATCGCAATGAAGACGTAACGGAAATCAGTAACGGCCTGAAAATGGCGGATATTGACTGCATTTCCTACAGCAGTCTCGATATCCGGAAACAATCCCTCACCGGCGAAATTCTTTCCCTGCTGGCTTTTCTTGATTCGCCGGTGGACAATCTCGCGTTCAGCCGTTTCCTGCTTGGCGATATTTTCGGCCGCATCAGCCGTCAAACGATTGATGAACGTAGGCATTTCATTTTCCAAAACCGCGGGAATGCTTTATATACAGAGTTCCGTAAAAAATATTATGATATCTGGAAGACTTACTTTGAAAACGTATTTAATAAAACCGGATATCTGACCCCGTATGATCTCGTATGCGAAATCTTCACAGCATTTCATGTCTATAAAAATTTTCCGCATGAAACTGCAACGCTGACGAAATTTCTCGAAACCGTCAAGGCCTTCGAACAGAACAGCCGGAATACACTGAAGGAATTCCTCTCCTCATCCGGGGAAGACGACGACGATTCCTGGAACATTCTGGTTTCTCCGGACCTCGACGCCGTCCGCGTAATGACTACGCACAAGGTTAAAGGGCTTGATTTTGGATACGTGATTGCCGTTTTTTACGATAATGACAAGAAAGGCAAGGGCGGCTTATATTTTACTGAACAAAACGATCATACGGAAGTCATCCACATCACCAAACCAATTCTTGAGCGTACCGACGATTTCAGTAAGTTTGTTACAACAACCAATCATCCATACCGTTTTATAACCGATCTTCATTACAAACGGATCCTGACGGAAATCGTCGAACAATTTAATCTTCGCTACGTCACCTTAACGCGACCCAAGCATGAATTGTATGTATTCGGGGTATACACTGACAAGAAAGATAAAAGCGAAAAACCAAAAACTGGTAAAACGAAAGAAAAGGATGATCAAAAAGCCGGCGCATTAGACTGGCTGGATATACCCGAGAAAATAAGAGGCCAAAAAGAGCCTATCCCGCCGGACAAAACCGGTAAAAGGGAACCTTTACATTTTGTTTACCCTGATAAAACGCAGATATCTGAAAACTTTGTTCGTCATAAAGCCCGCAATGATGAGCGTTACCGGGGCGATACTATCCATTTCATTCTCTCGAAAATGGAATATGTTTCTTCAGATATTTCCGTCGGGTTGCGCGCAATCATAAAAGAACATCCCCTGCCTTACGCCTATACGCCAGCAGAAGAGGATATTGCTATGATTACGGCCATGATTGACCGGCCGGAACTTAAAAAATATTTTATACCCGCACCGGGACGCATTGTTAAAAATGAACAGGATTTCACCGACGCCGAAGGCACGCGACGCATCGACCGGCTCGTCATCGATCCGCAGGAAGTGACGATTATTGATTATAAAACCGGCAACGCCTCCGGCGACGATGATAAAAAATACGACGAGCAGATCCGCCTTTACCGTACGCTTATCAGCGCCTTTTATCCGGGACGCGCCGTCAGAGGCTTTATCGCGTACATTGACCAAAACCGCATCAGGGAGGTGCTATGAGCCGCACGCTTTTACTAAAAGGTCCGCATGATCTCATAGAAGAGATTATCGGAACCCTGGACATAGAAAAAAATGATTTTTCGGATACCCTGATTATTTTTCCGGGCAAACGTCCGCCGCATTTTCTGAAAAAATCCTTGGCCGTAAAAAAGGGCGCGCCCATTATACCGCCGGCATGCTATTCGATGGAAACCTTTGTCGATGGCCTGTACCGGGAAGATCTGAAACGAAAAAACCGGCCGATTGAAGCATGCGATGCCGTGTCGGTGCTGCATGATCTCTATGTCAGCGATTGTCCGGTTAAACTCCCGTCGGATCTTTCCGGCGATTTTGACCGTTTCCTGCCCGTGGGATTCCGTCTGCTCGAAGCGCTGGAGGAAATGTGTATAGAAAATATTTCATGGGACGTGAACTTTGATTCATATACGGATGAACCAAAAATCCTGAAATGCCTGTACCGGCCTTTTTACGAATTTCTCGAAAAAAATAACCGTTGCACGCGCGCGTCCGTTTTCCGGGATGTCGCGGAACATATCGCAGAAATCGAACTGCATTTTACTCGGATAATATTCGCGGGTTTTTTCACGCTCACCTCGGCGGAAGCGGCCATCATCAGGCATTTCCTTAAACGGCCTGATTTTTTATTATTTTTGCAAGACGGAACCGGCATCAAAGATATCATTGATAAACTTGGCGTAAAGCCGGAAGAAAAGCCATTTCCCCCGCGGAGTCCTGAAATCTGTCTTTATCAAGGCGCCGATGCGCATGAAGAAATTTTCATGCTGAATAACATCCTTCAAAAAATCGGGAAAATGAATCTCACGAATGAACGGCATGTCATCGTTCTTCCTTCACAGGAAAATCTGTTTCCGGTGCTCCGCAACGGGCTTTCCGATTTTAAAGACGACGAATACAATATCTCGCTCGGCTATCCGCTGATCCGCACGCCGGCTGCCGCGTTCCTCAACCTCATACTCGAGGCGGTCAGCCGCAGGCAGGGCGAACGCTTCTTCGCCGCCGATTACCTGTCACTGCTTCTGCATCCCTATGCGAAAAACACCAAAACCGGCGACGGACGCACCGACATCACACGCGTGATGTGTCACACCATCGAAGAGAAATTCTTTAAAGAAAAATCGCGCCGTTATTTTATGCTCGAAGATATCGAAAAGAACGATGAGTTGTTTGAAAAGATCATGGCGCGCATCAGGAACATGGAGTCCGGCATGACCGCTGAGGTTTTGAAAAACCTTCTGAAAACCATCCATGACCGGACGCTGAAACCATTTCTTCAAATTCGCAACATCGCCGATTTCGTCGACAAATGCCTCAACGTCATTACCTACCTCAATGACGAAACCACCGCCAACCGTCATCCTTTTTTCAATCAGTTTGTGGAAGCGTTAGTCAAAGCCATTGAATCTATGAAAGGCGATTACACCGGCGACAAGTCATTTGCCAGTCCGGAGTCGTACCGGCGGTTGCTGTACTATTACCTTCGCGCCGCGCAAAAATCCTTTCCGGGCACGCCGGTTAAAGGATTACAGGTACTGGGCCTTTTGGAGACGCGCAATCTCACATTCGATCGCGCTTTTGTTCTCGACGTCAACGAAGATATCCTTCCACCGGCTCCCGGCGCTGACCCGTTTCTCCCGCCTGCAATCCGTTCGGCGCTGGAACTGAACGCGCCCGACCACGCGCAGAAAACCGCAAGCTATTATTTTAATTTGCTGAAACAAAACACGCGCGAACTGTACTTGTTTTATGTCAATAACAACGACACCGTCCGCAGCCGGTTCATAGAGGAGTACCTCTGGGAAAAGCAGAAGGAATGCGGCAAAATCGATATTGAGCGCGAACTGATCCGCAAAGGCGTCGGTACGTTCCGGCTGTCGCGGTCCAAACCCGAGCCGATAACAAAGAACGATGAACTAACACATATGTTAAAACAGTTTACCTACTCCGCCAGTATGTTAAAAACGTACCTTGCCTGCGGTCTGCAGTTTTATTATAAATACGTTCTGAATCTCAGCGAGAAAGAAACACCGGATGATACGATAGACGCGATTGATATCGGTGACTTTGTACATGACGTTTTGCGAAAATATTTCGCCGATAAAAAATCTAAACCTCTTACGCCCGATATCCTGAAAACCGATGGACTGGATGCGATTATCGCGGAAGAATTCTTAAAAAATTTCGGCTATCAGGAATCGGGGCAGATGCTGCTTATTCAAAATCAAGCACGGCGCCGCGTGAAAGAATTTATTGAGAATTATCAGAGAAATATCCCGGCTGAAATTATCGACCTTGAGGCAGAAAAAGAAGCCGACTTTGAATCCTACAAACTGAAAGGCCGCCTGGACCGCGTAGAGAAACGGGGCGGCAAGTTATATATCATTGATTATAAGACTTCCCCTGGACAGGATACCCGTAGCGCGCTAAATAATTTTGATCCTTGCGATCCTGAAAAATTAAGGGAACTGATCCAGCTTGCCGTTTACTGGATTATATGCTCTTTATCGTATAACCAATCACCGGAAGAAATTGTACCGGCGTATATTTTCCTTGGAGACAAAGAAATGAATGCGGGCTGCGAAGTTTCCCTGATACGACCCGGAGCTGACGCCGGACAGCAGTTTGAGGAATATAAAGCAAAACTGAAAGAATTATTGGGTCAGATCACCGATACCGCCATCCCGTTCATGCCGCCGGAGGAGGAAAAGCTCAAACATCATTGTCCTCGCTGTGAATACAACACACTCTGCGGCACACAGTGGATAGGGAAGGGGTATTAACGATTGGAAAAAGAACGGATCGTATGAAATGTTGAACGATTCATTTCAGACGCTTGCCGGTTAAATTTTAATTGTCCTTATCGCAAGAAACGGATGGATTGTCTCATTGCCGGGTATAGATTCTAACCCGATTTTGAATTTATCAACCGAGCGTTTTAATTCAACCGTCCCAGATTCGCCTGCAGTTTATCAATAGTAGCTTTGAAATTTTCCCGTTTGGCTTTTTCTTTTTCCAATACCTGCGGCGGCGCTTTGGCGATAAAATCGCTGTTCATCAGTTTCAGGTCAATGGATTTAATCTGGTTTTCCAGCCGATCGATTTCTTTTTGCAGGCGCTGACGTTCCAGCTCGATATCAATGATGCCTTCCAGAGGGATATATATTTCGATGCCGGAGACCACCGCGCTGGCGGATAATTTCGGTTTGATTTTTTCGGTGGAAATGGTCACGTTTTCGGTACGGGCCAGGTTTTTAAAATGCGCCTGCATACCGACAAGCAAAGCGGAAATGCGGTCGTTGTCGGTCACGAAAATGAGGTCGGTTTTCTTGGCCGGCGGCACGTTCATCTCGTTGCGCACGTTGCGCACCGCCGCGATGATGCCTTTCACTAATTCGACATCCATCTCGATCTGGTCGTTAATCAGGGAATCGTTGCCGGCGGGCCAGCCGGATTTCATGATGCTCTCGCCATCCCTGCGCGGTTCCAGGCGCTGCCAGATTTCTTCCGTGATAAACGGCGTGATAGGATGCAGCAGTTTCAGGATACCTTCCATGATGTACAGCGCGATGGACAGCGTCTGCCGCTTAACCGTGTTATCGGCGTTATTGAGACGGTCTTTGATGAATTCGAGGTACCAGTCGCAGTAATCGGTCCAGAAGAAATGATAAACCGATTGCATGGCGTCGTGGAGTTTGAACGCTTCGAGGCCGCCGGTAATGCCGTCCACCGCTTTAAAGTAGCGGCTGAGTATCCAGCGGTCCACGCGGTCGATGATGAGTTTCGGTTCCGGAAGTTCGGGCCGCGCGTCCGGAATGTTGTTCTGGTGCATCCACAGCAGGCGGTAGGCGTTCCATACTTTATTGGAGAAATTGCGTCCAATCTCAAACTGCTTTTCGCTGAGATTGATATCCTGTCCCTCGGCGCTTAAGTCAACCAGGGTAAAACGCAGGGCGTCGGCGGAATATTTATCAATTACCTCGATGGGATCGATGCCGTTGCCGAGGGACTTGCTCATTTTGCGGCCCTTTTCGTCGCGGACAATCCCGTTAAAATATACGCGATGAAACGGCACCTGACCGGTAAATTCCAGACTGGCCATGATCATGCGCGCGACCCAAAAAAAGATGATATCCGGACCTGTTACAAGCAAGTGTGTCGGGAAAAAATATTGCATATCCTCAGTTTTATCCGGCCAGCCCATGGTTGAAAACGGCACCAGCCAGGATGAAAACCATGTATCCAGCACGTCTTCATCCTGCCGTAAATTCGTTGTTCCCGCCAACCGCTCCGCATCGGTGCGCGTCCGCGCGACATACACGTTGCCATGCTCATCGTAATAGGCCGGGATGCGGTGGCCCCACCATAACTGTCTGGAAATACACCAGTCGCGGATGTTTTTCATCCAGTGTTCGTAGGTTTTATACCATTTTTCGGGATGAAATTTAATGTCACCTTTCTGAACCGCTTCCAGAGCGGGTTTAGCCAGTTCGTCCATTTTCAGAAACCATTGTTCCGAAACCATCGGTTCGATAGGTACATGACCACGCTGGGAATAACCGACGCGGTTGACGTGATCCTCGGTTTTTACTAGAAGACCGAGTGATTCCATTTCCTCCAGAACTTTTTTGCGCGCGACAAAACGGTCCAGTCCGCGGTACCGTTCCGGGACGTTGTCGTTCAGTTTCGCATCCGGATTCATGATATTGACAAATTCGAGGTTGTGCCTCTTGCCCATCTGAAAATCGTTCGGATCATGCGAAGGCGTTACCTTCACCGCGCCGGTGCCGAATTCCTTGTCCACATAGGTATCCGCGAAGAGCGGCATTTCGCGGCCGACAATCGGCAGTATCACGGTTTTACCTATCAGGTGGCGGTAGCGCTCATCCTCCGGATTTACCGCGACGCCTGTATCGCCGAGCATCGTCTCCGGACGCGTGGTCGCCACCACAACGGATTCGTTTGAGTCTTTGATGGGATAGCGGAAATACCATAACTTGCCGTTGACTTCCTTGTAATCCACTTCCTCGTCCGAAATGGCGGATTGTGAGAACGGGCACCAGTTTACAATATAGTTACCCTTGAAAATCCAGCCTTTTTCGTACAGGTGCACAAACACTTCCGTAACCGCGCGGGACAGATGGGGGTCCATGGTAAACCATTCGCGGTTCCAGTCACAGGAACAGCCCATTTTCTGTAACTGACTGATAATGCGGGCGCGGTATTTATCCTTATGTTTCCACACTTCCTGAACGAAGGCGTCGCGCCCCATTTCTTTGCGGTTCTTTCCTTCGCTGAGAAGCTGTTTTTCTACAACCGCCTGCGTGGCGATGCCGGCGTGATCGGTACCCGGCGACCACAGCGTCTCGTAACCCTGCTGCCGTTTGAAACGCACGTAAATATCCTGTACCGCGTTGTTGTAAGCATGCCCGATATGCAGCGCACCGGTTACATTGGGCGGGGGAATGACCATGGAAAACGGTTCTTTATCTTTATGAACCTGTGCGCGGAAAAGGCCGTGCTTCAGCCAGTACGCATACCACTTTTCCTCAACGGCTTTTGGGTCGTATACTTTTGGGACTTCCGTTATCATCGTATTTTCCTGTGTCATGTAATTCAGACTCCGAACTTTGGTTAATCCTTATGGCTTTGCCGAAAGATTTCCGCGGCATGTTCCTGCACCACGTGCGGAGGGCACAGCCGAAGGAATAATTTCAGCATCAGCAAAAACAATCCCGCATCGTCCACGATACCAAACACCGAGAACACCGCCTCGGGAATGATATCCAGCGGGGAAATAATATAGAGAATTGAAATGACAAATAAAAGTTTCAAATAAAAAGGCGTGCGCCGGTCTTTCAGGAGCCTGAAATACAGCCGCATAAATTTACCGAAATGCAGAATAATCCGGAAAACCGAGACCCAGCGGGTTTGGAATAATTCATGAAATGGTTTCATCAGGCCGGCCTCCTGCGGTGCGCGGAAACGTAAGGATTGTCGGCTATGTAAAACCGCCACAGGCGGTTTTGTGCCTGGCGGATTCCGATGCGCTTGGAACGCTCCACAGAAAATCCGGCGCCGCCGTCATCTGCTATAAACAGCGTATCGCCGAGCAGGTCACAGCCGTTCAATCGTCGGTCAATGTTCATCGCCGCGCATAATTTTCCGGGCCCGTTCGTCAGGTTGCGGCGGTCGTGAGTCCGACGGCGCCGCATCATAAGCCCTGTGCCCTCCAGGGGTTCCAGCGCGCGGATCAGGCAGGCGCCCGCCCGGCCGGGCCGGTCACATACCGCATTTACGCAATAATACATGCCGTAGATAAAATACACATAAGCATAACCGGCCTCACCGAACATCACTTCATTTCTTTCACTCAGGCCGCGGAAAGCGTGCGAAGCCGGATCATCCTGCCCGCCGTAAGCTTCCACTTCAACAATACGGCCGGAAGTGAGCGTGGCCCCCGAACGGCGCACCAGAATTTTGCCCAACAGTTCCGGCGCCACTTCCAGTAACGGTCGGCGATAGAACGAGCGTTTCAATTTTTTCATGGATCAGGCCGTATGACGGGTCAGGCGCTGGATTTCATCCAGCAAAAAATCGCACTGAAGCAAAAAGCGCTCGGCGGCGCATCCACGGCGTTTGCATTCGCGGCACGGAATCCTCAATTTGCAATCCACGGATTCCTTGTGCGAGGTTTCTAGTTCCATAATGGCCACGTGGAGCTCATCTTCAATGACTTCCATTTTAGCTTTGGGATCGATTTCCTGATAAATCTTGGCAAATTTCATGTGCAGCATTTCGTCGAGGTCCTTGATTCTTCCAAGATAGCGGCTGATGGAAACGCGCCAGATCATCGCGGCTTTGTTGAGAATTTCCTCCTCCACGGCCTCGTCGGTTGCGCGGCGGTCCTCGTCAAAGCGGAATTCTTTCAGGTCCATCACATGCCCGATCATGGACTGGATTTGCTGCATTTCGGCAAATATTTCTTTTTTGGTATCCAGGTAAATGCTGTTGATCGTATTCTGGTAATAGGCGATGGCCTCGTTGATGAAGGTATCGGATTGACCGAGTTTTTCGGAATAGGACTGACTGGATTCCACATGATACTGATGCAGGAAATTCAGAGCGGTTTTGAGTATCTGAACGGCGTCCTTGCGGTCATTGATGCGTACGTATCCGAGGGATTGAAAAATCACGTCAAAATAGGCGTTGACGCTGACTTCGATCTCTTTCAGTTTTTTATTCACCCGTTCGGCTTCGCGGAGCCGGATTTCATGCACGCGGCTGCGCACGGATGGATCGGGATGTTTTTCGATGATTGCCAGCATGTCATTGACCAGACGGTGTGGAGTGGTTTCATCGACGAGCAGATCAAAGATGTCATTCAGATCCAGAATTTCCGCGGCTTTCCGGGCGAGTTGCGGGTCCGGATCCAGATGAAAATACACCAGCAGGCTGAGGTTAAACAAATCGGAAGGATCGTTGCGGCATTCTTCCATTTCAAGCAATTTAAGATTATATAAACTCTGGCGAATGGAACTTTCCATTTTACGGTAATCTTCGGCCGTTATATGATCGAGCATCAGGCTGCCGTGCCGGGTGCGCAGAACGATTTTCTCAGCTTTGTCGAGAATCTGAAACAGAGCCCCGGCCTGATGTCGCGGCAGCAAAGTTCTCAGTTGTGTGATAATACCCTTCTGGCTGAGCAGGGAAATAATTATTTCGGCGTCTACTGAAGAAAGCGCGTTGGAAGCTGCACTCTGAATATAGGGGTCGTCATCCGTGAGGTACGCCAGCAAGCCCGTCACCTTTTCTTGGTCCACGGGTTCTACCGACAGCATTTGGATTTCGCGGGCTTTAATAATCCTGCGGCTGCGCCGCTTCATTATTTGCTGGGCAACCTTGAGAATTTTATCGTCCTGCCGGTCGATATCGCGTTCTTTGATAAGATTGATGTAGTCCAGCAGGTTTTTAATGGGGAGGCGCGGACTTTCGAAAACGACAGAAAGCACGTCCAGGTCGCGTTCAAAAAGAAGAAATACCGTCAATTCATGGATCTCGCTTTCATGGGCCAACCGGATGCGCTCTTCTTCGCTGAAATCAAGAATATGCAGGTATTTGCCAACCTGCAGGTAGAACGGATCGTTTTTAATGCTTTGCCTTAAGCCCGGAGGTTGTTCTTTCAGGTGCCGGATTAAATCGAGATCAAACGGAAGCGGCTGACGGTAATAGGCCGTAAGGACATTTTTGAGTTCATCGGCATCCCGATGAGGGTGCGCATCGGTTTCAATCAGTTGTTCGGCGTTGATCGGCAGTTCTTTTTTTTCTTTTTCATTTTGATCGCTGAGTTCCGTCATCGTCTTTTTTCTCTCTATAATCGTATGGTTGGTGATACGGTATCTTGCCGCGTCATCAGCAGTTGCGTACCGGTGGTGTTGAACGTTTCCTCAAGGTAATTAAACACGGAATCGAAAGCAAGCTTAGGATGATTATTTTCCTGACTGAGATGCGCAAGAAACACATACCGGAGCTCCGGATGATGCACCGCTTTCAGCATCTGTGCGGCCTGAAGGTTCGACAAATGGCCGTTCGGACCGGCGATGCGCTGTTTCAGCGGCCATGAATACGGCCCGTTCCACAACATGGATTCATCATGGTTGGATTCGAGAATCATGGCGTGACTGTTGCGAATGGCATCGATGACCGTCAAGGATCCGTGCCCAAGGTCGGTGGCAATACTGATTTTTAATCCTTCATAGATAAAGGCATATCCGACCGGTTCGGCGGCGTCATGCGGAGTGGGAAACGGATGAACGGCTACCGGTCCCAGCGCAAAAGGTTTATTAAAAACATGTACACAGGCCCGCTTAGGTATTTCATGCCCAATAGCCCGATGCGTTCCGGCATTCAGATGGAGCGTCACGGCGTGGTTTTTCGAAAAAAGTTTCAGGGCGGAAATATGATCGGTATGTTCGTGCGTGATAAAAATATGGCGGATATCGCCGGGATCCACGCCGATGGCGGCCAGACGCGCTGTAAGCTGGCGATAACTGAATCCGGCATCGACCAGCATTGCCGTTCCGCCGGCGCGTATGTAAATACTATTGCCTTTACTGCCGCTGCCCAGCACGCAGGCGGTAAAGGCCGGTGTACGGTCGGAAACACCCTGGAGGACGCGGTTCATGTTCCGGCGGCGTCTTTCTCGGAAAGGTATCGGCTTCCGGGTTTCACGGGCGGCCGTTTTCCTTCACGGCACAACGGACATTGATCGGGAGAATATTTTTCAACAGCCATCTGCAAAAGCGAAAAATGCGGTACGGAGAAGGAAATGCCGCCGCTTCGGTCTACCAGAAACCCGACCCCGCATACGTCGGCCTTCAACTGACGGCACAGCGTCACCACCTCCTGCAGGGAGCCGCCGGTGGTTACCACATCCTCGACAACCAGAACGCGTTCGTTTACCCGAAGCCCAAATCCGCGCCGGAAACGCATCGCGCCAGCTTCCCGTTCGGCAAAGATGCAGCGCGCGTTAAGCGCCCGGGCAACTTCGTGCGCAACAAGAATCCCGCCGACTGCCGGCGCCGCTACGGTTTCTATTGCCGCATCGCGGTAATGATCGGCTATCACGCCGCAGAGTTCTTCGGCATACCGCGGATACTGCAGGACCTGGGCACACTGAAAATACTGCGGGCTGTGAGCGCCTGATGTCAGGATAAAATGGCCGTCCAGCAGGGCGCCCGCGTCCCGGAATATCTGTATTATTTTTTCTTTATCCATATATCACAAATCCTTTCCGTGCGGTTATTCATTCAGATAATTGCCGCTGGCGTACATTTTATAAACCAGAGACATCATATCGAATCCATGATACCGCGAGGCATAATGCAGACTGCCGAACAGCAGCGTCAGGAACAGCAATCCGCCAAACACCAGCGATGTTTTAAACCAGGAAGCGTCGTACAGGATTTTAAAAATACGTAACAAGCGAACCAAGTGCCATACGGTCATTGCCAGTACGGCGATTATAGCCAGCACAAGGAAAAAATCAGAGTTCACCAGCCGTTGGAACAGGATGACGCACGGAATCAGCAGCAGATGATGGGAGCCGCTCCAAAAGCCAGCAATGAGCGCCTGCTGGAATGAGAGCGACGATTTAAAAACCAGCGCAAATAATTTTATCAGTGCGGCCGCCAGAAAATGCAAGCCGCCGATAAACGCGCTCATGCCCAGCACAAACAGCTCCGGCTGCCAGGTAAGCGCGTCTAACCAGCTTTTCACTGCCGGCGATACAATCAATAGCGCTATCGTTTCATCCAGTATCTGGTTGCGTCGCAGTTCAAAAAAGATAATGGAAAGCATGGTGGACCAGGTCACACTGCTCAGAAGGACTATGACCACGGACGGCCAGACCGCTATCACCCGGTTTTCCCGGACATCCGCGAAGAAATTGCTTACTTTAGTAATCGAACGGAAAATACTGCCGCCGAACTTCTCACTTTTCCGGTAGAAGACGATAAACACAATTACCAGCAGCAGGCCGACCACGGGATAGGTTTTCGGATAAACCGTTTCCGCTGTGCCGACCGGGATGGGTTCGTACTTGTCCCCGGTATAGATGCTTTTGACAATACCGTACGCGTAACGTTCCTTACGTTTGTCCGTGACCAGACCCGTGGTGTAAATGGTCGGGTCGGCGTTGGGATTAGCATAGATATAGGAACGGTTAACCGTAAAATCGTTGTAAGATCGGATAAAGCCGCCGGTGATTCGCATTTCCTGAATGCGCTTGAACATGTCCGCAATAAATTTAGCCTGGAATTTCGTGGACGTGCGGTCGCTGTAGCCGTTCTGGTTGTTTGAGAAAATATGCTGACCGTAAGACAACAGCAGCACGTTGTTGTCTTTGCGCGCGATCTGTTTGGACAGGAACGAATTGATGTCGTTCAGCACATGGTTGCGGATGTCCAGATTGATGATGTCCACATTCTGTAAAAAAGCGTCCTGGGTCACGCCGAAATATGAGGTTGCAAATACCGGCCGCCGGTCCTCATAGCGGATCATCGGTACTATTGCCGACAGGTAATCGTTGGCGCGGGCATCGCCGAAATCCAGGCCATCGCCAATCCCCCAGGCGGCGATACAGGGATTCATCCGGTACCGCTGGATAAGATTGCGGTAATAGTTTCTCACGTCCTCGATGTAGCCCTCGCGGTAAAGCATATCGCCGGTCTGATAATGAACCGGTATCTGGTAAAAAACCAGCAGTCCGTAACGGTTGCATAATTCCAGAAAATACGGATGCGGGGGATGGTTTTTGAAATAAACCGCATTGGCCCCCAGTTCCTTGATCTTCCGCGCGTCCTGTTCCATCACGGCGTACGACAACGTGTTGCCCTGATTAAAATAATCTTCGTAATACTCCACGCCGTTAATTCCCAGCGACTGGGAATTGAAAATAATTTTCTTGTCCATGACCTGCACCTGGCTGATTCCGACCGGCATCTGGATCTGGTCAGCCAGCGTATCCGCCACCATCAGCGAAAGGACCATCCGGTACCGGTACGGACTGCTGTAGTTCCAGAAGACGGGTTTCTCCAGTGTAAACCGGGTTTCAACCGCCGATTGATTGCTCATCAACAGTACGTTTTCCTCGTTACGCTCCCGAATCTTCGGAATTTCCCATACACTGCGGTATTTTTTGTAACGGTTGGTAAAAACCGGTTCGGGCTCGTCTTCGCTGAACACTTCCACCAGATAGCGGACCGGCTTGCGTTCTTCGAGCGTACTGTGCAGCGTGTCGCGAAGTTCGAAGCGGTATCCGTAATCTCTGAAATTCATATTCAGCGTAAACTCGCAACGCCTCAGGTCGCGGCTGACCTGATAATCCACGGCGTATTTTTCGATGCAGATTTTCGGCAGCGCCAGCAGGAATATTTCACGCGCGATGCCGCCGTAGGGCTTCGGCTGAAGCACGCTGCCAATCGTGGGAATGCTGTTGCGCCCGCACACACGGCTGTCCACAATAATTTCGATGGTGTTCGCTTGTCCGGCTTGTATCAGCCCCTCCGGAATGTCTTCCTCGATGTGTCCGTATCCAAAATCATAATTGCCTATAAACTCTCCGTTGATGCGGATATCACAGCGGTAATTGATGCCAAAACAAACCAGCCGGAAATGCTTTTCCCTGAACGTTTCGTCCGGTATAAAGGTTCGTTTATAAATGACGATGCCGCTGTAATCGTAACAACTGGGCACCTGGATTTTCCGGCTGATACCCTCAGCGGTTATCATCCATTCGCCGGCCAGATCCAGTACCTGACGCTTAGCGGTCAGCATCAGATAACTCTTCAGCACTTCGCCGTCATATCCGTTTTTATCGCCGTATATCGTGATATCCCCGGCCGCTTTGAGTAAAAAGGGATTCATACAAAGCATAACTAACAAGATCCATCGTTGCATAATAAAACACCCAAGTTCGTTGAATACGCCCGGACGAATACCGGATTTTCAGCAGCAAAAACTTAATAATATAACGCAACATAGGATAATAATCAAGACACGATAAACAAGCTGATGAAAAAGCTCTTTAACATTTAAAACACCATTTCCTGATTATTCTTTTTGCATTTTTTGAATGTATTTAATACCTTTTTACTTTAAAATACCCTTAATTAAAATTAACTTTGCAGAAAAGACATTTATATCAAAAATAGAGAAGCAGCAGCATTATGATTGATACCAAACATGTTCTGACCGCCGGCGTGGATGAGGATGTCCGGAATATTTATAATGAATACATTGACCAGCTGGAATCAAAGATAAACGATCAGGGGCAACCGTCCCGGGCCGCTCTGAAGTCGCTGATGAATATCCTGATCGGACTGGAGGAAAGCCGGGCCGATGTAAAGGATGCTAATGCGCTGCCGATGTTTGGTATCACCATGCGGTTGATGTATATGAGGCTTTTTGACTACCTCAGCGCCGAATCGATCCGGCCGGAAAAGATTGAATCGTATGTTACCGGCAAGGAACCGCTGATTACCCATAATCCAGACGGTTTTATAGACCAGTTCCGCGCGCTGATGGATCATGTTTTCAGCATTTTCAAGCCCTTTTTAGACGCCGATGATGACGTGGACCGTTTTTCGCGCGTTATAGACCGGTATGCGGAGCACCTTAAATCCAAAAAAGACGCCGCATCGTGGATGAAGCTCATAGGGCAGTTCGCGCGTTTCTGCGACGTTCTGTACCCGCTGGGATACCGTAAAGTCAACGACGGATGGGGCGGCAAGCTGGACCTGGATTCGGATGTCTATCCCTTGTTTTTTAACCGGATTATTGCCGATGAAATTATGCCGTTTGAATTTTCGCTCTATACCGCGCAGATTCTCTATGATCGCCTTAAAGAAGTCGGCGAAGCGGAGACGGTGTTGTCCGGCCTGTACGACTTTACCCGCGCCTTGAAATCGGAAACAAACTTAAACAAGAACCTAAAGCAGGCCGATCAGAAACTGTGGAATGCCCTTGAGGCTGCCATCCGTCAAATAGACCAGAAAGAAGAAAAGCTGACCGATGCCCGACGGCGGGAGATTGCGGCGGCCTTGCCCGAATTCGAACAACTGGAGGGACTGATTTACTTCTTTTTCGACGAGAAAAAAATCTTAAATATCCTGGGAGAAACGCGGAATGAGGCGTTTGCGGGTATTTTTTTTGAGACCATCCGTCCGTATCCGCCGAAGATTACGCACTTTGTCATGTATGCTTTCGGCAAGTTGCTGATAGCCCCGGAATCGCAGATCCGGCTCACGGATAGCTTAATCCGGGCGTTTTGCGAACAGCTCAAAACCAGTCTTGAGGTGATTTATAGCGAGCCGGTGCTGAACAATCTGCCCGCGCAGTACCGCCACCGAATACCCGATCTGGAAATACGCTTCTTCCTGAACCGCATTATGACCAACACCACGACGTTTGACGGCTATGAACGGGCGCAGGAACAGTTCCGCCATTTTATTGTACACCAATCCGAGTTTCCGCTGATTCATGAGATATTCATCGAACGCGCGGCTGAAAAACGCCACGCCTCCGCGCTGATGTCGTTTTATATCGCCGCGGCGCTTCAGCAGGAAATGGGCGATGTGATGCCTGAGACCATTATTAAAATTCTTGCCGGCCGCCTCTCGCTGACCTACAGCTTTACCCGGAGGTTCAATCTGTTCAAAGAGATTAAAAAACTGCGTTACGAATACGACGGCAGCCACGAAGGGAAAGAGACGGTGTATTACAACGGCTTTGATCGCCAGGAAAAGCCCGTACCGGAAAAAGAAAAACACACGCCGCTTAAGGACCGCCCGATTGAGGAACAATGGATTATTCTTTATCATATCATCAATAACCGGGAACTCCAGTGGGCGCTCCGCCTGATTGACGAAGCCGTGTTGTTTGATTATATCCTCGCGCGGGATAATCACGAACAAGACCTGCAAAACGCCCGCATGGAACTACGCGGAAAAGTGTATAAGATCATTGACGACAAATTTCTCGATCTGTTTACCGACGCGGAAGAACACGATAAGCGGATGTTGGAAAATAAAGGCCTCTTTCCGGCGGGTTATTACGGCAAGTACGAGAAAATTCGCAGCATCATGATCGCCCAGTTCATCGCATCCGGATGGGATATGGAAGTGTATGAACTGAAGCGGAAGGGCAAACGCCCGCTGATCCGCATGACGCAGAACGAACTCCTGCGCAGCATCAAGAACATCGATGCCAAGACCATTCTGGAGCAGTATGAATACAAAGAAGCGCGCGAGCATATTGACGTTAACTCCCTCCAGAAGCAGGTTGAAACCCGCGAGGACATTCTCGCGAACGTCAATCAGGCCAGTAGGGAAGAAGTGAAAATCATCCAGAAAATGAACGACTTAAGCGACGAGGCGATTGCGCTCCTCAGTTATTGCTCCACGCGTCTCCGTAACAAGGAACTTCAGGTGGAACTTGGCATCAAGCAGTTAGTCGAACGCCTCAAATCCGACCTCGGGTATCCGGTCAATCGTCCGCCCTTGCCACTCGATAAAATCTGCCGCGACTGCTTCGAGGGTAAATACGGAAAAATCGACGTTAAAGTCATCAAGAAAGATAAAAACGGAAAGCCCCTGATTGACCCGGAAACCGGCGAAGAAGCGGAAAAAACCTACACCATAACCCCGAATAGCTTTCCGGAATACCTGATTCCGGCGCGCGATCAGATTTACGCTTTGGACAAAAAAACACTGTACCGCGTATTTTACTTGGTTACGCTGAACAGCATAATCGCCGAGACTTTCAGTTCTTTGACGTTCATCAAAGAAGCGCTGAACACCAACAAATACGTCATCGCCGCCGATGGCCTCAAAGAGCAATCGATCGAGAACCAGGAACTGCTCGATTACGCGCGCATTAAATTCGATATGATTCAGCAACTTATGCCTTATGAATTAAGACATTAGAAACGGATACACCATTACAAGGAGGTTAACTTATGGGGCGTATTTCACGCACGATTTTTACGCTGATTGTTGCCGGCATGGTCATGGCATCCTGCGGCAAAAGCCGTGATCCGCAGGCCGACGGCACTGCGATGCAACCTAAATTCGGCGGCACGTTAATTTATGTGAAAAACCATCCGCCGGCCACTCTGGATCCGGCGTTGACGACCGAATCGGAATCGACGATTCCGTGCGATAATATATTCGAATCGCTGGTACAGCTTAAGCTGGGGACCACCGGAACGGCGCCGGCGCTGGCGCGTTCGTGGGATATTTCCGACAACGGCATTACCTATACGTTTCACCTGCGTTCGGGCGTCAAATTCCACGACGGCACCCCCTTCAATGCGGATGCGGTGCTGTTTAACTTCAACCGCCAGCGGGATCCCAAACATCCTCTGCATAAAAATGGCGACCGCTATGAATATTGGAAAACGCTGTCCATGGACAAGATCCTGAAAGATATAAAGAAAATCAACGATTCGACGGTGCAGATGACCTTGTTTGAGCCGAACGCAACCTTTTTATACATCCTGACTATGCAATTTCTGGCTATCGCCAGCCCGACTTCCCTGCAGAAATGGGATGAAGAATTCAGCAAACACCCGTCGGGCACAGGCCCTTTCCGTTACGTCAGCATGGACAACGACGGCACACTCACGCTTGAAGCGAATCCGGATTACTGGGAGGGGCCTCCGTATCTGGAACGCGTTGTTTTTCTCGCCAATCCTGACGGCACCGATCGGGTTAAAAAACTTCTGAAAGGCGAATATGATATGATCGAAATGGGCGGCGCCGAACATTTTAAGGATTTGCACGCGGATCCTAATATTAAATTATATCAGCAGCCCGGCGTGAATATTGGCTATCTCGCCATGAATATGTCCAAAAAACCCTTCGACAAACTCAATGTCCGGAAAGCCGTGGTCTATGCCATCAACCGTGAAAAATTGGTTGATAGTGTACTGGGTGAGATGGGCCGCGTAGCAAAAAATCCCATCCCGCCGATGTTGTTGGGTTACAACGAAGAAGTCCGTCCCACGCCGTATGATCCCGATTTGTCGCGCAAACTGCTGGCTGATGCCGGCTATCCGAATGGTTTTAAGGCCACGCTCTGGACTCTGCCCATTTCACGCGAATATATGCCCGACGGGAAAAAAGCCGCCGCTCTCATACAGCAGGATCTTAAAGCCGTCGGCATCCAGACCGATATCGTTACCTATCCCTGGAATGAATATATCAACCGCCTCTATAGGGGTGAACACGATATGGCTATCATGGGCTGGATTGCCGATATCCCTGATCCGGACAATTTCTTTTTCATGCTGGATAAAACCGTTGCCGACCATAAACAGTCAAACAACATCGCCTTCTACCGCTCCGAGGAGATGTATCAGCTAATCCGGAAGGGCAAAACCACCACCAGCCCGCTGGAGCGCAGTAAGATATATAAAGACGCCTGCGTTTTATTTAATCGCGATCTGCCCTGGTTTGTTATTGCGCACTCGGTCGTAACTATTCCCATGCAGAAATATGTGATGGATTTCCAACCCTATGCCAGTTACGCCCGGCGTTTCAATAAAGTATGGTTAAATAAGTAATTTATATGAAAGCGATTTTGATGAAAAAGACTATTCTGCTTCATTGCTGCCTGGTTCTGTTACTTGGCGTAGCCTGTTCTAAAAAGGACAAGTTGCCTGAATCAGAAATTGACCTGACCACGCCCAAATACGGTGGTACTTTGATTTACGCCAAAAACGGACCGCCCATTACCCTTGATCCGGCCCTGACCCGAGAAACGGAGTCGTCCGTGATTACCGGTAATATCTTTGAAGGTCTCGTTGAACAGAAAGCCGGACGCGTGGCGCTCGACCCCGGCCTGGCAAAAAGCTGGGTCATCAGCGAAGACGGCACAACGTATACGTTCCATCTGCGGACCGGCCTGACCTTCCACGACGGTACGCCCATCAACGCCGATGCCGTATATATCAACTTTGAGCGACAGCGAAATAAAAAACACCCTTACCACAAGGCCAAGCTGGAATATGAATACTGGAAAAATTTTGATTTAGATGAAATTATCCGGAATATAAAAGTTCTGGATGATTCGACAATCCAATTCCAGTTGTTCAAACCGGACGCCACGTTTCTGAATATTCTTTCCCTTTCGTTTATGGGCATTGTCAGCCCGGCCGGGTTGAAAAAGTACGGCGTCGATTTTTCCAGCAACCCTGTCGGCTCAGGTCCTTTCAGGTTTGTCCGCTGGGATCCGGACGGCACGGTGGTTCTTGCCGCATTTGAAAATTTCTGGAAAGGCCGTCCTTATATTGATACGCTCATTATGAAACCCGTTAAGGATGCCGGTGAGCGGTGGCGCATGCTGAAAAACGGCGAGATTGACATGATGGCCAATCCTCAAAAATCCGATATCGCCGAAATGGATTCTACGGAGGGTATCAAACTGATACGCCAGGCCGGTATTAATGTGTCTTATCTCGCAATGAACTGCAGTAAGAAACCCTTTGACGACCTCCGCGTTCGCCAGGCCATCGTCTATGCGATTGACCGCGACCGGCTTGTTAGAGAGGTGTTCGGGGAGTTCGGCCGTCCGGCTAAAAACCCCATCCCGCCGGTACTGCTCGGCTTTAATGAGGAAATCCGTTTTACGCCCTACGATACCACCAAATCCCGACAGCTTCTTGCCGAAGCCGGTTATCCCAACGGATTTAAAACCTCGCTCTGGACCATGAAAATCATACGGGATTATATGCCCGACGGTATGAAAGCGGCCGAAATTATCCAGCAGGACCTTAAAGCGGTAGGCATTGAAGCGGAAATCGTTGCGCCGGAATGGCAGGATTTCCTCAAACGCCGCGGACAGGGCGAACATGAACTCAGCATTTCCGGATGGGTCGGCGACGCCCCGGATCCGCATTTCTTCTTCTACCCGTTACTCGATAAAACTATCGCTCAACGGAAACCTTCAACCAACGCCGCTTTCTACACCGGCCAGGAAATGCATGAACTAATTATTAAAGGTAAACAAACCACTGATCCGGTGGAACGCAGCAGTATCTATAAAAAAGCCTGCGAAGTCTTCAACCGGGAACTTCCCTGGTTTTCCATTGCCCATAGTCTGAGCATTGTTCCCATGCGCGATTATGTCATCGGATTTCAATTGCATTCCAGCGCCGTCAGAAGGTTTAATACTGTGTGGCTGGCTAAATAAAATATTCCAAATATTTTTTGCTATTGTAAAAAAGTCCGCCAACGGCGGGCTTTTTTTTTATATAAATTAACGCTCTATTTTTTTAAGAATTATAAAAATCAAAAATAATATTATGTCTATCTCATTGTTTATATTATACATGTGTTAAATATTTGAAAATGAAATAATAAACAAATCTGTTGATTTTTACCATTATTTTTATTATATTTACAGCCTAAATAAAACGGATAGCGAACTTAATAAACCGAGGCACTATGAAATTATCCGATTTTAAATTTAAACTTCCTGAGAAGTTTATTGCACAGTATCCGGCTGATCCCAGAGATTCTGCAAAAATGATGGTAGTGAATAAAAAAACCGGTATCATTGAAGATCATATTTTTCGAGAATTTCCGGATTATATAACAAAGAATGATTGTCTGGTTATCAATGAAACGCGCGTGTTTCCGGCCCGTGTCATTGCCCGCAAGGAGAAAACCAACGCCCGGGTGGAGGTTTTTCTACTCCGCGAATTGGAAAATAATCTGTGGGAAGTGCTGGTCAAACCCGCGCGGAAGGTGCGCATCGGCAACCGCCTGGTGGTGGACGGCGTGTATTGTGACGTGATCGACAACACGGTTTCCGGCGGCCGCGTCGTGCGATTCAATTACCAGAACGACTTCCACAAATTCATCGATAAAGTCGGCCAATGCCCGTTGCCGCCGTATATACGCCGCTCGGCTGAGGAATCAGACAAGGAGGATTACCAGACGATATTCGCGCGGGTGCGCGGTTCCGTTGCGGCGCCCACAGCCGGGCTGCACTTTACCAAGGAACTCCTGACGCGTCTGAAACGAAAAGGCGTCAAAATTGTTCCGGTCATCCTGCATGTCGGGCTCGGTACCTTCCGCAAAGTGGCCGTGGAAGATTTAGGCCGCCACAAAATGGATTCCGAATATTTTGAAATCCCCGAAATCACCGCGCGTACAATCAATATGACCAAGGATAACGGCGGCAAAGTGGTTGCCGTCGGCTCCACCGTGGTCCGCACCATCGAAAGCGCCATCACTGCCCTCAACCGCGTCAAACCGCACCGCGGCTGGACCGACAAGTTCATCTATCCGCCTTACGAATTTAAAATCGTCGATAAACTGCTGACCAACTTCCACATGCCGGAATCCACCTTGCTGATGCTGGTCTGCGCCTTTGCCGACCGCGACCTGATTTTCAAGGCGTATAAAAAAGCCATGAAAGACGGCTATCGGTTTTACAGCTACGGCGATGCGATGCTGATTCAATAAGAAAGAATGTTATACCAAACGGCCTTTCTGATATTCCGGAAAGGCTGTTTTTTTAGTAACGCCATGTCGAACATCCAAACCATACTGAAAACCGCCGACGTAAAACCGGGTAAAGGTACGCCGGTTGAAATCCACGGTAAACGCATCGCTGTTTATTTTTATGAAGGGCGCTATTACGCTGTCGCTGACGAATGCCTTCATCGCGGCGCGCCGCTGCATGAGGGCGTGCAGGACGGACGCTCCATTACCTGTCCCTTGCATGATTGGATGTTTGATATTACCACAGGTGAACTGCTGAACAATCTTGCCGCCGGTAACGCGCGCCTCAGGACGTTCGATTTAATTATCGAGAATGATGAAATTAAAATCGATACCGCGCCGTTTGAGACCTGACCGGAATGATACTGTTCCTTATAGCTACCGCGCCGTCATTTTCACATACAAGGCCCACGCATTGATAAAATAAGGCAGCGAAAATCCCGAAGCGCTTTCGGATAACGGCGGATTGCCTTTTTTCAGATCATCCAAAGACGCCCACCGGTAATCGGCATGCTCATCCGATAATACGACGTCGCCGGAAATTTTTCTGGCGAGATAATCAATTGATATATAAATTCCCTGACCGAAATCGCCGTACCAGATACCGGCCGGTGATATAATTTCTACCGTAAGGCCGGTCTCCTCAAAAATTTCTCTGTGAATGCCGGTATTCGGATCTTCATCCCGATTCAGCCGGCCGCCCGGCAAACCCCAGACCCGCGGCGCGTTATTGCGTTTTAATAGCAGAAATCGGCCATTGTCAATTATAAATGCCGTTACAGCTACCCGGTGGGAATAGGACAAGGCCTCGGTCTCTTTGGTTTTCATAATCAAAAAATTTATCAATTAGAAACACAACAGGATATGTCTATTTTCACAAGACTCTGGTTTTCCTGTCATCGTATCATAATAGGGAATAAATTTCATTCGGTAAAGGATAAATTCATCTTTTCGTCCCGTATGATTCCGCGGAATAATTTTCATTTTAATGACGTTGTAACCAGCAGTAAGAAGTTATTAAAAAAATTAAATACGGAGTTTAAAAATGTCATTAACGCTTCCCCCTCTGTCCTATGCTTACAATGCGCTGGAACCCTTCATTGATGAAATGACCATGAACATTCATCACACCAAGCATCATCAGGCGTACATTACAAACGCCAATACCGCGCTTGAAAAATACCCGAATCTTCAAAACAAAACCGCGGAAGAACTGGTATCGAATCTTAACGCCGTACCGGAGGAAATCCGCACCGTAATCCGCAACAACGCCGGCGGTCACGCCAATCACAGTTTCTTCTGGACTATACTTGCGCCCAAAGCGCCGGCCGAGCCCAAAGGGGATATTGCCGATGCCCTACGCCAGAAATTCGGCAGTTTCGATAATTTCAAGGCTGAGTTTGCCAAAGCGGCCATGGGGCGTTTCGGCAGCGGATGGGCCTGGTTGAATGTTGACGCTAAAGGACAACTTGTGATTGGCAGTACGCCCAATCAGGATAGCCCTCTGACCGAAGGGCTGAAGCCGGTTCTCGGCATCGATGTCTGGGAGCACGCTTATTACCTCAAGTACCAGAACCGCCGGGCGGATTATGTTGCCGCTTTCTGGAATGTGATTAACTGGGACCAGGTGAATGAATATTTTAAAAAATCGGCTAAATAATTTATTCTTCTTGAATATGTACTGATTTTTATATTATCATATATCCGTAATCTCCACACGGGGATTACGGATTTTATTAATATTATTTTCTATTCACTATGGATATTACCAAAGACCTTAAAGACAATGTTTTAACGACACGCCTGGAGGCCTTATGGGACTGGGGCCGAAAGAATTCTCTCTGGCCGATGCCCTTTGGTACGGCCTGCTGCGCGATTGAGTTAATGGGAACGCTGGGACCGCGTTACGATATGGCGCGTTTCGGTGCAGAGGCCATACGGTTTTCTCCGCGTCAGGCCGACCTGATGATTGTGGCCGGCCGCGTGGCTATCAAACTGATGCCGGTTCTTAAAAAAATATGGGACCAGATGCCCGATCCAAAGTGGTGCATTTCGATGGGCGCCTGCGCATCCACCGGAGGTTTTTTCAACACCTACACGCTGATTCAGGGCGTGGATCAATTCATTCCTGTAGATGTGTATATACCCGGCTGTCCCCCACGGCCGGAAGGCGTGCTGGAAGCGCTGATGAAAATCCAGAAAAAAATCGAGATGAAAGAAAAAGTGTATCAAAAAGACGCTATCGACGAGGGTATCTATAGTCCGGATAAAGTAGGACTCCAAAGCCGGGAAGGGGACCTGATCCCGGAAGTCATTACCGGAAAGTTTAAATAAACATCGATTGGTTTAGCGGATAAAATAAAAAGCAGTTCTCCTTCAAAGAGAACTGCTTTTTTAGTCTTTTAAGGTTAAGGGTTACTTTTTAACCACCCATACTTTGATCTTGCCGGTCACTTCAGGGTGCAGTTTGACATCCACGGTATACAGGCCGAGCGCCTTGATGGGTTCTTCGAGCAGGATTTTACGTTTGTCAATTTCCACATTCTGGTTAAGCAGCTGATCGGCGATATCCTGGCTGGTCACCGAGCCGAACAACTTGTCTTCTTCGCCGACGGAAACCGCGATTTCCACGGATATATCTTCGAGTTTTTTGGCCATCAGTTCGGCGCCGTGTTTTTCTTTGGCGATGCGGGCCGCCGCCTGTTTTTTCTCGTTTTCGTAAACGGCCTGATTAGACTTGGTGAACAGCAGCGCCAGGCCTTTGGGTACCAGATAGTTGCGGGCATAACCGGGCTTGACGTCCACCACCTCGCCGGCCTGTCCGAGATTGTCGACCGGGCTTCTTAAAATAACTTTCATAGGATCATTCTCCGTATAAATTTCATCGGTTGCAGTTGGATTAACGGGTCATGTCGCTGACGAACGGCAGCAGTGCCAAGTGCCGGGCCAGTTTGATGGCGCGGACGAGCTGGCGTTGATGCACGGCGCAGACGCCGGATGTACGACGGGTCATAATGCGGCCCTGTTCGGAGGTGAACTTACCGAGGCGCTTGACGTCGCGGTAATCCACATAATACGCTTTTTCTTCGCAGAACGCGCAGTTGCGCTGTTTGCCCATGACGCTTTTCTGCTCGCGGGCTTTGCGGCGGTCGTTTTTCCGTTCTTTTTTATCGTTTTTTGGAGACATAATAATTTACCTTCCGTTCATGTTCGTATGGTTTTATTAGTTTGACCGGAGCCGGATTACAGGGCTTCGGCTTCTTCGGCGTGCGCCTCTTTCGGGGCAGCTTTTTCCCGCTGCCGTTCCTTGCGCAGGCGCAAATCCACCAGCGTGGTGGCGTACCGGATAATTTGCTCATTGATTAGGTAGTAATCCTGCAGAGCTTTGACGATCGGTCCGTGTGCCTCAAATTCCACGCTGACGTAATAGCCATACGTTTTCTTCTTGATCGGATACGCCAGCTTGCGCTTGCCCCACTCGTCGATTTTCACGACCACGGCCTGCTGCTGGGCCAGAATATCCTTTACTTTTTCGATGATGGCGCGAATGCCCTCATCGCCGATCTGGGGATCGATGACCAGCACCGTTTCATAATACCGGGGCTGACCCGCGACGCCCTTGAGCGTTTTCTTTGACATAATATCTCCTTACCCTTTGGTCGGGTGGTTTCGGCGTTAGCGTTTGATACAAACACCATTTGAATCAATTCTAACGCAGGGTTCATTTTTATTTATTCGCGTTAATCACTTTGCCTGTAATGCCTATGCGTTTTGTTTTTCGGTTTTGATACGCATACCGTAGAACGAGCGGATCACAAACGTCACGGAAACGGCGAAGAACAATGCCGCCAGAATACCGGTGATTGTGGAGCCCGCGTCATGGGTCAATTGCAGCGCCAGTTCAACCGCCAGCAGACCGAACAGCGTCGTGAATTTGATGACGGGGTTCATGGCGACGGAAGAGGTATCTTTGAAGGGATCGCCCACGGTATCGCCGATCACGGTGGCCGCATGCAGGTCGGTACCCTTTTGCTTCAGGTCCACCTCCACGATTTTTTTGGCGTTGTCCCAGGCGCCGCCGGCATTGGCCATGAAGATAGCCTGATACAAGCCGAAGATGGCAATTGAGATCAGATAACCGATGAAGAAATACGGTTCGACAAACGCAAAGGACAAGGTGCCGAAAAATACGGCGAGGAATATATTAAACATTCCGCTCTGCGCGTACTTGGTGCAGATTTCCACCACTTTCTTGCTGTCGGCCGTGGAAGCTTTTTCCACGCCTTCCAGTTTGATATTGGCTTTGATGAATTCCACGGCCCGGTAGGCGCCGGTCGTAACGGCCTGCATGGACGCGCCGGTGAACCAGTATATCATCGCGCCGCCGAGTATCAGTCCCAGCAGAAACGGCGCATGCAACAGCGAAAGCAGGCCAACATTGGTCTGCAGTCCGTTGGTGAGCACCATAATCGTGGAGAAAATCATCGTCGTGGCGCCGACCACCGCCGTACCGATCAGCACCGGTTTGGCCGTGGCTTTAAACGTATTGCCCGCGCCGTCGTTTTCTTCGAGCATGTGCTTCGCGCGGTCAAAATTAACGTCAATATTGAATTCTTTTTTCAGTTCTTCCTTGGCATTCGGAATCTGCTCGATTAATGACAGTTCGTATATCGACTGCGCATTGTCGGTAACCGGCCCGTAGGAATCCACGGCGATGGTCACGGGACCCATGCCCAGAAAGCCGAACGCCACAAGGCCAAACGCAAACACCGTCGGAGCCAGCATGAGCCCGCCGGCAGTTATATTCGAGGGATCGATAGCGGGGATTCCGAGACTGACAAAAAACGCTATGCTCATGAGAACGAGAATGGCGACGCCCAGCCAGTAAGCTGAAAAATTACCGGCGACAAATCCGGACAGAATATTCAGCGAAGGACCGCCTTCCTGCGAGGAAGTGACGACTTCGCGGACATGCTTGGATTTTGTGGAGGTGAACACTTTGACCAGTTCCGGTATAATCGCTCCGGCGAGCGTGCCGCATGAAATGATAGCGGACAGTTTCCACCACAGCGTAGTATCGCCGTTGAGATCCGGAATAATCAGATACGAAATGAGATAGGTCAGACCGATGGAGACGATTGACGTAATCCAGACCAGCGTGGTCAGTGGCGCCTCAAAATGCATTTCGGTAGCCTGGCCGTAGCGGGCTTTGGTGATCATATCGTTGATGAAATATGATAACGCGCTGGCAACAATCATCATCACGCGCATCACAAAAATCCATACCAGCAGTTGGATCTGGATGACCGGGCTGGCAACGGCGAGGATAATGAACGTAATCAGAGCGACGCCGGTAACGCCGTAGGTTTCAAATCCGTCCGCGCTCGGTCCGACAGAATCGCCGGCATTGTCGCCCGTGCAGTCGGCTATTACGCCGGGATTGCGCGCGTCGTCTTCTTTAATTTTAAATACGATTTTCATCAAGTCCGAACCGATATCGGCAATCTTGGTGAAGATGCCGCCGGCGATACGGAGAGCTGCGGCGCCGAGCGATTCGCCGATAGCGAAACCGATAAAGCACGGACCGGCGTAGTCGCCGGGCACAAACAACAGAATGAAAAGCATAATCAGCAATTCCACGCTGATTAACATCATGCCGATGCTCATGCCGGCGCGCGTCGGAATCGCATGAATCGGATACGGCTTACCTTCAAGACTCGCGAACGCCGTCCGTGAGTTGGCAAATGTGTTGACGCGGATGCCAAACCATGCGACTCCATAACTGCCGGATATGCCGATGATACTGAACAGTAAAATTATAACCACTTTCAGAAACTCAAATTTCAGCAGGAGGCCGAAATATAAAATGATGATGATGGCGATAAAAGCTTCAAGCAGGAGTAAAAATTTGCCCTGCTGGATTAAATAGGTTTTGCAGGTTTCATAGATCAGTTCCGACATTTCCTTCATGGCCTTATGTACCGGCAGTTTTTTCAGGTTCATGTAAATCAGCAGGCCGAAAAGGTAACCCAGAAAACAGATGAAAATACCGATTAGAAGAAGCGATTTGCCGTTCATTCCCAGAAACGTCTGCGTGGAGACATCCGGAAGGATCAGACTGGCTTCGCCGCCGCCCTGGTGTTTTTTCTCAGTGCCTGCAACAGCCGCATCTTTGTGATGCGCACCATGGCAACTGTCCATATGGGCGGTTTGGGCTGAAGCGCAGTCGGCGGAGGCCATCTTGGTGCAATCGTGTTTGTCCTGTGCCGTAAGCATACCGGCAGACATCATGATGCCTATGAGCGCGGTCAGTATCCATCCCCATGTGCGGAACATCGGGTTGAAACGCGCGTGCGCGGTTCCTGTTGTGAAGCGGTTTCGTGCCATAACTTGCTCCTGGTTGGTTAAACGGTTTTTCCTGTTCTTTTGAATGCTGCTTTTTAATATCCTTAGGCCTGGATAACCAGACCGTTGTATTTATTCATGGCTTTTTCGACGCCCGTCGTTATCAAATCACTGACCGCGTCGGCGGCCGCTGCTATTACTTTATTCAGTACCGGCAGTTCTTCCGGAAAAAATTTTGCCAGAACAAAATCAGCGAGATCGTAATTCCGGCTGTCCGGATGATTGATACCGACCCGCAAACGCGTAAACCGGTCGTCATTGAGATGGAGGATAACGGATTTCAGACCATTATGGCCGCCATCACCGCCGTCCTTCCGGATGCGCATTTTTCCAAGCGGCAAGGATACATCATCACATACAACCAAAATGCGGTCGGCATCAATTTTATAAAAACGGGCCAACTCAGCAAGAGCCACGCCGCTGTTGTTCATAAACGTCATCGGCTTTACCCAGAGTATGCGTTCGGTATCGCTGGATGTTTCGGCGTACTCGTAGTCCCCTTTTCCAGGTTTAAAACCGAAACGCTTTTCTTCGGCCATAAAGTCTAGGACCATAAAACCCAGGTTATGCCGCGTATCGCGGTAGCGGCTTCCGGGATTGCCCAGGCCTGCTATCAGCATCATAATTAATTTCCGCTGACGTTCTGATTATGTTCTCAGAAGAACAAGACCAAGCCGCGGAAAGGAACTCCACGTTGACGTTATTTCTTTTCCGCCTTGGCCGGTTCTTTTTTCTCCGCCTTGGCTGGTTCTTCTTTCTTGCCTTCTTCCGCGCCTTCTTCTTTCTCTTTCGCGCCGACCAGTTCGGGTTCGGCGGTTTCAGCCGCAGCTTCAGCCAGTACGGCTTCAAGAGCCTTCGGTATCACCACGGTGCATACCGACTCGCTCGGCGGATTCAGTAAGGTGATGTTTTCATACTTCAGATCGCGGACGTGAATGGCCTGCCCAAGATCCAGATTGTCAATATTGACCTCCAGATGCGGCGGTATGTGTGCCGGAAGACATTTGATATGAAACTCGATCATATCATGCTGAACAATGCCGCCCTTGGTCTTAACGCCGACCGGTGTGCCGACAAACACAATCGGCACCTTGACATCGACCGGCCGATCCATGGCTACAGCCATCACGTCAACGTGTGTAATCGCGGACGTTACCGGATCCTTATCGTAGTTTCGTATCAGCGCCTGCATCTGTTCGCCTTCCAGGTCGAGCGTCAGCAACGTATGTTCGGAATGTAAGAATTTAACTAGCGAACGGGCGTCAAAAGCGACATTGACATTGCTTTTGCCAAAACCGTAGAACACGCCGGGGACTTTACCTTCTTTCCGGGCTTTCCTGGCGCTGTGCCGGCTGGTTTCTCTTTTTTCTGCTTTTAAGATTACTTGCTCCATGGGAATATCCTGTGTTTATGTATTATAATAATGTTTTTTCTATATAAACAATACGCTGACGGATTCGGCTTTGTGAATGCGGTTGATGGCCTCCGCAAACATCCGTGTGACGGAAACAATTTCAATTTTTTCACACGTGTTTTTAAGCGGCACGGTATCGGCGGCCACCAGCCGGCGAATCGGCGATTCCATCAGCAGTTCAATCGCGCGGCCTGACAGAATGGGGTGCGTGCAGGTGGCATAAATGTCGCCGGCGCCCGCATCCTTGAGCGCTTTGGCGGCGCGGGTCAGCGTGCCCGCGGTATCCACCATGTCGTCCACCATCAGTACATCGCGGCCTCTGACATCCCCAATGATATTCAATATTTCCACGCTGTTCGCCCGGGGACGCCGTTTGTCAATAATCGCGAATTCCATCTGAAGCCGCTTGGCATAGGCGCGAGCCAGCTTGACGCCGCCCATGTCCGGCGATACCACCACCGATCCCGGCTTCAGCATATTGCGCCAGTATTCGGTCAGCACGGCAGAGGAATACAGGTGATCCAGAGGAATATCAAAAAAACCTTGTATCTGCGGCGAGTGCAGATCCATCGTCAGCACCCGGTCCACGCCGGCGGTAAGGATCAGGTTGGCCGCCAGCTTGGCGGTAATGGATACGCGCGGCTGGTCCTTGCGATCCTGCCGGGCATAGCCGAAATACGGTATAACGGCTGTAATACGGTAAGCGGATGCGCGCCGCGCCGCATCAATCATAATCAGCAGTTCCATCAGATTGTCCGCCGGAGCTATGGTCGGCTGAACAATATATAAATCCTCGCCGCGGATATTTTCATCGTACTTGACGAAAATTTCCCCGTCGCTGAAATTCATAATTTCTGTTTTCGCGAGCGGTATATTGAGATGCTTCACGATGCCTTCCGCAAAAGTACGGTGCACGCGTCCCGAAGCTACCATCAATTTCGCTTTAATCTCAACCATTTATATTTCTTCTTGATAAATTAACCCGACATACCGGAATTCTATTATTTCCCGGAAATCGGGTCGTTATAATCGTTATTTGTTCGATAAATCCTTCAGAAACCCGTTTATTTCAAAAAAACTAAACTTTAATTTTTTGGATATTGCCGCATAATTGCCGCATAATAAAGTGATTTTTCTTCAAAGTTTTGCGGCTCTTTAAATTTTCAATTAACGTTCCCGTTTGATGGCTTCACTGCGGGTTTCGAATTCTTCCACATGAACCGCTTTCCACGGCACGGCATGTTTGGTGGATCGGCACAACCCCTGATTATGCTGACGTAACCGTTCATTCATGGCCTCGGTGTGACCGATATCATACGCATCGGTCTTCATGCTCGGAAGTATATAAGTGTAAAACATTGCTGGGGTGCAAGGATTCGAACCTCGGAATGGCGGGACCAAAACCCGCTGCCTTACCGCTTGGCTACACCCCAAATATTTTTTCTTTAACGGGTTGAGTTATCCGGTCAGATAAATTTTACGACAGCCGCATAATAACCCGATAATTTCTTTAACACCGGTTCCAGTTCGGTGTCGTCAGGAAATAAAGCATAAATGGCCGATCCGCTTCCGGACATCGCAGTCAATAAAGGTTGTTCCTTCAGTAGCCGATCATATACTTCTTTAACATCCGGACACTCGGCAAACACGAGCGGTTCAAAAAAATTTTCAAAAAACATTGGTTTTTCTAAAATTGCGCTAAACATAATGTTTTTTTTAGTGTTTGTCAAGGTTAAACTTGACATTTTACTATCACCCATGTTCATATATTTATTAAAGTTAGCATATGCCCATGCTGTAGAAACATGGATATTAGGGTATACTAAAAGCACCTTCTCGCTGAGGTTCCAGTTGAAAAATTCCAGGTTTTCACCCCGGCCTCTTCCGGTAGCCGTGTTGCCATAGCCCAATAAAAAACCAACAAAAAACGGTACATCCGAACCCAATTCCAGCCCGAGTTTCATCAGGGTATCATCATCGAGTCTGAGATTAAGCAATTCATTGCATCCGACTAATACGCCCGCCGCATCGCTGCTGCCCCCGCCCAGACCGGCGCCAATGGGAATATGCTTGACAATGTTTACGTCAAAACCCAAGCCGCATCCGGTTTTTTCATTCAGTTTATGGAGCGCCCGTATGCAGAGATTGGAAGCGTCTTTCGGCATATTTTCCGAAGCGGATATCACCCGTGGCGATGGCGAACCGTTTCGCGTTATGCGAATATGGTCGTGCAAACCGATAACTTTAAAGGTAGTCTCAATGTTATGGTAACCGTCCGGCCGCTTGTCGAATATCCGCAGGCCCATGTTGATTTTTGCATAACAATAAACGGACAGTTCCCCGGATTCAATTTGGATCGCTTTCATAAGCTTTAATTCTCCGTTAATGATGCTGAAGCCAATGTACGACAGTATTATCTAAAAAGCAAAAGCAAGTTATCCTGAGAAACCCTTTATGGAATGAATGGCGCGGCCGAAAAATCCGTGAAAAGGTTATTGCATAATTACAAATTTCATTATACATTTGAAAAAAAGTCCAACCGTTTATTCAGGAGATACAGCCATGGCTTATTTTTTTTCCCAGATATCCAACCGGATCAAAAGCTCTGAAATCCGTGAGTTGCTCAAATGGACACGGAAACCCGGCGTGATATCTTTCGGCGGCGGTCTGCCGGACGCTTCGTTATTTCCCATTCAGGAACTGATTGATATTACCAAAGAAGTACTGACTAAAAAAGGCTATCTCGCGCTGCAATACGGCCCGACGCCCGGTGAAAATGAGCTGATCGAAGCGCTGATCCAGCATATGGCGGATTTCGGCGATCAGGCAACCGCCGAGCAGATTTGCGTTACCTCTTCCTCCCAGCAGGGACTCGACCTGGTATCATTACTGCTTCTTGACGCCGATGAACCTATTGTGATGGAACTACCGTCCTATATCGGCGGGATTCAAGCCTTTGAACGGGCGGGCGCGGACATGCGCGGCATCGTAATGGACGATAACGGCATGGACATTACGCAACTACTCAACACCCTCAAATATCTTGCCAGACACAACAAGCGGCCGCGGTTTATTTACACAATCCCCGATTTCCAGAATCCTTCCGGAATCACGATGAGCTTGGAACGGCGGAAACAGTTGGTACGTATCGGCGCGGAATGGGAAATTCCGATTATCGAGGATTCGCCGTACCGCGAACTCAGCTTCGGCGCCGAAGCACTGCCCAGCTTGTGGATGCTCTCCGGCGGCAAAGGGGTAATCATGCTGAAAACGCTGTCCAAAGTGCTGTTCCCGGGCATGCGCCTTGGCTGGGTGGTTGCCGAAAAAGAATTAATCGAAAAAATGGTCGTGCTGAAACAGTCGGTGGATCTTTGTTCGCCCTCCTTCAACCAACTGATCATCGCCGAGTATATCCGTCAGGGCAAAATGAAGCAGACGATCCAGAAAGCGGTGGCCTGCTACAAGCCCAAAAAGGAAGCCATGATCCGGGCGCTGGAAAAACACATGCCCAAAGAAGTCACCTGGTCCAATCCCGGCGGCGGCATGTTCCTGTGGGTGCGTCTGCCTGAATACCTTAACAGCAAAGATATTTTCATGTCCTCCATTGAAAACAACGTCGCGTACGTGATCGGGCGGCCCTTCCACTGCGACGGCTCCGGCGCGCACACGCTACGCCTGAATTATTCATTCCCGTCCACGGAGCAAATCGAGAACGGAATAAAGTATCTGGGCGACACCATCAAAAAAGCGCTGAAGAAATAATTCCCGATTACGATCATTTTACCGAATGCTCTAATAAAGGAGGATCGTATGAGCGTTAAGCAATTCATGCCGGCCGCGCTTACAGGCGTCGCCGTTTTGATAGTATTGATCCTTACCGTGGTCATTTATTGGCCGCGCACGGCGGCGGATACAAAACCGCCGAAATATCCCTCCGATTACGCCTGGCTCCAGCGGACATTTCCGTACGGACAGGCCGACCGCGACGCGCACTTACAGGCCTTGCGATCGGCCCAACAAATGCGCACCCAGGCCATCCGAAAAAACGCCACGCCGCTGGTATGGGAATTCGCCGGCCCAACGAATGTCACGGGACGCGTTTCGGATATCGAATTCAATACGCTTAACCCGAATATTGTATACGCCGGCGCGGCTACGGGCGGGGTGTTTAAATCGACCAATATGGGCGCGACATGGTTTCCGGTTTTCGACGAAGCGGCCGTACTGCCTATCGGCGATATCGGCATTGATCCCGTAAACCCGGATGTGCTTTACGTGGGGACCGGCGAAGCGAACGGCGGCCATAACAATTTTGAAGGCGGCGGCGTGTATAAATCCACCAACGGCGGCGTTTCATGGCAACTTATCGGTTTGGAAATGACCGCTTCTATCGGCCGGATACTTGTGGATCCGTCCAATACCCAGCGGGTATTTGTCGCCGCGCTCGGTTCGTATTTCACACCGAATATTGAACGCGGCGTGTACCGCTCCACCGACGGCGGCGCTACTTGGGAAAAGGTATTGTTCATCAGCGATACAACCGGCGCGGTGGATCTGGTAATGAATCCCTCCAATCCGCAGTTTCTCATGGCCGCCATGTGGGAACGCGTCCGCCGTCCGACCACGTCGCATCTATACGGCGTCACCAGCGGCATTTACCGCTCCACCGACGGCGGCAATAACTGGCATCAACTGACCAATGGACTGCCGGACGCTTCCCTTACCAACGTCGGACGGATCGGCCTGGCGCTGTCGCCCAGCAACCCGAACATTGCGTATAGTCTTTATAATGACGGCTATGAATATCTGGGTGTTTTTAAAACCACCGACAGCGGCAACAGCTGGTTTAACGCGGATCCGGACGGTGAAGCGTCTTTCGGATTTGATAATTTCAGCTGGTACTTCGGGCAGATTCGCGTACATCCGACCAATCCGGATGATGTTTGGGTGCTGGATCAGTGTATGATGCATACCACCAACGCCGGCGAAACCTGGGGCGTGTATGTTCCGTATCATGTAGATTTCCACGCGCTGGCCTATCATCCGACGAATCCAAATATCATCATGAACGGCAACGACGGCGGCATTGATATATCCGCCGATAACGGCGCAAACTGGACCGAAGTCGCCGAATTGCCTATCACGCAGTTCTATGAAATCGCCATCGATTATTCCAATCCCCAGCGGCTGTACGGCGGCACGCAGGACAATTCCACGCCGCGCACGCTGACCGGCGCGCTGAACGACTGGGATATTCTGTACGGCGGCGACGGGTTCTACGTAATCGTGCATCCGCAGAATTCGGATATTATTTATGCCGAATCCCAGTACGGAAATCTGGTTAAATCGTATAACGGCGGTTATGAATGGTATGCGGCGACCAACGGCATCGATGAATCCGATCCCAAAAACTGGTCCACGCCGGTTATCATGGATCCGGTGAATCCCGATATTCTCTATTACGGCAGCAACCGCGTTTACCGCACCACCAACGGCGCTTCCAACTGGTCGCCCATTTCAAACGATTTAACCGGCGGACTGCCGCGACTGAACACCATCACGACTATCGCCGTCGCGCCTTCCAATACATCGGTGTTATATGTGGGTACGGCGGATGGCCGCGTGTGGGTCACGAGCAATCTGGGTGGTAGCTGGACGAATGTCACCAACGGACTGCCGTTCCGCTGGGTGACACGCGTGGCGGTGGATCCTTATGACGAAAACATCGCTTATGTCACTTTCTCCGGGCTCAAATGGCGCGATCCCCAGCCGCATATTTTTAAAACCACAAATAAAGGAACAAGCTGGTCGAACATTTCCGCCAATCTGCCTGACGCGCCGATCAACGGATTCGTGATTGATCCGAACCGACCGAATGGGCTATTTGTCGGCACGGACGTTGGCGCGTATTATACAACCAACGGCGGCCAGTCATGGCAGGACGTCGGTCCGGGGCTTCCGCTGGTGTCCGTGTACGACCTTAAAATCCATGACGCCGGGAACTTTCTCGTCGCCGGCACGCACGGTCGCTCCATGTACAAGCTCGACCTGTCCCAGATTACGGATATCGCGGAATCCGGTACTCCGGCCGTAAAAGATTTTTATCTGGCGCAGAATTTCCCGAATCCGTTCAATCCATCCACATCGATTGTCTATAAAATCGCCCGGGACAGCCGCGTGCAACTTAAGGTTTATAATATACTGGGACAGGAAGTGCGTACGCTGGTCAACGAAAAGCAATCGGCCGGTAAGCATACCGCGCGATGGAACGGCGACGATCATGCCGGAAAAGCCGCGGCGTCGGGCGTGTATTTGTATGCGTTGAACGTGGACGGAAAAACACAGACGAAGCGGATGCTGCTCATCAAATAATCAGCGGATCGCGTAACTGAAGCCAGCTTCCACGCAGGAAGAGCCGATTTGCAGAAATCCGGTGGCGCGCTGATACGTAAAAAACGGCCCGAAAAAAAATGTAAACGGAAACTCCACCCGGTTGTCGTCTCTTTTTTTAGGATCCAAACGATAGGCGGTAATTCCGAAAAATAAACCCAGCCGCCCGATTTCCGTTTTAAAAGACGCTTCGTTTGTAAAACTGGTAAGTATCGTGAAATGATTCGGATGATTGTTAACGATCAACGAATCGCGTTCGGCGGTTTTTCGGTATCGGAACCATGGCCCGTTTTCATACAACACCGTAAACCGGATTATCGCGGGCCGGAATACAAAATCATTGGAAAAGTTCTGCGACGCGCCGACTTCGGCGGTGAGATGCCCTCCAAAAAAAGATTTCCGGGCATTTGAGGGTTCCAGCGAGCGCGCATAGTAATTACCCGCGTAAGCCGACCCGCCGTACGCAATGTGATAACGGCCGAACAAACGGCTCTGATAAACGCCTAACTCGGCGAATGTCATCTGATCCCGCTCGCCGTACAACCGGTTACCGGTCACGCTGACTCCCAGCCGCGGCGTTACCGTCGTCAGGCTGGTTGGATGCGCGTCGTCATCCGGTTTGACAATATACGGCACGTCGCTCAGCGCGAGCGCGGAACCGTAACTCGGCAGGCCGCCGCAGCCGTTCAGAAATACCGCGGCCGGCAGGAACGCCGTAAGTATCGCTATCCGGATATACCTACGCGGCATAATTAATAATCAAACTGCATGGTTAAATAACTCCACATGCCGGGATCGCCGCGGCCGCCGAATCGTTTTTTGAGCAGTTTACCCGGCCGCATGATGCTGAAACCGGATTCAAAAGAAACAAACGTGTTGGCTTTATAGGCAACGACTAAATCGGCTTCGTGCCCGAACACCTTGCTGTTAAGGGTTTTATCCTTTTGAGCGGATAAAAAATAATGATAATCCAGCCCGGCAGTAACGGCATCGGCGGGCTGGATTTTGATTTTAATCATATTGTCCTGAAGGCCCAACTGAGCGGTGTGCCTGGCTATATCGATGAAATAATCCATGCCGCCGTAATACCGGCTGGAGCCGAATAACGTGTTGAACGTCCTGATTTTTTTGTCCGCCAAGTTATTATCGCCCGACACATAATCGCAGCCGACAACGACGGACGGTTTCCAGGCCGCGTCGGCAGACGCATACCCGAAGCTTCCGGTCAGAAGAAAGGCGGACAGAGAAGCGCCGCTGATTGTTCCCGTCTGATAAGCCATTTCGGTTTTATAGCTGAACGAGCCGAACCGGCCGCTCAGAAACGTTCCGATGGTGGCTCTTTGAAGAGAATCCTTGCCGTGCGTGGCCGCGTTTCGCGTATGATCCCCATCGCCGATAATATACGCATCCGCGTTGAAATAATCGGAATGGTTATACGTCAGATACAGGCCCATGAAATCGCGGTCTTCCTTATCCGGAACGGCGGTGGTGTCAGCCAGCGTCGGCGGCGGACTGTTTTCATTCAGGCGGTAGGCAAACACATCCAGCTTTAACGGTCCGGACAGGTTGAACATGAACAGACTGCCGTCGAGCGACCGGCCGGTGTTGCCCCAGTTCGATCGCCCGATCAGGCGTTCCTCGCCGTAACTGACTTCCATCCGGCCCAAACGGACGTCCATTTTATCCCAGATAAAATGTTTCGCCTCGATATAGGCCTGATGCAGGTCCACGTTTTTGGAATCGTCCGTCGGGCTTTTTTCCTTGCCAAAAACGCGGGAATCCTGGAATTGGATAAACGCCGAGTAATGCTTAACCGGCTGAAGCAACGCCCCGAAACGGGTGCGGAGAAATGTATAACTGTCGTACCCGGTTTTACTGTTCAGATCCCGCTGGTCGATTTCCCCGCGCGCGCGGACCTGCGCTTTGAACGTTATAGTTTCTTCCTGCCCTTGATTGACCTGTGCCGACAGCCCGGCGGCCATAATCAGGCAGCCGACGCCTAAAATCAAAGATACACCTCTGTTCATCTTGTTTCCTGTTAATGAAATCCTTTTCATTAATGACCTCATAATTGTGATGAAATGTTGAATCCGTATATCGTTCGTTCTGTTTTTTTGTTTGTTCCGTATAGTCGCTGTTGCGCAATGTGAGAAGAACAGCATTTTACCCTACTCCCCCCACACCCTGTCAATCACCCGCTTAATCTTTTTCTCGTAGGTTTTTACCATCTCCCGCAGGCTGTCTATCACCTTCCGCTCGGATTCGATTTTATCGACAATTCGGATCTGGACTTCAAGGGGCGGAAGGGGGATTTGAAGTGACTTAACAAACGATAAGGAAGCCATTTTAAAGTTGCCATCTCCTAATTTTTTAAAGTATTTATATAAGATTTGGACACTATAAAACAAATACAGTTCTGATAATTCATTAATATCATTGGGGTATAGGCCTGCTATATTCTGATTTGTAGTAGCTTGAAAAGTTATAAATGCTGTTTTTCCAATTGTTGCACCAACCAGTGCAATAAGAGTAGTATTGGGTTTAAGAATTTTTGCTGAAGAATTTTTTAACCCGAGATCTGTAATAAATGTTTCTGGTTTTTCAATAATTTCGTCTTTGCAAACCTCCGATTTTAACCAAGGAACTGTACCATTTTCATAATAAGAATTTTCTTTTGTAGATGGTGTTCCTCCACTTTTTATCTCACACACCTCCCCCAGCTTCACCATGGGCCAACCTTCTGCGAGTTCTTCCTGTTTCTCTGGGTGCTGGGCCAGGTAGGTTTTGAGTTCTTCGTCCAGGTAGGTTTCTACATCCGGCTTCCAGGCGTCTATCACCTGCCTGCAGCCGTCGATTATCTTCTGGTAGCCCTCTGTCTCTGCCACTATCTCTTGCTGCACTTCCAACGGCGGGAGGGGGATTTGAATTGTAGAAAATGTTGCTCTAGAAATCTCTTTAAAAGTTCCTCCTGAAGCCAAAGAAATCATATCATTAACTTTTTTACTCAACATATTAGCCACAAATAAAGGATTATTTTTATCATCGACAATTATGTTTTTAAAACCTTGATTTGTAGCCATTTCACAACCAGTCACAGCTATTCTCCCAATAGTAGCGCGGGAAGAAACTAAAACTGTTCCTTTGGGCAATAACTTTGCAGATGAATATTTGAGTCCTTTTTCAGTTATCTTTCTTTTTGTTTCAGAAATTATTGAAATATTTTCTGGAATATCAACCAATGTGGCCCATTTAATATCTCCATCCCAATACTCTAAGTTTTTACTATCGGGAGTACCCCCAGACTCAATTTGAAAAACATCCCCCAGCTTCACCATTTGCCATTTCTGGTGTTTGCGTTTTTCTACCACTCGGTATCTATCGCCGGTGAGGTTGTATTCGCCGTTTTCGGCAAGTTTTTCTTTCTTCACCAGCAGGGCGGAGCAGGGTTTTTCGTCGGCATTAAATTTATCGGCATTGCCATTTCTTACCTTGTCAATATATTCACGGATCACCTGCAGAGCATCGGGCAGGTCGTTTCTGTCAATGGGGCGGCGCTGGGCTCCAAGGTCAAATCCATCGTTTTCAATCTTTACAAACAGAATGCTATTAGTCTTTTTAGAAAGCACCTTATCCATCAGCAGGATGGAAGTCTTTACACCTGAGTAGGGCTGAAACACTCCGGCAGGTAGTGAGACCACCGCATACAGATAATTTTCAACCAGCATCTTACGAAGCTGCTTATAGGCATTGGCACTCTGAAAGATGATTCCTTCAGGCACAATCACCGCAGCTCTTCCGGTGGAAGTAAGATGCTCGGCGATGTAGTCCACAAACAGCACCTCGCTTCGGTTGCTCTGCACGCTGAATCGTTTGTGCGGCTTGATACCTCCCTTCGGGGTCATAAAGGGCGGATTGGCAAGGATAACGTCAGCATATTCGTTCCATCGGTCTTCGCTCGTCAGGGTGTCGTATTCGAATATTTTAGGGTTTACAAAGCCATGCAGATACATATTGACAAGCGAAAGCCGCACCATATCGGGAGAAATATCATAGCCTTTAAAATTGGTGAGTAGCTTTTTACGTTCCTCTGTGGTAAGCAGGTCGCCTATGCCATTACCATTGCCGGAGCGGTATTTTTCGGAAGTGTTTTCACACATGATATGTTTATAGGCCGAAATCAAGAATCCGGCCGTCCCGCAGGCAGGGTCAAGGATGAGTTCGTTTTTCTTCGGACTGACTATTTCTACCATAAAACCGATGATATGACGCGGGGTGCGGAATTGCCCGGCATCGCCCTGACTGCCCAGTACTGAAAGCAGATACTCAAAGGCATCGCCGAGACGCTCTGAATGGTCGTAGGCAAATTTGTTTATGGTTTTAAGAAAGAGTTTGAGTGTTTCGGGGTCGCGATAGGGCAGATAGGCATTTTTGAAGATATTACGGAAAAGCTCGGGCAGGTTTGGATTCTGGCTCATCCGGGTAATTGCTTCTGCATACAGATTAAGCATTTCATGGCCACCCAGACTGGGATTAAATATATAGCTCCAGCTGTATCGTTCATAATCACCGGTAAAAAAGGTTCGTTTTCCTCCCATCTCCACCGACTCTCTGTCCATATCGTCCATAAATTTGTAGATAAGGGCGATGGTAATCTGCTCCACCTGACTCTTTGGGTCGGGCACCTTGCCTACCAGTATATCCCGGGCAGTGTCGATTCGTCGTTTGGTTTCAGCGTCAAGCATGGTTTCTCTTTTTTATCATGAATAAATCAGTTTTCTCGATATATTAAAAAAACGTGTCGAAATTTTTCAGTTATTTCGACATATTAAAAAAACGTGTCGAATTTTTTCAGTTTTTTCGACATATTCTCTCAATGACAATTATATTTCAGAAGCTAAATCAAAATTTTTAAATAAAAGAAACAAAGGTTCATTAATAAAATAGTTGTTTTTTCCTACTTTTTCCTTTTTGAGTAACCCGCCTTCTGCTAATTCATCCAGATAACTCGCTGCCGTTTGTCGATGAATATTCAAATCTTGTTGGAGATACTCTATTTTTGTATAAGGATGTTTAAAGAGGTTATTGAGTAAATCCTGAGAATAGAATTTATAATTGCTTCTAATCGTATGCTTATATCTTATCATTAGATTTGCTATTTCTTTGATAAGATAAATTGTACCTTTCGATGTAATTTCTAAACCTTTAAGCATATATAAAATCCAATCTTCCCAATTCCCTTTATCTCTTACTTCCTGAAGCAAACGATAGTAATCGGCTTTTGTTTTGATAATATAGCTACTTAAATAAAGTATTGGCAAATCAAGTAATCCCTTTTGCACAAGATAGAGAATATTAAGTATTCTTCCGGTACGTCCATTTCCATCATAAAATGGATGGATTAATTCGAATTGAAAATGAATGATTGCCATTTTAATTAAAGGATCAGCCGGATGAAGGTTGTCATTATTCATGTATTGTTCGAGATTATGCATCAGTTGGATAATTGTATCATAATCCTGTGGGGGGCATATATGGTTTTACCAGTGGATGTATTTTTAAGTTCTGTTCCCGGCAGCTTTCTATATCCTGCGTTGTTGGAGGCTATAATTTCCTGAATATTTAAAATGATTTGATTGGTAAGTAGCTGCTTGTTTTTTAGCTCATCAAATCCCATTTTCAAAGCTTTTGCATAATTTTGAACTTCTTTTGCCTTAGGATTTGATATAAAATTTTCAAAAAGATCTTCCCTATAAATTTCATCATGAGTCGTAATAATATTTTCAATTGCGGAGCTATCTTTAGCTTCAAGTAAGGGTAATGTATGTATCAGAATCGCTTCATTGGGAATTGTTTTTGAAATCCCCTTTAATTCAGCCAGAAAACGATGTGCCTGAGAAAGTTGTTTAAGGACTGTTTTAGTTTCAACATCATACCCTGATGGCAGCATGATTAGATTACTCATTTTATTATCCATTCACCCCTTGTTAAGCCACAAATTTACTTAGTGGCACATAATCTTTTATATACTTCGGTATGGCTTTTCTTAGTTCACGAGACAGACCTTTGAATGCTTCGCCATAGGGCGAAATATTGAGCAGTGCAAAATTCTCATTGTCAATAATAGCCCTGAATTCGGTATCGAGGATATATGCCTTGAACACGGTTTTAGCATAGGTAAAATACTCTTCTTTGGGCAGGTATCTGCTGTCAAACCGGTCAAATTCCTCATCCAATAATTCATTTTTGGTCTTGAAATAGGGAATCATGCCAAAAATCTTTTCAATGATTTCCCTCATGGAGACACGGCGGTCGATATGGATGGATGACCGGAGTTTCTCAAGTGTAAAATATTCCTCGGGCTTATCGAGAATATGTTTTTCAAGATACTTCATGAGTTCATCCCATTTACCGGCTTCAGCCTGTTCCTTTAGTACAGGGTGCTCCAACACGGTTTGTTCAAATTTTTCAAAATACATCCGGTCAATCTTCATTCCTTCAAAACCAACGACTTTTTCAGCAACGGTCAATATTGAGTCTGTTCGTGTCGATTCATAACCAGAAGGAGGTAATGGTTGCGGCCCTCCTCCACCGGTAGTGGATTTTGGCAGTATGAGAACCTCATTATAATTAAACTTCTCCTCAAAATATTCGCAGTTGGCAAAGAAATCGAACATCTTGAAATTCGCTTTTTGTTTTTCTCCTGCCTGAATCCTTAACTGTGGATCGCTGATATCTATGGCAAAATCATATTTTCTTGTGCCTCGCCCTTTAATCTGAATAAAATCAGTCGGCGAGAAGATGGGCCGCATCAGGCAGAGGTTAAGGATGTCCGGGCAATCATAGCCTGTTGTCATCATACCCACAGTCACGCAGACTCTGGTCTTGCTGGTTTTGTAAGAAGGGTTAAAATTGCCGGCGCCGGAAAGACGGTTGTTAGTAAAATTGATGGTGAATTGCTGCGCATCAACGATTCGTGATGTGACTTGAATCGCAAAGTCGGATTGGTATTTACCCGGGAACCTTTCATAAGCCATTTCATTAAGGATCTGGGTAATTTTAGCCGCATGGTTTTGCGAAACACAAAAAACAATAGTTTTACCAATTTCACCGCTTATGGGGTCTCTGTAGGCATTGTCCAAGAAGGCCTTGCAAAACGTTCTATTGGTGTTCTCCGAAAAGAATTTTTTTTCAAAATCCTTATGGATAAACGTTTCTTCGACTTCTTCCCCTTCTTCGTTTTGGGTAATAAGGGCATATCCTTCATCGGAAAGGAGTTTTGTGGTTATTTCGGTTCGCGCATCCACAACCACAGGATTTACAAGAAATCCTTCTTTCACGCCATCAACAAGCGAATAACGGAATGTTGGCTTTCCGTTTTCGCAACCGAATGTTTTGTAGGTATCAAGAAGCAGTCTCCGTTCGAGTGCACGCGGATCGTTCTCGCCAAGTTCTGCGGTATCGATGTGTTTCAGATAGTCCTTAGGTGTTGCAGTAAGGCCGAGCTTGTAGCCGATAAAGTATTCAAAAACCGCCCTGCTATTTCCGCCAATGCTGCGATGGGCTTCGTCCGATATTACAAGGTCAAAATCATCAGGGGCAAAAAGTCTTTTATATCGATTCTTTGATAAAAAAGTCTGCACGGTGGAAACAACGATTTCAGCTTTCCGCCAGTCATCACGGCTTTCTTTGTAAATAACGGTTTGATAGTCATTCTTAAGATATGCGACAAATGCTTTATAAGCCTGATCTTCAAGTTCCAGCCGATCTACCAGAAATAAAACCCTTCGCGCATTTCCGGTTCGCAGGAATAACTTGATGACCGCAGCAGATACAAGTGTTTTTCCTGTACCTGTAGCCATTTCAAAAAGAAAGCGGTCTTTTCCTTTTTTAACCGCATCTTGAATTGACTGGATTGCTCTAATCTGATACTTTCTTAAAAATCTAAGCTTGTTTATTTCAATGTAGTTCTTACGATTTTCTTCATTGGTATAAGAAGGGTCGTTGATATAATCTGGCTTTTGCGTCAACACAAAGTAATCTTCATTGACTACCTCGCTGACTAAGTAGTTTCTGTCCGGCTTAAAAGTTGAATATCCCTTTACCGTTTCAGGAGAAGGAAAACGGCTTATTATGTGAGGATTGCCTCGTTCCAGATCCCAGAAGTAGTGAATATTTCCATTGGAGAGCATAACAAACCTGCACCCCTGAGCCTGTGCATATTTTCTGGCCTGTTCCTTTCCGAAAAGCGGATTTTTATCTTCTGCTTTCGCCTCCAGGACAATAAACGGAAACCCTTTTTCATCGAGCAGTAAAAAATCGATAAAGCCATTGGTTGTTTTTTCAAAGTTCTCTCCCAATTCATTGAGTTTTTTTTGGGTGAGGTTAATATTGTTTTCAAGAAGAATATTGGCTTTGCCGGCTTCATCATCCAAGAAGCGCCACCCGGCTTCTTCCAGTAGTTTATTAATTTTTATTCTTGCCTTTGCTTCTTTTTCGGCCATATACAAATATTCGCAATTCAAATCTTAGTCTTTTATTTCTTTTTATCTTTGCCCGCCCGGGTCACGATAAAGAAAAATATTGGCCAAGATTATTTCATTTCACAATAAACCGGGGTTCGGTCTTTCGCAACCGCGTGTTGCCGGGAACACGAAAATAATTTTGCAGCGACGTTTCGGAGAATTCAAAAAACCGCTATTTATTGCCGGTTGTCAACGCGCTCATTTTACTTTCCCGCTCTTTGGCTTTTTTATCCCAGTCCGGAACAACCGTTTTGATAAATCGTTGTTTTTCGTCGTTCAGTTTCTTCATATCCAGCCCGATGTAGGCCTGCGCTTTTTCCTTGGTGGAGAGGTCCGGCATTTTCACGGGGACGGTAGCGTTGTGCCGGATTAATACCGCGGCCAGCTGGATGCGCGCTTCCTGAACCCGCTGCAGCGCGGTGCCGATGATGCGTTGTGTCTCTAAAGGCGCATGGAACGAACCGCCGTGGCTGGCCGCCGCGTAATCCCACCGCCATTGCGCGTGCCGGATCAGCGTAAGTATCGGTTCCATTTCCTTCTCCGTGGCGCCGTGGTCCCAGGCCGTTTTCGCCTCGATGTGCGCTTTGACTAAATTTTCTTCGACCAGCGAGCGGATTTCGATGATTTTGTCCTGACGTTCGTACACGTTGCGCAGCAGATCGTCCTCGTTTTCGCGATGGCACACGGCGCAGGAATTGGCGATGTTCGCCAGCGGGCTCTGAATCTTATGGTTGGTGAACTTCACGCCGCCTTCGCTCCGGTAGGGCATATGGCAATCGGCGCAGGACAGGCCGCGCTGCGCGTGAATTCCCGTCCGGAATATCTCATAATCGGGGTGCTGGGCTTTCAGAATGCGCGCGCGGCTCAGTTTATGCACAAAATCCGTGTGCCCGACCTGGTCGTAATACCGTTCGACTTCGTCCACGGTCATTCCTTGGTCCCACGGGAATGTGAGATATTTGCCGTCGCCTTTGAAATAATATTCCACATGGCACTGCGCGCAGACCAGCGAACGCATTTCCTGGTGTGTGGCTTTTTTAATATCGAGGCCGCGCCGTTCAAACGCCTCAATTAAAGCCGGCCGCGAAAGGCGCAGGTTCATGGTCTTGTTGTCATGGCAGTCCTGGCAACCGATGTTATTTACGATCTCGGAGCCGAGGTCTTCCCATTTCGATTTATAAAAATTCGCCGGGCCTTTTTCATTCATCACGCGCGGTACATCCGTGCTCTTGCAGGACCAGCAGGTGCCCGGCTGCGGAACGCCGGTGCGCAGGGTATGGCGTATGTCGGCGACGGCATAGTAATGCCCGCGGGCTTGTTTGAAATCCCGGGAAAACGCGTAACCGGCCCACAGCACCACGAGGTTCGGGTAATGCTCCAGCACGTCAATCGTAGCCGAGCCGCCGTGCTTACTGCGGAACGTCGTATCCAGCGTGGACGTGTACGTTTCATATTCGCGCGGGAAGTTTTCGCCCCACACCTCGTTGCGCGGCTCCCAGTCGGCAATCGGCTTCAGAATCTGGAACAGCGCCCGCTCTTCGCCGCGCCGCTCGATAATCGAGCTGGCAAACAGGCCGATGAGAAAGACGGCGGCAACGGTGGCTAAAAACAGTATCCACCCCATCCAGGGCTTTTGCTGAATAATTTCAATGATGCTTTTCATGGACGTCTCCGTTATTTAGCGTTTCGCGTCAGTTTTTCAATCATAGACGGCACCACGGGACTCAGCCGGGGTACGCGGGCATACGGCGTGGATGCAAGGCTGTTTACGCGGCCGTGCGGCGTTTCACGGTGGCAGTCCCAGCACGGACGCCCGGACTTGTAATGCCGGTTCAGATACGTCATGTCGTCCGACCACACCCGCTCGATTAGATCCACATGACAGCGGATGCAGTTGTCCTGCACGGCTTTTTTACCGGCTTCCTTGATTTCGATGACCTGCGGCTCCCAGCGCATGGTGAAGATCGTCGCGTGCCGCATGCCGTCCTGCGCTTTGAATAAATATTTATTGAAGAAGTTATCCTGCGGTACATGGCAATCGTTGCAGGTGGCGACTTCCCGGTGACTGCTCCGCTGCCAGGTGGCGTACTGCGGCGTCATAACGTGACAGTTCATGCAGGTTTCCGGCTGATCGGACAGGTAGGAAAACGCGTTGGAGATATAAAGGATAAGCAAACCCAGTCCGGTCATGACACCGGAAAGAACAATCACGGCCGGACGCCAGGCCGGCGGTGGATAAAATTTTTTGAGCGGTGTTAACATCAGAATAAAGCTATTGAGATGTAAATTTCTATGCCCGAAAAGATAATCGAAAAGCGCGTAACACGCAATTGAAAAGTGAGTGGATAAAAAAAGCCGGAACGGCAAGCCCCTTTTCCGGCTTGATTAACCCTCATCACAGGAAGTTTTCAATAAAAGAACGTATGATAAACGTTTTGGTCACCCAGCCTGGGATCGATTTTTGAAAACTGTATCTGACGCAGTTGAATCATCAGGCGATCGGCGATTTCCCGGCTTATGGAACCGGAAAGGAACTGAATATCAAAGATTTTTCCGGAAGGCTGGATGCGGAAACGGACGGGCACTTTATACACCGGGCCCTCTTTCGTGGGATTTTTCTTCCCGAAACAATTCGCAATTTTGTATTCATATTTGGCCATCACAGCGCGGATTTCATTGACCGGGCGTTGTTCCGTGGGCATGACATACCGATCCGCGTTGTCCGGTCGGCCGCGGCGGACATGCGCTGCGGGAGAGACCGGCTCCATAATACGCCGGGTATAATCCAGTTTCCACTCTCTGGGCGCCTGGTCCGAGACGGATGTTTTATCAGCGATAGGCGTTAACCGCGACATACGCACCGGCTTTTTTTGCTTAAAGGCTTCCCCGGTCGTCCAGGCGATATCGGCCGCGGAAGGTAAGTTATCCGTATATTCTGATACCGCGCTCAGTCCGGCAAATTTGTCGAGCGCAACCGCTGTTTCCGCATGTGCCGGTTGACAGGATTTCGCGGAACCGTTTTCCAGCTGCGCTTCAGCAAGGTTCAGTGGCGCCATCGGCGGCTGAATTACGAGCGAATAGGTGAGCAGTGTGTTGGCCACCGCCGGTTCCAAATAACTCTTAATAATCCTTAGTGGGTTGATAAGTCCCGCGTTCATAACTGCCGTGGCCCATTTATGGCTGTTTTTCATCAGTTCCCCGGCCCGGGCGATAATCCCTTTTTTAACGCCCGATTCACAGGCCTCGCTGAGCATCAGCAGATTCTCCAAAAGCGAGTAATTCCATCGGGCCAGCATCATAACCCTGAGCTGTGCTATGAATTCCGGTTTGTATTTTTCGGGACATTGACGGACGTAATGGCTGATTAAGGCCTGTACTTCTTCCTCAGTAATACCCCGTAGTACGCCATTATGAGCATACACATCAAGTTCCAAAATGAAGCTTTCAATCAGGCGGTCTAAAACTTTATTTGAAGCGGGCGTTTTCATAACTGAAATAGTTGTACAGAACAGGCCCTCACCTGTTCAAACATTAATCCATTAAATTTAATATGCTGTTAAAGTGTAATACAAAAACCGGCGGTAGCGTTAGCTAAATTAAAAATAAATAGTGTGATAAACAGTCTGATCGCCAAGCTTAGTATCCACAGAAGAGAAGCGAAACCGAAGTAATTGGATGGTAACCCGATGGGATATATCTTTGTCATTGGTATCGGATGTAACCTCGACTTGTTTGGGCGTGCCGGCAGGTGTTATAATCATTTTCACGGCTAACTTACCGTGCGGTTTTTTATTTTTACTGGTCTTCAACTGAGCCTGAATTGCGCCGTTGAGTTTGTATTCATTGATGTAAAAAACTTCCTGGATTTCAGAAACCGGCCTAACAGAATTCGGTATGGTGATACCGGTCGTATGAATAGCCGTCGGGGCCTGGAGGTTTTGTGTGCCCGTGATTGTCATGGTATCGGTAAGATTGACGGCAGGGGCTTTTTCTAAAGAAGCCGTTTGGATAGTCGTTTGGCCATTCGGCGCTATCCGGGGATTATGACGGATTCCGGCTGCGTCGTTCCGCGCTACAGAGGGTATCTGGTCGTCCGTGTAGGACTGGACTTTGGTTAATGTCTCATACCCTCGGGATGGGCGGGATATTTCGGCAAAGGCCGAAGGCGTGGTTTTCGTTTTGGCCTCCGCAACCGCGCTTATGGGCGGGTTTTCAATCGCCGGCGGATTCATGACGACCGCATAGGTCAGTATGGTATTGGCAACGGCCGGTTCGATAACAGAGCGGATCCAGCGGAGCGGCTGTAAAAGCCCGCTCTGTACCAGCACACCTGTAAAACGGGCGGCGTTCTTTTTCAGATCCCGTACGATGGATAATATTTTTTCTTTTATAGATTGCTCCAGGTCGTCCGAAAGATACAGCAGGGTTTCTTTTCGGAAGTAATTTAGCTTGGCGTTAAGAATGAGATCGATTTCTTCAGCCAGACGCGTCTGTTCATCGCCGGCGCACTGATTCAGGTAATGCTCGCGCAGGTCGGACACGGCGGAATACCCGTAAGTTTTCAAAGTGCCGTTGGAACTCATCTGGTCCAGTTCAAGAATAAATTCCGACAGCAGTTGCTGTACGGCGGAGGAAGAGCGGGATGTATGTTTACGGATGGCCATTGGTTCAGTCCTTCATATTGAGGTCCGTCGGTCTCAATAACGGGGTTGAGGTTTCGGTTTTCGATATTTCCAGATTCCGGATGTGAGCGATGATTCGTGAGTTGTAGTATTCGGGGTATTGTTTCTGTAAAAACCTCTTAAAAAGTTTCACCACGCGGTTCAGCCGGGAACGGACCGAGTCGTGGGTTTTTTGTAAAAATTCGGATATGTTCTTTGTGTTCAGGTTCTGCAGGAAAAGAATAAAAACCTCCCGGTCGGCCCGGCGTTTGAGCGATCGGATAAAGCGGCGGACGATGATCTCGAATTCCTTAAGTTCCAGAACGTCATCCGGCCGTACGTAATGATGGGTATGCATTTCGGCGTCGTGGACGTCGCCGAGTTCCATCGTCCGGGCTTCATGTTTTCGGACTTCGCGGATATACCGCATGATATGCTTGTTGGCGATGGTATAGACCCACGTGGAGACCTGGTATTCCGGGTTGTACGTCCGGAGATTTTCCAGCACGTCGAAGAATATGTTCTGAAGCAGATCCTCAATGACGTACTGCTCCTGCACGTCTTCGCTTTGCGGATTCCAGTGAATGCGGTAATGGATATAGAAATAGAGGCGCTTCTTGTAGCGTTCCCACAGTTCCACCAGTGCCGGCTCGGCCAGATCGGTCTGCAAAGCCATACGCACCAGATCACGGTCCTGAAGCGCCTGCCACTCAACCACGGCGATGCGTCCCGGAACATCGCGCTGGCGCTGGTCAGCTTTCTGATGGTCTAAATTTTCTTTTTTTGTAGACTGAGACAAATGCCGCTTTCTTTGTCTGGTTCGCTTTTCTGTTGTCTGCGGTAAATAAATTACCAACCAGTAATATAGGTAAATTTTCTATAAGCCGGTGTGACGCAGAGCACAAAACAGGAAATTTTCATGGCGTCACAGCCACCCTCCTAAATAAATATCATAAAAAGCCGGCTACAATGTCAAGAAAAAAAATAAAAGTGTGAATATATGTTTTTGCTTTACTTAGCCGCAACTCAGACCGGCTATATTTAAAGGAGAATAGTTTTTTATGAATGTATTATAAATTTACTGCAGAATGGATGGCTATATTGCTTTCAATAGGATGATGCATTTTGGCAACAGAAAAAATAAAGTTTTTCTTAATAAATTTTCGAAGTATATATAGCATCCAGTAATACGGAATCAAAATACCCAGGGCCGCCAAACCGCCGGCCATTTCACTGCCGGTAATATCCACAGCGGCGACCAGAACGGTCATCAGGATTACAAACGGCAGGAAATAAGCCAGGACTACAGCTTTCCAGCCCGAGGTTTCAGCCATCGAAACGGTAACGGCCTCGCCGGCGGTAAAAGCGCGCGCCTCGGGGGTTTCAATCTCTATGATTTTTTCTTTAATGTCGAGTGCGGAACACAGTGACTTGGAATGACAGCTACTGCATGCCGATTGGGAAAGGATACGGACAAACACGCGATCGGTGCCGGCGCTTTGTACGATGCCGTCGTGGTAAATAAGGGTCTCGCCATTCATGACAAAAATTCCATGGTCTTTATATTGAAATGCCTCCGGGTTTTAATGATGCTTCTTTTATTTACCGGATGGGTTCTTTTTTAACCGTAAAAGTTTCGCCGTTCCATTCCAGCCATACGGTAAAAGCAATCTGTCGTTCTTCAAAATCGGGCTCCATCCAGAAGTTCAGATAGGCCGTAATGCGGCCGTTGTCTTCCATCAGGAAGGAAGCGGTAAGCGGGTGATTGGCCGGCAGGTAATTTTTATCTAAAAATTCATTGGCTTTGATGTCCGGCAGGAATTCCTTTTTCTTATACCATCCGGTTTTTCCGTCCTGCATGAAACACTCCATGGTGTGGTTCTGTCCCTGCTCGGTATGTACAATGATCAGGTTGTTTCCGGAATTACATTTCAGTTTTTTGATTCGGATAAAATGATCGCCGGTTTCGTTATAAGTAAGCTTTAGAAAATCTTCGCGAAGAATTTCCACGGTCCAGTTAGCGCCTTTGCCGTTTTCGATAAGCCGTGTTCGTTCTTCGTCGTTGATTGTTTCCAGCGCATACATAAAGGCGTCTTTCGGCAAGATTCGTATAACCTGTAACATTTCGGCTTTGGACTGGGAAACCAGGGTCAAAGGATGTATTAACAGGCCGATTAAAACACTGAGAATACATTTCATACCGCTACACATGTTTTTATCCGGGTTCATTCGATATTAGGGTTAAAAAATTTCGTTTCCAAAATTCCTATTAAATTCCGGCTGGTTTTCATCGTTTCGTTAAAATTCAGGCGCTTCGGGAAGATAGAGCGGCACGGAATGATCATTCCCGCCCGAAATGCTCTTCAAACGCCTTGACTTTGTTCAGCCGGCGCACATGGCGTTCCGCGTTGGAGAAGACGGCGCCGAGGAACGCGCGGACAATTTCCGTGGCGAGCGAGGGTCCGATGATTCGGGCGCCCATGGCCATGACGTTCATATCGTCGTCTTCCACGCCCTGCCGCGCGGAAAAGGTATCGTGACAGGTGCCGGCGCGGATGCCTTTGAATTTGTTGCAGGCCACAGCCGCGCCCACGCCGCTTCCGCAGATAACGATGCCCCGTTGCGCCCGGCCTTCAAGAATGGCGCGGCAGACCGCTCCGGAAAAATCCGGATAATCTACCGCCTCCGCGGAATGCGTGCCGAGGTCAATAACAGAATGCCCCGCTTGCTGGATGGCGTTAATAACGGTTTCTTTAAGCGGAAAACCGCCGTGATCGCAGCCGACTGCAATGGTCATCGTTTTCTCCTTGTTTTCATAAAAAAAAGGCTCGGATATAGCATCTGAGCCTTTGGAACATTCGGTCGTTACGCGATTATTTGAATGCATTCGCGTTGATTTCGATAAAACTCTTCCATTTGTCCGGTACGTTTTCCACTGCAAAAATGGCTTCCACCGGGCATTCCGGCTCGCAGGCGCCGCAATCGATACATTCGTCCGGATTGATCATCAGGTGCTTCCAGGTCTCGGAATCCTTGATGCAATCCACGGGGCATACTTTTACGCAGGCGGTATCTTTGACGCCGATGCAGGGTTCGCAAATAACTCGGGGCATAGGTTCTCCTTGATAAAAGGTTATCAACATTACTTGGTTGTACTAACAGAACGGCTAATTTTAAAAATTTAAAATCCGATAGTCAAGAAAATTTTAATAAATTTGATTGATTTATCGGCTGAAATACTGTTAATTTTCACGAAACTCAGAACCAGAACGAGGCAGCGATGCGTCAGATACAGATACGGGTACCCGGCAACCAGCGACCTGAGCGACTGGACGTTTTTTTATCGCATCAGATCGAGCACATCTCGCGCGCGCGGGTGCAGCAGCTGATCCGTGAAGAATGGATACGGGTCAACGGCGCGATTCCCCTCAAGGCCTACCTGGTACGCCCTCACGACGTCATTGACGTAACGCTGCCCCTGCCCGAGCGTCCGGAAGCCCAGCCGGAAGATATTCCTCTGCGCATCGTTTATGAGGATGACGACCTCATCGTGGTGAACAAGGCCGCCGGCATGGTGGTACATCCTGCGCACGCCAATTATTCCGGCACCATGGTCAACGCGCTGCTCTATCACGTGCAGGACCTGTCCGGCATCAACGGCGAACTGCGGCCCGGCATCGTGCACCGCATCGACAAGGATACCAGCGGCCTGCTGCTGGTGGCCAAGCACGACCGCGCGCACCGGTTTCTCAGCGCCCAGTTCCGCGCGCATCATATCGAGCGGGAATACTGCGCCATCGCGTGGGGCCGGTTCCAGAAACCCGCCGGCACTATCGAAACCTGCATCGGCCGCAGTCCCAAGGACCGGAAAAAGTTCGCCGTCGTTAAGGAGGGTAAAAACGCCATCACGCATTATGAAGTCATCAAGCCGTTCGATTATCTGGCCCTTGTCCGCCTCCGTCTTGAAACCGGCCGTACGCACCAGATCCGCGTTCATTTGTCGCATATCGGCCATCCGGTATTCGGCGACAAAACATACGGCGGCGCCAATCCCAATCTCGCCGGCGGCAGTCACCATAACCGCCAAAACGCCTTTAACCTGCTGACGCTCATGCCCCGCCAGGCCCTGCACGCTAAAACGCTTGGTTTTGTGCATCCGACCACCCGTGACTTCATGCGGTTTGATTCCGAATTGCCGGATGATTTCAAAGCGGTTCTGGAGCGGGTTTGAGCGCATCGTTTTACATTCGAATTTTTCTGATGCAACCGAAAAGGCAGTGAAGGTTTTTTTTAAAAAAAGCTGATGCGTAGCCATTCCAGTTTATAAATATTTTATTGCTTTCAAACGCATTCGTATCTTTGGGCTTACTAGCATCAATCGGAAAGTAGCAAAGATGGAGTGTTTCAGAAACTTGATAGCAAGTTTGATTTATGTAATATATCGATAATCATCGGATTATTATATTCTAATAATTTCTTATTACTCTAAGGGTTATTAAGTAAATAGTAATAGGGAATTGAGACGATGAAAATCAGCATTATCATACCGGCTTACAACGAAGAAGGCATCATTGCCGCGTGTCTGGAATCCGTGCTGGCTGCGGACAAACCGAAAGGCGACCTGGAAATCATAGTCGTGAACAACGCCAGCACCGACCGTACGGCCGAAATAGCGGGCCGATATCCGGGTGTGCGCGTAGTTACGGAAAATCAGAAAGGCCTGACCAAAGCCCGTCAGTGCGGCAACCGGAACGCCAGCGGGGATATTCTGTTCTATATCGACGCCGACACGAAAATCCCGAAACATTTAATTGCTTATGCGGAAACAAAATTTAAAAATCACCCTAAACTGGTCGCGATATCGGGGCCTTACAAATACCACGATTGGAACTGGTATGGCCGCCTGATTTTGTGGCTGTATCACTGGATGATAGTGCCGGTCACACAACTCGTCATCAACCGTATTTTGAATAAAGGAACGGTGCTTTACGGAGGCAACTTCGCGCTGCGCAAGGCGGTATTGGACAAAATCGGCGGGTTCGACGTGACGCTGGAATTCTGGAGCGAGGACACACAGATCGGCCGCCGCATGAGCCGCGAGGGAAAAGTTCGGTTTTATCATCGCGCATACGTTTTCACTTCCGCCCGCCGGTATTACGAGGAAGGCCTTTTCCGGGTGCTGGGCCGTTACGTGATGAACTTCCTGTGGGACATTTTTTTTCATAAACCTTTTAGCCGGGGATATAAAGACATTCGACTAACGACTAAAACAAAATCCGATTTCAGCAAACAATCGATAGGCCGTTTTATTTAAGGAAGCGTGATAGTGTGTACATATTTAATTTATCGCAAAGTCGTTCAGTCTGTAAAAAGCATATATTATTTGGCTTCGCGTCTCAGCGTCTATGCGAGAAACGTAAAAGATGTAAACTATTTGATGCTCTCCTTAATATGTAAAAATTTATGATTATCCTTTTCATAATCTTTAATTAATATTTCGATAACAAAAACACGCTACATTCCGACAAATAGATTTTTTAAATCACGAACGAATAACTAAAAGTAACTGACTTAAGGAGACTACATGAAGCGATGCATTACCCTACTCGTGTTAATTGCCGTTCCGTTTCTGACACTGCATGCTCAGAACGAATCCGGCGCATCGACCGATGAAGCCGTCGGCGAACTCAAAGGTCAGCTCGACGGATTGAACGAATCGTTTTTGGAGACTAAAACGACCGTGGACGCGCTGAAAAAAATCAAAGTCAGCGGTTACATCCAGACTCAGTTTCAGGCCGCCGATACGATCGGTAATTCCCGTTTTCCGGTCGGCAATTTCTCGGGCGGCAATTTTCCGACGAATGTCAAGCACCGTTTTGCCGTGCGCCGCGGCCGGATTAAATTCACGTACGATAATACGCTGACTCAATATGTCCTTCAGTTAGACGCTACGCAGAACGGCGTAGGCATCAAAGACGCTTATATTACCGTGACGGAGCCGTGGCTGAAATCGGTCAGCATGACGGGCGGTATTTTCGACCGGCCGTTTGGATTTGAAATCTCCTATTCGTCCAGCATGCGCGAATCGCCCGAGCGTTCCCGTATGTTCCAGACGTTGTTCCCGGGCGAGCGTGAACTCGGCGCCAAATTAGAAATCAACCCGCAGACCGAAAATTTCGCGAAGCATTTTAACTTCAAGATCGGCGCGTTCAACGGCACCGGCCCGACGGCGAATGAAAATGACCGCAATAAGGACATCATCGGCCGCTTCGGTTATACCTTCCCGTTCCAGGAACAGAATCTCGCGATTGACGGCGGTTTCTCATGGTATTACGGCAACGTCACGAGTAATTCCCGCGCGGTATATTCTATCGATAAAGCCACCAAAACCTTCATGACCGATTCGCTCGTCAGCGACAGCTTAAACAGTTTCCAACGCCAGTATCTCGGAATGGATATGCAGATTTATTATGACATCCCCGTGGAATGGCTGGGTGGCTTGTCCCTGCGCGGTGAATTCATCAGCGGTAAGCAGCCCGGAACGGCAAAGTCAGGGTCCTTCTATAACCCCGGCACGATTCAAACCGTGAGCGGCACCAGCGTTAAATCCTCAACGGAGGTAACTCCCTTATATCAAAGGGCATTCCGGGGCTTTTACATCACTTATATACAGAATTTCGGGCTGAAAAACCAACTGGTCGTGAAATATGACGAAATGGATCCTAACACGAAAGTGAAGGGCAAAGACATCGGCGCCAGTACCACCTCCATCAGCGGCCGGCAGTTAACCGCGACTGACCTGAAATATTCCACCATCGGTTTAGGATGGATTTACCACTGGGACAGCAATGTCAAATTCACCGCGTATTACGAACTGATTTCCAATGAAAAAGTCAATTCCAATACGAACATTGCATCGCTGATTCCGTATAAAACGGATGTGAAAGACAACGTCTTCACATTCCGTGCGCAGTATAAGTTCTAAATAAAGCAAGGGCATAAAGTTACGAAGTGATAAAATCTTATAGTTAAACGCTTCGTGTTTAGCGGCGATATTAAAAAACAATAAAAAATAAAGGAGTTCTATGAAAAAGTATCTGGCAATCATAACGGCGGCTGTAGCGGCGATCACGGTCATCGCATTCCGGCCGGCTCAGGAAATCATAACCGTCAAGGGTTCTGACACGATGGTCATTCTTGCGCAGCGCTGGGCCGAAGTTTACATGAACAAAAATTCCAATGTAACGATTCAGGTTACCGGCGGCGGGTCGGGCACGGGTGTTTCCGCGCTGATTAACGGCACCACGGATATCTGCAATTCCTCCCGTCCGATGAAGCAGAGCGAAAAAGACAAACTTAAACAGCGCTTCAATACGCTCGGAGTGGAAATCAAAGTCGCCCGTGACGGTATCTCTCTGTATGTTAATCAGGCCAATCCGGTTAAGGAATTGTCGCTCCAGCAGATCAAAGATATCTATACCGGCAAGATTACGAACTGGAAGGATGTCGGCGGCAACGACGCTAAAATAATCCTTTACGGCCGCGAGAACAACTCCGGTACGTATGTGTACTTCAAGGATTTTGTGCTCGGCGGTAAGGACTATGCCGTTACCATGCAGAGCATGCCGGGCACTGCTTCGGTCGTGAACGCCGTTGCTAAAGATGTCAACGGCATCGGATATGGCGGCGCCGCGTACGGCAAGGGTATCCGCTTTCTCGGCGTGAAGAAAGACGCCTCTTCGACCGCTTACGAACCCACACTGGAAAACATCAAGGCCGGCCATTACGCGATTACCCGCTACCTGTACATGTACACCCGAAGCAAACCTTCCGGTGCGGTAAAATCCTTCATAGACTGGATTTTAAGCGAAGAAGGCCAGCAAATTGTCGCTAAAGTGGGATATTTCCCTGTCCGTTAAATTTTCTCCTTTCTTTTTAATATAAAATCCCGGTCCGTACGCGTTTGCGGATCGGGATTTTTTGTATTCGGTCATTTTTTCCGTGGTGGAGCAGGCCGCTCTTCAAAATCAGCTTGAAAAGCGATGCCGGCTGTTCAGACAGGGGCGTACCCTCATGCTCCCGATGCTTCAGGCATTTGATCAATCCAAAGTATTAAAACCATCACGGGCCGTTGGAGTGTTTTTTAAAGGGCTTCCGAATTTGAAGCTACCATTTATTGGTGATGCGCATATACGTCCGCCTCACCTAAAAGACGGATATCCCGCACGGACGCAGGGTCTTTTGCCGGAGGGTGTTAGCTGTTAAAGGAAGCAATTCGATTTGTATCCGTCATTCAAGGTGCGGCCGAATAACGGAATCAGGGTTATAGTTCGTTGACGGTCCCGTTATCTTTTTCTTGGTCTTTATATTGTAATTCATACAACCGCGCGTATAAACCGCCCTGACTTAGCAATTGCTCATGGGTTCCCATCTCTCGGATCTGTCCCTTGTGCAAGACGATGACTTTTTGCATGTGTCGGATGGTGGACAAGCGGTGCGCGACGATAATTGTGGTCCGATCTTCCGTCAGCGTTTGAATCGCGCGGCGAATGATCCGTTCGGTTTCGGTATCGATATTGGAGGTGGCTTCGTCCAGGATAAGGATTTTCGGATTGACCACCAGAGCCCGCGCCAGCGCGATCAGCTGACGCTGTCCGGCGGACAATGTGGAACCGCGTTCCTGAACCGGTTCATGAAGACCGCCGGGCAGGTGCGCGATGAACGCCTCCGCTCCGATCATGCGCAACGCCTCGGCCGCCCGCTTTTCTGAAATATCCGGCCGTCCCATCCGAATGTTGTCAAGGATGGTTCCTGAAAACAGAAATACGTCCTGCGGCACCATGGCCATTCGGCTCCGGTGGGCGTAAACATCCAGCGACCGCACATCCTGATAATCGATGAGAATACGGCCTTGTGTAACGTCATAATACCGTCCGATCAGATGGATCAGCGTCGTTTTGCCCGATCCCGTGGCGCCCACCAGAGCTACTTTTTCATACGGCGCAATTTCCAGATGGACATCCCGTAAGACCCATTCCGGCGTTCCATCGGCTTGGGGTTCCGCATACGAGAAAAAGACATGATCAAACTGAATGCGGCCCGCTGTGGATAAAATGGGTAAAGCTTTATCCGGTGTCTTTATCTTGTTTTCGGTATCCATCAGTAAAAAAATGCGTTCAGCGGAAGCCATGGCGCTCTGATAGATATTGAATTTATCGCTCAGGTCCTGTATCGGCCGGAAGAACATCTGAGTATACTGGATAAATGCGATCAGCGTTCCCAGGGTAGTTTTCTGTTCAAGCCATGCTCCCGCCCCAAACCAGATCAGCAGGCCTACCGCCACCGCGCCGGACAGATTGACGGCCGGATAAAACCACGCGTAATGAAACACCGAGCGGATATGCGAACCCGCCAGGTCACCGTTCAGCCTTGAAAACTTTTCCTGCTGGCTCCGCTGACGGTTGAACAGTTGCACGGTGGTTATGCCCACGATGTTTTCCTGCAAAAATGTATTCAGCGCCGAAAGCCGGACCCGGATTTCCTGATATACTTCCCGGATGTACTTCTTGAAGATCAGCGATAATGTAAAGACCAGCGGCAATATGGCCAGCGTCACCAGCGTCAGAAAGGGACTCAGCCACATCATGAACGCAAAGATTATCAGCAGTAAAAAAACGTCGCCGAATAAATATACCATGCCCGAAGTAAAAATCTCGTTCAGCGATTCCACATCAGACGTTAAGCGCGTGATGAGCCGGCCGACAGGATTACGGTCGAAGAACTGTAAATGAAGGCGCTCGACATGTTCGAACAGTCCTGTCCGGATATCAAATACAATGCGCTGGCCCATCTTCTGCGTGACATAAATAACGCCGAACTGAAAACCGAATTCGGCGGCGATCAGGCCAATAAACAGAAGCGTGTACAACAGAAGGTCATCGGGCAGTCCCGGAATAATAGCTTTATCCACGGCTTCCTGAACAATGCGCGGCCGGTAGGTGCTCAGCGTCTGGCCGATCATCAGCAGGAAAAAAGAACCCCAAAGATATAATTTGTACGGCCGTACATACGAAAAAATCCGCCGTACGGTTTTTAAATCGACATTTTTTTTATAAGCTTCTTCCGCAGTCAACAAAAACGCTTACCCTTTGATTGATAACGGATTGAATGGAGCGGGTTATTAAAAGCGGCGGTTGTCGGCGCCTGCCGTTATACGGCTAACGGGCGGGATTCATGAACTTCAGCGATTTATAATCCTGTCCGAGAATGACCGTGACGTCCAGATACAACTGCGGATTTTTCTGCTGCAGGACGTTGGATTCGCTGATGCCCATAATGTTGGCCACCTGAATCGCGTTCTGCATATTGCCAATCCGGTCCTGGATAACGGATTTACGGAAATTCGTGTGTTTGGCATTGCCGGTCTGTACCACATCGTAACCTTTACTGCGGAGATAATCGGCAGCCCGTGCGGCGAGTCGCGGTATTTCGGTTCCGTTCAAAACCTCCACGCGAATGGCCTGGCTTTTTGCCGGCTGTCCGTTATCGACGGTTTCAGCGGATCCGTTGGTTTCCTTGATTTCCGTGGTCGTTTCCGTGGGACTTACGGTGGTGGAACTGTTCAGACGCACGATCAGCGATATGACCAGCGCGATGACTAAAAGAGAAAGCGCACCGATAAGCAGGTTCAGGAATTTATCCCAGCGGGCAGGAACGGGACGTCGTATCGTTTTCTGAAATTCCGGTCCGGTCGCAGGTGTCGGATCATTGGTCGTGAGGTTTTCGGGTGCTATTTCTTCGGGCTCTTCGGTTCGTGACTTGCGTAGCATGAATGCGCTCCTGAATAAAAAAGCCGAGCCCCTGTTAGCCCGGCTATGGGAAATGGCTTTTTAAATACGTTACTTGTTGCCCCCGAACTGATAATCGCCGTACCGGGGTGCCCATGGATTATTAAACGGGCTTTCATAGGCGCCAAAACCTGAGTAATACGGATTATTGCTATAACCGACGTTGAACATCAGGTTGTTGGTTGGGCGGTAAATCAACTCAGCTCCGTGAAGAAACTGCGTGGTGTTCATTTCTTTCGGTCCTCCGAACGGCTGATGCTGGACGCCCATATTGACCCGTAAAAGCAGGGGATCGGCCAGTCTGAAATTCATGGTGTTGGTCAGCATGCCTAGGGAACCGCTGTAACCGCCGCCGGTATAATACATCATCGAATAGCTGTGCGTCATATAAAAACGGTCTGAACCGAGAAAACTGAAAAGCGATTGCGGCATCAATGAGGTAATACCGCTTCGGACATTGACCGGTTGCCGTTCGGCCTGCGACTTGAACTGCGCATGGACTGTCTGCGCGGCTAACATCATTACACAAAAAACGATGAAATATTTTTTCATATAACGCCTTTCTTATGTAGCTATTAATTATAACAAAAAAAAACAGTTAAAGTCAAGAAAAAGCAGAAACAAAAACTTGTTAATATCAATTTAAAAGAATATATTGACTGGCATTTTAACGGCTAAAAAAAACGAAAGCAACCGTATGTTTCCGTCGGTCTATCCGAAACAATATGTTATATTTGTTTTTACAGCGCTGATTTGCAGCGTTTATTACTACGGTTGCGCGGGTGTGTCCGCGGTAAGCGACGGGGACGCAACGATCCAACGGCCGCCGCGGGATACCGCCGCCTTTCGCGCGGCTTACAACGCCTACGCACTGAGCCGGTATATTGACGGGCTGATTCACCAGATGTCCAATGAAACGGCTACTTCCATATATGACTTCGAATCGGCCCTGCGCGCGGACAGTTCCGAAACCATCTGGGCTTCTTTAGCGGAAGCTTACGTGGATCAGGGCGATCTGACCCGCGGACAGGAGACGCTGGAGCGGCTTCTGGCGCGGCATCCCGAAAACGCCGATGCTCTGAAAATACTCAGCTCCGTGTACATAAGCCTCAGCCGTTTTAAAGAAGCCGCGGAAACCCTCGAGAAGGTCATCCGTATCGACAGTGTTTATCCTGAAGGGCGCTATCAGCTGATTACTTTGAATGATATGCTGGGCCGGTCGGCGAATAACATCCCGCATTACGCCTTCCTGTTGCGATACAATGGACCGAATACGTATCTTTCGCTGAAGCTGGCCAATATTTACCTGCGCCAGAAACAGCACGGGCCAGCGATAGAAATTCTTGAGCAGGCGCGAAGTCACGATCCGAATAACAGTTTCCTGCTGGAAACGCTGGCGCAGGCTTATCTGTTCAACAAACAAAACAAACTCGCGCTGGAATGCTATGAGCAACTGAATAAAATCAAACCCAAAGACCTTCAGACGTTGTTGCGAATGGGCGCCATTGCCATCCAGACCGGCGATAACGAAAAAGCTGTGCGCTATTTTGAAGCGGCCGAACCGTTATCCTCCCCGTCGTTTGAACTTCAGCGCAACCTTGGCTGGGCTTATTTCCAGCTTAAAAACCGCGACAAGGCCGTTCAGCATCTTGAACAGGCGCTTCAGATGAACCCCCGGGATGTGCTTACCTTGAGCCTGCTGTCCGGCATCTATCAGGAACAGAAGCAATATGATCAGTCGGACGCGCTGTTTGAGCGCCTGCTCGTTCTGGATCCCGCTAACGAGGTTATCCTGAATAACTACAGTTACAGCCTCGCCGTGCGCGGCCTGCAGACCGACAAAGCAATGCGGTTAATTAAAAAGGCCCTTGAAAAATCGCCGGACAATCCGCATTATTTAGACACCATGGGGTGGGTTTATTTTCAGATGGGTCAATATGATGCCGCCCTGAAGTATGTCCGCCGTTCGTATGAAATTAACGCCGCCAGTTGGGAAGTCGCCGACCATTTGGGAGACATATATTACAAACTGAACGATCCCCGGCAAGCCCGGCATTTCTGGCGCAAGGCGATTGAACTGGGCGGCGACAAAAAAATAATTGAGGAAAAAATTGAAGCCAGCAGTACTTCTTCATCCGATTAAACGCATCCTTTTAATTTCCGCAGGCCTGGCGATAATGCTGACGGGCTGTCCGGGCCGTACCGTTTTGATTAGCCATGGTCCGGTAAACCCCGATGCTCTCAGTGTTCGCGAGCTGATCCGGCTCAACCGCGCCAGCCAACCGCACCTGCAATACATGAAGGCCATCACGACGCTCAACCTCGAATCACCACGCAGCAGTAGTCAGGTAACCGGCCATATCGCCCTGAAATATCCGGATTCGGTATACGTCAAGCTGGAAGGTATTTTCGGCATTGACGGCCTGCTGGCCTCGATTAACCGGGATTCGTTCGTCGTTTATAATATTATCAACAAATACGTGATTATGGGACGCACGGATTCTTCGGGCATCCGTAAAGCCTTTGACTACGAGGTGACGTTTGATGAACTGATTGAGGCGCTGACCGGCCTGGTGTTTATTTCCGAGTCGGACACGCAGAATGTTATCGGGTACGATGCCGACAGTTGTTATTATCGGGTAACCTTTAAAGAGCCGCACGGCTACCGCAAAGTTTGGATGGATCCGGCGTTACAGTACGCGGTCGTGAAAATCGAACATTACAGCCGTGCGGATGAGATTGTTTTAAAAAAAGAATTCAGCCGTTTCGAGAAAATTCAGAATTTTTACGTTCCGCGATATGTGAGGATTCTCCGTCCGGCGGAGAAGGATCTGCTCAGCATTTATTTTAATGAACGAATTTTTAACAAAAAATTCAGCAGCCGGCTTTTTCATATCCATTATCCCAAACACATTGAAGTTATCCAGAATAAACCATAAACCGATCGGGTGACATCATGAACGAAACATTAGACATATCGGTGGTTATTCCGCTGCTCAACGAAGAGGAGTCTCTGCCGGAGCTAACCGAGCGCATCCACGCCGCGTTGACGGGCATGGGGAAATCCTACGAAATTTTGTTTATCGACGACGGCAGCACGGACGGCTCTTTTGCGGTGATTCAGCAATTGAAAACGCGTTTCAGTACGTTACGGGCCATCCGTTTCCGCAAGAACTTCGGCAAATCGGCGGCGCTGTCCGAAGGTTTCAAGGCCGTACGGGGAAAGTATGTCATCACCATGGACGCCGACCTGCAGGACGATCCCGACGAACTGCCGAATCTGATCCGCAAGCTGGACGAGGGTTTTGAACTCGTTTCGGGATGGAAAAAAATCCGCCACGACCCGATCACCAAGACGATTCCCTCCCGGTTTTTTAATTTCATCACGAGATGGATGAGCGGTATCCCGCTGCACGACTTCAATTGCGGCCTCAAGGCTTACCGCCGCGAAGTCACTCAGGACGTGCGGATTTACGGCGAACTGCATCGTTATATTCCCGTGCTGGCCAAACGCGAGGGATACCTGAAAATCACCGAGATTGCCGTGAAACACCATGCGCGGAAATACGGATACAGCAAATTTGGCTTGTCGCGTTTCTTCCGCGGGTTCCTGGATTTAGTCACGGTATTGTTTATCAGCCGTTATATCAAGCGGCCGCTGCACTTTTTCGGTTTTATCGGATTTTTTATACTGACGGCCGGCATGGGTATCAATGCCTATCTTGCGGTGACCTGGTTTATGGGTATGCCGCTGGCCAACCGTCCGCTGCTTTTTCTGGGTATTCTGCTGGTGCTGATGGGCATGCAGCTTGTATCCACCGGACTTATCGCTGAAATGCTTACACACCACTTTCAGAAAGACGAAACGCATTCTGTGAAAGAAACGATTGATTAACCCGACGGTTTCCCATGACGGATAAAGCGCCCGAGCAGAAAATCATTGCCTCTAACCGCAAGGCGCGGCATGAATACCACATCCTCTCGACGATCGAAGCGGGCATTGCGCTTCTGGGCAGCGAAGTCAAAAGTCTGCGCGAAGGTAAGCTGAACATTCAGGACAGTCATGCCCGTATTGAAAACAACGAAGTCTGGCTGTATCACGCGCATATACCGGAATACAAGCAGGCGAACATAAACAACCATGACGAGTACCGCAAACGGAAACTGCTGCTGCACAAAAGCCAGATTCGCAAGCTGATCCGACAGACTGAAGAAAAAGGCATGACCTTAATTCCCCTGTCGTTCTATTTCAACGAGAAAAACAAAGTTAAAGTGCAGCTGGCCGTTGCCAAAGGCAAGAAGATGTACGATAAGCGCGAGGCGATTGCCAGAAAGGATGAGAAGCGAAGGTTGCAGAGAGAGGGCAAGCATCGCGGGGAATAGCCCCTGATAATGAGGCATTTTATTTCGGAAGCGCTCAGGCGATTTACCCGATTGCATTCCCTTGAATATTTTTGTTGCAATATTTTTTGAGTTTTGAAATGACAGCAACCTAAAAAAGGCGGCGGTCATTTCTCACCCGGAATTGTTATCCAAGTACTGCTGGTTAATTCTTTTTCTTATGTGTTGTAGGTTAACTGAGCCGCGCTGTAACTTTGGCACAAAGGTTTACCTGATTGCTCGCTTTTCCGGTTCTCAGAGATAAACGACGAACCTTTGTGAGAAGCTTTTCATCGTCCCGACCATCCGGCTTGACATACTTTCGTTGCCGGATGGGAGCGTTCTCATCAATGATTTTCTTACCGGCCATCACAATGAAAAAATGCCGCGGATTTATCCGCGCGCCTTCGTCAAATGCAAACGTGATGACCAACAGGAAAAGCAGTATCCATACCCTAATGATGGATCTATGGGTTCAAAAAAAAAAAGAATGGATGCTTTAACGTGTCGGCAGGAGCACGGTAAATTTTGATCCTTTGCCCGGTTCGCTTTCCGCGTAGATATTTCCGTTATTCTGGGTAATCAGCCGGTGGCATATCGCCAGCCCCAGACCTAGTCCGTCGGATTTGGTGGTGAAGAACGGATTGAATATTTTTTCCAGATTTTCCTTGGGAATGCCGACGCCGGTGTCATGCACTTCGATTGCCACAAACAGCATATCCTTATCTAAATAATCTTCCGACCACTTGATATGGGGCGTTTTGCTCATGGTGGTTGAATGGACGCGCACAAACAGCTGGCCGCCATCGGGCATGGCCTGGATGGCGTTGAGAAAGATGTTCATCAGCACCTGTTCTACTTGATTGGCGTCGGCGTAGATTTTTGGCAGCACATCGGATAAATCTTCCTTGAAAAGAATCCGTTTGGTCTTCAACTGCGAAGCCAGCAGGAGATACACCCCATCGATGATGGATTCGATGTCGAGATAACTTTTGGACGGCTTGACGGGTTTGGCGAACTTGAAGAAATCCATGAGGAGGTTGTTCACACGGTCGGCTTCGCGGACGATGCGGCTGACGAGTTCAAGGCGTTTGTCGTATTCGTCAAACGATTCCTCAAGCACCTGCGCCGCCGCTTTGATGCCGCCCAGCGGGTTGCGAACCTCGTGCGCGATGCCGGTGGCCAGTTCGCCCAGCGTGGCCAGACGTTCCATGCGCTCCACCTGCCGCTGGATGATATGCATCTCTGTCAGGTCGCGGAACGCAATGATAACGCCGATCTGCTCATTGTTTTCCGTCAGCGCCGACGTGCTGAAACCAATGGGAATGACCACGCCCGACTTGGCGATCAGGTTCACTTCTTTGCTCTCGAAACGCTTGTTCGGCAGCAGCATCAGGTCGAGGATTTTGCCGTTTTTTTCAGGCTCGTGAAAAATGTCAATCAGATTTTTTCCAAGCAGTTCGTCCACGGTATAACCCAGCGTCTTGGCGGCGTTGACATTCATGAACGTGATACAGCCGCTCATATCGATGCTGATGATGCTGCTGCTCATATTCTGGATAATGTTCCGGTAAAAACGGTACACGCGTTCCACGAGCTTGTACTTTTTAAACAGAGCCGCCTGTTCGTCGAGCCACTCCTGAGGTATCTTATCCCTGGATGTCCCTGATTTCAGGGATTTTTCCGACAGCCGCTCCTTGTCCAGGATGCGCTGTTCGATGGGAATCAGGTCGCTAAGTTCCTTATTAAGAATTTCAAAGGCTTCTTTTTTCTGATTAAATCGACGGCTCATAAAACAGCCCGACGCGTAAGTTGGTTATAATACATTATGCGGATCCACTTCAATGTTTATAGTGACACCGGTATCTTTGAACTGCCGGTGATGCTGTTCCATGGTTTGCAGCAGGATTTGCCTGAACAGCGATCCCGATTTGTCAAATTGTTTGCTGACTTTCACCAAAATATGCCATCGGTAGAAATTCTTAATTCGCGCGATCGGCGCGGCGGTCGGCCCAAGCACCATGGCATGCTGGGTTGCCCAATGATTTCGGTTAAGCCCATCCTTAAGAATATCGCAAAAATGTTTGCACTGTTCAATAACTTTTTTTTCTTCTTTGCTTTTAAATAAAATTACGATCAGGCGGCCGAAGGGCGGGTAATTCAGTTCCTGCCGGTGCCGGATTTCTTCGGCGTAAAAGCCCCGGAAATCATGGTTTTTAGCGAACTGGATGGCGGCGCGATCGGGGTTAAGCGTTTGGACGACGACATGGCCGGTTTTCTTCTGGCGTCCGGCCCGTCCGGCGACCTGCGTCAGCAGCTGAAAAGTGCGTTCGCCTGATCGGAAATCCGGCAGCAGCAGCGTGGTATCGGCGGAAATCACGCCGACCACCGTCACGTTCTCAAAATCCAGACCTTTCGTGATCATTTGCGTGCCCAGTAAAATTTGTACGTCGTTGTTCTTAAACCGCTCCAGTATCCGGTAATGGGAACCCTTCGCCGTGGTCGTGTCCAGGTCCATGCGGGCCACGCTCACCCCGCGGTACATGTCCTTCAACAATTCTTCCACGCGCTGGGTGCCGATACCGTAATTGAGGATATTCAGATTGGCGCACTGCGGACACTGCTGGTATGCGGCTTCGGAATATCCGCAGTAATGGCATTTCAGTTTTTGATTGTATTGGTGATAAGTCAGCGAAATGCTGCAATGCGGGCATTCGGCGACAAACCCGCAGTCATAGCACTCCACGAAGGTCGCGTAGCCGCGCCGGTTCTGGAAGAGAATAATCTGCTGGTTGTAACGCAGCGCGGTTTGAATGCGCTCGCGCAGGGCGCGCGAGAAAATCGGCTGCCAGTCGTCCATATGCACTTCTTTTTCCGCCCGCATATCGACCACGGTAACTTCCGGCATCGGTACATCGCGGATGCGGCGGGGCAGTTCGAGGAGCGTGTACTTGCCCGTCAGCGCGTTGTGGTAGGATTCGATGCTCGGCGTGGCTGAACCCAGCACCACCACGGCTTCGTTGCGGAGAGCACGCATCACCGCGACGTCGCGGGCGTGGTACCGCGGGGCCGGCTCGCTCTGCTTGTAGGTATTTTCGTGTTCTTCATCCACCACGATCAGGCCGAGATTTTTTAGCGGCGTAAATATCGCCGAACGCGCGCCGATCACCACACGGAACTCGCCGGCCAGAATTTTACGCCACGCGTCAAACCGCTCTCCGGCAGACATCCGGCTGTGCCAGACCGCAATCGCGCTCCCAAAATACGACCGGAACCGCTCCACGGCCTGCGGCGTCAGCGCGATCTCAGGTACAAGAATGATAGCCGTACGTCCGCCGGCCAGCACTTCTTTCACGGATTCGATGTAAACCTGCGTTTTGCCGCTACCGGTAACGCCATATAACAGAAAGGTGTGATAGGATTGGGATCGCAACGCTTCCGTAATCGCCGCAACGGCTTGGACCTGGTCGTCATTCAGCCGGATGCGCTTGGGACTGGCCGGCTCGCCGTAATACGGATCGCGAAAGACCTCGTGCTCGCGGATAGTTATGATGCCTTTTTCTGCGAGCGACTGCAGCGTCGGCAACGTGCTACGCGTTTCGGCAAGCAGTTCGTTCTGTTTCATGATGAAGGCTTCTTCGCCGGCATCCTGCGTCAGCCGTTCCAGGATGTGCGACAGAATGGCCGCCTGCTTGGGGGAACGCCGTTCTAAATCCTCGATAGCGGCAACCAGACGGCCCGGGTCATCGAGGTACGCGGCTTCCAGATGCACCCATTTTTCATACCGCACGGATACGCCCGCTTCTTCGTCTTCTTCACGGATCTCAATGAGACCGAGATTTACCAGTTCCTTAAGGTTTTTTTGCAGCGTGTTGGACGCCACGTTTTTCTGCAGCGCTTTCAGCGACATTTTTTTATGGACAATCAGCGCGTTCAGAATCTTGGCCTGCACCGGTCGGGCGCGTCGAATCGCCTGCACCTCAAATTCTCCCACCGGCGCTTTTAATAATACGAACTTTTCGCTCTTAATCTCGATGCCCGGAGGCAGCATGGTGTGCAGGACGATGCCCAGCGCGGTCATATAATATTCAGCCATCCATTGCGCCAGGGCCATCAATTCAGGCGCGAAGACGGGAATCGGATCCAGGACCGCTGTAATATCGCGTAAATCCGGAAAAGCGCTCTCTGTCTGCACGGCGGTCACATAACCGGTCATGCGTTTTCGTCCGAACGGCGCCAGTACGCGCATGCCCGGCACCAGAAGCTCCGCGTATTTTTTTGGAATACGGTACGTAAACCGCTGATTCAGGGGAACGGGAAATACCACTTCGGCAAAGAGTGCAGATGAAGCGGTCATATTGTTTCAGGGTTTTTATACATCTGATTTTCAGCGGATGGAATTTTTATCAGACATTCGGTACCCACCGGCTGCGCCGGACGCATTGCGATAAATGCATGATAGGTTTGAAGAATATTATAAACTTCATACAAACCCAGTCCGAAATTTTTCGTGCGTGTTTTGGTGGTAAAAAACGGTTCAAAAATTTTATCATGAATTTCCTTGGGTATGCCCGTCCCGTTGTCGGCAATCCGTATCTCCAGAAAAATGTCGTCTCCTAAGGCAACGGGAGTGGTTTTCACCTGAATCTGGCCGTCTTCCTTGGCCAGCCGGCCTTGATACTGGGATTCCCAGATCGCTTCGTACGCATTAATCAGGATGTTCCAGAAGCAGGTGTAGATGACTTTTCGATTGCCAAAAATAACCGGCAGGGATTCATAGCTTTCCGAAACCGTGATCAGCGGATACTGCGCGCGTAATGCCGAAACGGTCTCATGGAGGATTTGGTTGACATCCAAATCGCCCAGAAACTTTTCGTCGTAATACGAAAGGTCCTTGAAGTGGCTGATGATTTCTTTAATGCGGAGGCTGCCGTCAATCGCGGAGTTCAAAGCGCCGCTCAGGTCTTCTATATTCAGTTGCTTTTCGGTTCGCGCGAGAGTCTCGTCACTTGCAATGAGGGGCCGGGTCTGCGACAGATATTTGTCAAACACGCCGATCCAGGAACGGATATATTCGAGGTTGCCGTAAATATAAGACAACGGGTTGTTGATTTCATGGGCAATGCCGGCGGCTACCCGGGACAGCGCGCTGATCTTGCTGTGATAAATGATACGGGCCTGCTGTTCGCGGATCGTCTTGTTTTTTTCTTCCAACTGGCGGTTGATGCGTTCCAGTTCCATCCGCTGGCGTTCCTTGATTTTTTCATAAAGACTGGCCAGCAGAACCATACGTACGCGCGAATGAAATTCCGTTTTATTCAGCGGCTTATAAATAAAATCGTCGGCACCCGCTTCAAAAGCCTCTTTTAAAAGTTTTTTTTCCACTTTGCCGGTAATCATGATGACCGGAATGGTTTGATAATCCGGATTTTTTCGAAGCGCGCGGCAGAATTCTATGCCGTTCATTCCGCCCAGGCAGACATCGATAATCATCAGATCGGCGGATTTTTCAGAATCCGCAAGGCCGGCCTTCAGATAATCCAAAGTTTCTTCCGCCGTACGGAAAATGTATGTTTCAGGACTGGGCAGAAAACTCAGATCCATCTGCTGCAGCAGGGCCTGTACCAGCAGGCCGGATGAGCGGTCGTCGTCTGTGATTAATATCGGCATAAGCGTTTCATTTGCGGGTAATTTAATAAGAGTTAAGCAGAATTACAAACTTTAAGATAGAATAACTTTTTTACAGGCGGCCAAAGATTGTGGCAATCGCTTGCTTGTTTACGGCGACAGGAAAGAAAACAGTCTGATGATTGAATGATTACGATAGAACTTCCGGATGCGTATTTAACCCTTAATCATCCGGTACAAATGCCAAATCCGGATTGCGTCCATCCCGATGGTAAAGGAAAAACGCCAATCCTGGCGCAAGTCCGGTTAAAAATATCATTCCGGCGCATGGTAAACCCATGAACGCGCGCCGCCCGCCCGGTCAAAGCCTATAAGGAGCGCATGAAATATTTTTTGCGATGGCCCGGTGGATGTCGTTAATCAGCGTAAAGGCGATGTGAGAAGTAATGCACGCTTTTATTACGGCCGTCGGGTGCAGCCTATTCCAAACCACCGGCATGATATCAGGATGCGATTTCGTAGGCAAGATCTTCCGTTGCGATAATGACGTTTTCTTTTGACGGCCCTTTTATTGAGAGGACGGCCGAATGGCTGGTTGCATTCATCGGCCCGTTCTTCTTTGGCAAAAAACTCGGCCTGCCGTGGCGTCAAGCTATCCACGCCCGCTGCCTAGGGTAGTTTATCGGTAACTACCTGATCGCCGTGGGAGGCGGCAATTCGTAAGGGTATTCTACATATGAAAAAAACGGTTACGGGTTAGCCGGTTTTTTTATCGGTTCGAGTTTATATAATTCCCGGATTTGTTTAAGCGAAAACACCATAAAATATAGGAATAATAACGAAGCGGCCACCGAGGCGATCAGATTGTATAAGGTGATTTCGAAATACGTAAAATGGATAACCGGATTCGGCCCGAAGTAAAAATACACATTCGCGAGAATCATTACTACGCGGACTTCCGTTGGGCCCAGCTTGCCGTAGGAGATTTTAAAAATACCCGTGACATTTGTCGTCACATAGGTCATCACAGACATGAGTAAATACGCGACCAGACAGAACATGGCATAAATAAACCCGACATAGGCCGAAAGCCCGATTCCGATGCAGATCACCGTGGTGATATACGCGTCGGCGATGTGATCGACGTAATAACCGTATTTCGGGCGTTCGATTTTACGGTATCGCGCGAGGTTGCCGTCGAGACTGTCGCCAAACCAGTGTAGCACCAAGCCGGCAGACGCCAGCCACAGGAAGTTACGGTCATAGCTCGTCAGGGCGTAACTGGCGCCGATCAGAAAGCCGGCCAGAACGCCGATAATAGTCAGATGATCCGGATTGGCCCATGACGGCATGTGACGGCAGAAAAATTCCAGCGCCGGCCGTTCCAGGGGTCCCAGCAGAATGTCGTTAACGCGCTTGTCGGATTTTTGCGAATCGTGATTGGTGCTCATTTATAATTCTCCTGAATAATTTAATGCTGTAATTGTTTAAGCAGGTCAACGTTATGTTTGGCCATAACGGCCGTTGTAAAATTATTTTCGATAAATGTTCTGGCGTTGCCGGCCAGGCGGTTTCGTTCCTGCGGATCCGCTACCAACGAACGAATGGCGTCTGTCAGCTCGCCGACGTTCTCAGGTTGTATCAGAATCCCGGTCTGTCCGTGCACGACGGCTTCCGGTATGCCGCCTACGCGGGTGCCGATAACCGGCTTATTCCTGATGCCGGCCTCGATATACACAAGCCCGAAGCCCTCAACAAAATGTTCCGTTTCCCGTCCGGCCATAACAAACACATCGCAGAGTCCGAAAAAATATTCCAAATCCTCATCATGGACATATCCCATAAATTTAACGGCATGATCGGCCGATAAACGGTGCGCCAGAGTTATCAGCGAGGCTTTCTCCGGGCCTTCACCGCAAATGATATAAATCAGTTCCGGAATTTCAGCCAGCAGACGCGTGACCGCCTGAATGACCAGATCATGGCCTTTGGCTTTTACCAACCGTCCGACGGTCAACAGCACCGTTTTACCGGCGTATTCCGAAAAGCGTTCCAGAGCTTGTGATTTGGTCTTGAATCTTTCATAATCGAAGCGGATGCCATTATAAATAACATGAAAATCTTTTAAAACATTGTACGGACGCAAACGTTCAAGAAACATGGCGCGTGATTCCTTGCTGACCGTTACCATGGCGTCGCTGTGGCGTATAAAACGTAAACCGAAAAAGTTACCGGGCCGGTCGGATAGTTTTTTTGGCGGAAACCGGCGGTGGATGCCGCCCCCGTGCACCGTGCCGATTGTTTTCGACTTAGAAAAACGGCACATGCCCAGCACAGCGCAGCCGGCATAGGTTGTCGCCCAGATATAACGCGGCTTGTATTTACAATACCCAATGATAACGTACAGGAGCGCCACGAAATGGCGTATCAGGAAAAAGCTCTCATTTGTCATACGCATGCGCCGGATGCGGAACGGATAAACGGAATCATCAGACGCCCTCATTCCGTAGGAAGGCGCCAGGACCTGTACGTGCAGACCCTGCTGATGAAGCCCCAGCGCCAGATTGTAGGCATAAGTCGCGCTGCCTCCGCTGGCCGGCAGAAATTTCATGGCAAGAATAATGATGTCTGTTAATGATGCCGAAATAGGATAAATCTCCGGGTAAAATTTTGTTATTATAAATAATCTATCGCAAAAAAGCAAATTCACACGCTGTTTTTAAAATCATTTTAAAATTTCTTCGGAAGGGAATTGGTATCGACAACGGCACATTAATCGGTTTTGCAGCAACCGGAAGTATTATGATTCCTGTAAGCCGGCCTGCCGAACGCCCCGCCATTTCGGAAAAGCCAGGTGACGCCGATACGATAGGGATGGCCCAGAAACACGGACATGAGGCTATCAGAAAAATCACAATTCCGTTTCAAATTATAGCTATTCAGAATTGTCAAAAAAAAACCTTCTGTGTGGCAGAAGGGTTTTTTGTATATAAGTAATTTGGCTTACTTGATGACGCCGATGGCTTTGCCTTCTTTCTTGAGCACTTCCAGGGCTTTGTTCATGTCGTCTTTAGTGTGTTTGGCGCCGATGGTGCAACGTAGCCGTTCTTCGCCTTTGGTTACCGCCGGATACAGCATGGGCAGCATCAAAACGCCGTTTTCAAACAGCTTGGTGGAAATATACAGGGTTTTTTCCGGATCACGGATCATGATGGGGACGATAGGCGATTCGCTGTTGGCATAATCGAATCCCATATTCTTAAGCTCGTTTTTAAAGTAGGCTTCATTCTCACGCAGCCGGGCCAGATGTTCGGGCTCGGACTGAATGATATCAATAATAGTGGATACGGAGACAATAATCGAAACCGGAGCCGCGGCGGAAAAGATAAGACTTCGGGCTTTATGTTTGATGTGGGAAATGACGTCCTTTTGGCCCGTAACGAATCCGCCGATACAGCCGAGCGCCTTGCTGAAGGTACCCATCAGCAGATCCACGTCTTTTTCAAGCCCGAAATGCTCGGGGGTTCCGCGTCCGGTTTTGCCGAGAACGCCCGTTCCGTGCGCGTCATCCACGGCAATGGCCGCGTCGTATTTATCGGCAATTTTGACGAAATCCGGTAGCCGGCAGATATCGCCGTCCATGCTGTACACGCCTTCGACGATAATGATAACTTTCTTCCCTTTTTCTGTGTTTGACTTGACAATATCTTCAAGGCTTTCGGGATCATTATGCCGGAAATATCGGATTTGTCCATCAGGCATCTTACTGACGCCGCGTGTCATCTGAGCGCCTACCGCCAGCGAACAGCCGTCCAGAATGCAGGCATGGCTCAGCTTATCAATTACCAGCACGATGTCCTCTTCAATGGAATCATCCATGCGCGTCAGCAGCGAGGATACCGTACCCAGCAGAGTCTGGTAACCGGTTGAAAATACAATGCAGGCTTCTTTGCCTTTCCATTGGGCAATTTTTTCTTCCAGTTTGACATGCTCGACGGTTGTGCCTACCACATACCGGCTGCCACACAAGCCGGAACCGTAAATGTCAAACGCTTTTTTGGCCGCATTCAGAACCCTCGGATCATGGGTGAGGCCCAGATAATCATTCGAGGAAAAGTTAATTAAGGGTATTCCTTTAACGGTAATATAAGTTCCGGTTTTCTCAAGTTCCGTAAAATAGCTATAAAGACCCTTGGCTTTGTATTCTTCTACATAACGGGACAGTGGCCGGCATTTATTGATCAGCCATTTACTCATTAAATTTCTCCAATTATAAGTACATAAAAATTAATATATAACCTGTAGTGTGAACCTTCAAAGATATATCTTTTTTACAGAAATGCAATGAATTTTTACTTTTTATCTGGCAGCTTATCTGTCGACGAATTGCGTCATTAAGACTGTTACCGAAAATAGAACCCGGTAAGGAGTCGTTGCGTCATAAAAGGTGTTTCCGAAAAAAGAAGCCTTTTTATAACCCTTCGTATCTAATGGCCGCACATCGAAGCCCACCGGCCGTTCTGGACCTATCGCTGCGAAAGCTGCATGCACTGCATGAGCCGTTGCCCGACCCGGGCGATCGAAACCGCGCATGGCTTCATCATCGGTATCGTGGTGTTATTTTATACTGTGATCATCGGATAAAATTATTTATTTCCTGTGGAGAACCGGATTTTAAAATTCGCGATTGATTCGGGCGTGTGCATTATGTTGATGTTCCTCGGTTACCGGATTATTCATTCACTCATGGCAATCAGGATATTCGAGCGTCTGATGGTTTTTACCGCGCTCACAAAATATAAATTCTGGGGCAAACGATATAAGGCTCTGAACGATTAATAAAGCGCTCAATATGTGCAATCATACAAAACGAAATGCTATCGGCCTGGATCTCGGCGGTACCAATTTAAAATTCGGTGTTGTTTCCGCAGAGGGCGAATTAATCCGATTCGGCACAACGTCCGTCAGGTCAGAAAAAGGGAAGGATCATATACTCAAACTGATGATTCAGGCTGCCCATGAATGCCTGACGTTTGCCGGTGAGAATCACTTTTCCGTAACGGCTGTCGGAATCGGCTGTCCGGGCAGCATTGATTCCGGACGCGGCATATCCCCCGGCCCGACGCCGCATATACCCAACTGGGAGGACGTTCCGTTAGCTGAGATTATCGGAGATGCAACCGGCTTACCCGTGTTTGTAAATAACGACGCTAAACTGATGACCTACGGTGAATATAAGTCAGGAGCCGGATGCAGGTATCATACAGTGGCGGGCATCACACTCGGCACCGGCATCGGCGGCGGCATTATCATCAACGGCGAAATCCTGAACAGGAGTTCGTTCAACGCAGCGGAGTTCGGGCACATGACAGTCGAAGCCGAAGGGCGTCCTTGCGCGTGCGGAAACCGCGGCTGCCTGGAACAATATGCCGGCGGAAAATTTATTATCCGTGATTTTATCGACGCATTCAATCAGGGGCATCCATCATCACTCCATGCATCAACTGATATTACCGTTAAAGATATAATAACCGCCTGGAGGAACGGCGATTCGCTGGCAACGGGCATTATGAACCGGGCGCTGGATTATCTCGGCGCGGGAATCGCGAATATTGTTCATAGTCTCAATCCGGATGTGATTATCATAGGAGGCGGGATATCTTAGGCGGGTGAAGTATTGATCAGGTCTATCCATGAATCAGTCTCTGACCGTGTCATGAAAACGGCGCGCAACGGTTTGCGGATCGTACAGGCGCAGTTAGGTAACCACGCAGGCACCATCGGCGCGGCGTTGTGGGCGCTGGACAGGGAAAAACAATAAAGGTTTATACCAAAACCTATTGTCTTAAAAATTCATTATTCCCAATAATTTTTTTTCTTGCAATTATAATCACCTATTGATACATTATTGTAATTTCATCCGACTTTGATTATTCCTGACACCTGAACCGGAAAAGAGACGAATACTCCAACTGATTTCGTATAGCGGAGAAAGTGTAAATGAATGCCGGTCATTTACAATCAATTTTGATCATAATTTATACTGCGTTCGAGGACAGGATTAATTCTATACACGGAAGGAATATAAACGTAAAACCGAACCTAATCTATGGAGACATAATGAAAACATCTGTACAATGGCTATTGACTATGCTTTGTTGTGTCTTACTTCTCAGCGGGACAACTTTTTCCCAGGGCGCTGGAAAGAAAATGACCGTGGCCGTTCTGGGGTTCCAGGCAGAAGGAACATTGACAGCAAACGAAGCCTACACGGTATCGCAGCGTTTTCGCGCAGAACTTGTACAGACGCAAGCTTTTCAGGTTCTTGAACGAGAGAAAATGAATGATATTTTAAAAGAACAGGATTTTTCACTATCGGACAACTGCAATACATCGGAGTGCGTCGTCCAGGTTGGACGACTGCTTGGAGTTGAATTCATGTTTGCGGGCAGTATTGGTAAGCTTGGAGAAACCTACGCGATTGACATCCGAATGATCAGCGTTGAAACAGGAACGGTTAATCAAACCATCAGCCGAAATTATTCAGGAAAAATCGACGGCTTGTTGGATGAAATGCGTTTTGTTGCCATCAGCCTGTCTGGAATAGACAGCAAAAAGAAATCAATGAAAGAATCAGAAAAGATCACCCAAAGCAATACGAATAAAAAACCGGGCGGACCTTCCAACGCATTTTTATCCGTAATATTTCCGGGACTGGGCGGTTATTTTGTGGAAAAGAATAAAATCCGTCCGATCCTGACCACTGTGAGCGCGGCAGGGCTCATTGGTTTCGGACTTCTTAAGAAAAGCAAATCCAGCGATTATTATACCGATTATAAAACAAAACGCACGAATTCGCTATATAAAAAAGCGAATGACGCGCATCACACCTATTATATCGCCACACGAGTCGGAGCGGTTATATGGCTGGCCGATATTATTTATGTAGCGTATAAAGGCTCCCAGAACGTGAAACAGGCTCAATCCGCTTCCCTGAATATGCCATATAGCGGATTACGATTAGATTTTACTGATAATCAGTGGCAGATCGGTTACTCCGTATCTTTTTAACATCAACATCATTTGAAATATTATGACAGGACTGATGAAAATGAAGTTTTTTAAACGTTTACTTCAATTTTTATGTATCGGTATTTTAATTTCCTGCGAAGACTGGGACCTGAAAAAACAGGATTACACCGTAACCGACATCGACGGCAACGTTTACCATACTGTTAAAATCGGCACGCAAACATGGATGGTTGAAAATCTGAAGACTACCCGTTACCGTAACGGCGACACGATACCTAATGTAACCGACAACACGGCATGGTATAATTTAACAACGGGTGCATACTGCAATCATAGCAACAATGCAAGCATCGCAACTACTTACGGACGGCTGTATAACTGGCATGCGGTAAACGACAGCCGTAAAATAGCTCCTGTGGGCTGGCATGTGCCTTCGGATAATGATTGGATAATTCTTGTAAATTATTTGGGTGGGTCAATTGTTGCCGGAGGCAAACTTAAAGAAGCAGGAACGGCACACTGGAATTCTCCTAATTCCGGAGCGAATAATTCAAGCGGTTTTACAGCGTTACCAGGTGGCTTCCGTGTTCAAAATGGAACATTCTACGGCCCTGGCAATGAGGCATACTTGTGGTCAGCTACAGAAGCAGATGCGCTAAACGCAAAAGATTTTTACTTGCATTACAACGGCGCCGATGCAGGCCATGGTAACACCGATAAGGAAAATGGTTTAAGCGTTCGCTGTGTGAAAGATTAGCATGCACAGCTAGAGTCAACTTTTATTTAAATATCTGCCTCGCCAACCTTAGGCGGGGCAGTTTTTTTTTTTTTTTTTTTTGCGAACCTTCCATGTTCGAGCGTATGGAACAACATAATCAATCGCGGGTGGAAATATCGAACGTAGAATAACGAATGTATTGTTCCTGTCTCGTCCTAGAAAAAGTTGACACTTTAGTAGTCGTAATTTTTCTTTTTTTT
>CAZSRX010000014.1:0-84478 GCA_964609675.1 uncultured Bacteroidota bacterium | reverse complement strand
CAACCGGCCCTCCGCTGGCTTTGAAGGTGACGGCTACATCCGAACTGTCGCCTACCATTATAGCGCCAAAACTCAAATCATTGGTTGTCGCGGACAGCGTTCCGCTCTGTAACGGCTGATAGGGTTCAGAAAATGCTGAACTGTTTTGGGCGGTATCCTGAATAGCGCTGTAAAACCAACCTGAATAATGCGGCACATCCACCGACCAGCTACCGGTACCGTTTGCCGTCGTGGAGGCCAGATACATCCTTCCTTTGGAAAGAGCGATACTATCAGCATATAAATGAACATGAGCATGGGGTATTGCTGTTCCATAAAGTATATGATCGTAATCCATGGAATCCACTGTCGGAGCGGTTATAGACCATTGCGCGCCCTGTTTAATTTTTACCGGCGCGCCGTTATCATAAAAACGATTCACCGAGAAGTAATTATTCTTGGTATGGATGTCGGTTACCAATATGCCTGTTGTGTCATTGTATGCAAAAACATTATTGAAAATATAATTATATGTTGATCCGCCCTCGGAGGATTCCACGTTTTCTGTCTTAACCGGATGGGCATCCTTGATCACCGTTCCGCTTCCGGCATTTCCCAGATCCGCGGTAAGACTCTGATTGGTGCCGATCCAATTATTAGAAACAACATTGGAATCCGTATTCATCAGGATGATACCGTCATAACAGCCGGCGATGATATTGCCATAACTCAACGTAGGACCGCCGATCTGGTTACCGATACTTTTACTGTTCGTCGAATTGTAATCGGTATTATCCAGTACGATGCCATTCTGATCGTTGATGATTGCCGGAAATATATTCTGACCGGTTACATCGGTTCCGATATAATTTCCGATGACCTTATTATATAATATTTCGTATGTCAGCTCATGAACATTTTCCTGTAACAAGGGAAGATGAATTCTTTTCTTCGAGGATAAGGGTTGCATACTGATATTGCTGTAGCTTCCGGCAATCACGTTTCGCCCGAATTCAGTCGTATCGCCTATTTGATTGTACATGCCTCCGCCGGCTATCGCAATACCTTCATTCCAGTTCTTAACCACGTTCATACCGGTTACATCCAGGCCTATCAGATTTCCTGTAACTTTATTATAATTACTGTGCGCCAGCCATATACCGGCTCCAGAGTGACCGGACGAGATATTACGGCCCTCGAGGGTTCCATTCCCGATGCGGTTCGAGTCGCACAAATAAAGAGCGATACCAACATTCTGAACGCCATCCATCGGTGAGATACCGTCAGATTTTAATCCGAAAATGTTTCCGGAAATATTAATATGTCTTGAATGGCTTAAATAAAGTCCCCATTCATTGCCGGAGACCAGATTCCGCCCGCTGACCGTTCCGTCACCGACCCAGGCATGTCGGGTATATGACAAACCGATACCATATATATTCGGAACCGGATTCATGCCGTCTTTGTCAGTACCCACATAATTACCCACGATGCGGTTATTGATTGATAGACTGTCGTCAATACGGATGCCGAAAGTGTTTCCGGAAATAATATTACGGCCGTTCACACCCGCAGTGCCGATCCTATTCTCTGATGCTCCTGCGCTGATGATGATGCCGCAGTAATTACCATACGCTGTTGTACCGGATGAATCGGCGCCTATATAACATCCGGTGACCAAATTAGATCGGGCTCCGGTACCGGTAATGACTATGCCGCCGTTAACGGGTGAATTTCCGAAACCGTTGATGATTAATCCGTGAATATGATTATTGGCCGAAGTGATAACCAACCCGCTGATTTGATTCTGGCCTCTGATTTCAATATCCGGAACGCCATTATGCTCGATATCGCCGTTAATGGTCAAGCTATCCTGGTCGATGGCCGGCAGCGGAACGGAAATCATGATAGCGCCCTGCAACGGAACAAACTTTATTGTATCCGCTCCCGGATGATTATTAGCAAACTGGATGGCCGCGCGTAACGTACCTGTGGTTCCATCATCCGTATTCTTAGTCACCGTTAGATAATCAATCAGACCGTCAAAAGGAACGGAAAAGGCGGATGTATTATGGCTGACCGTCTGCAAGGCCGTAAGGTATTTGTTGTACGGGAACGTGACTCCTCCCAGAGACCATATACCAAAATTGTCCGTGGAAGTTTCGCCAAGGAAAATTCGTCCCTCGTCATTATCATCGGCGAATACCTGGATATGCGCGTTACTGGCGCCGTGGCCGTATACGGTTGTGGCTCGCACGGAGTCAATGACCGGCGGCTGAACACCGTTTTGCGCACCGGCGATACCGCCGTGCAGATGGCTGTGTATGGAATTACGGTAAACGACATTACCGGCGGCCTCATCGTAAAAGCCAATGCCTTCGGAATTATTGTAGGCAATAACATTGTAGGCGATGGTATCAGCGGTCAGAGTCACCAACGAACAGGATACGGCTATACCGATGCTTCCGTTACCCAATGGTACGGTTCCATCCGCGCCGACTCCGATATAATTTCCGATGACCGGATTTACATACGAGGATGCCGAAACAGCCCGCATATATATTCCCGTGCCGTTATTTCCGGAAATAATATTCCGCCCGTCTGGGGTGTTCATCCCGATACGATTACTATCGCAGCCATCACCGATACTGATACCGTCTCCGGTGTTAGGAACCGGTATCATTCCGGAAACATCCGTTCCGATCCGATTGCCTAAAATATAGTTATTGCCGGAAAATCCTAATGCCAGCCCGCTTTCCTGATTACCAGAAATCACGTTACCGCTTCCCGCTTCGCCTGAACCGATAAGGGTTTGCGAACAATTCAGTAGCGCGACGCCCTGACCGCCGTTACCCAAATCCGTCTCATATCCGTTGATGCCGGTTCCGATGTAATTATTGACCATGCGGCTTCCATTGCTCTGAGATAACATAATTCCCGCGCCGGCATTCGCGGAAATGATATTGCGCCCGTAAGGACCCGGCGCGCCGATCCATATGCTGTCGGACTGGGAAACATAAATTCCTATGTTAGCGTTACCCACAGGCATTTCACCCAAATAATCCAGCCCGATATGATTATTCATAATGTGAATATTCCGGCTGTTGTTAAAAATATACAGCCCGTTTAAGGAATTGCCCGAAATGACGTTTCCCTCTCCGGGATTTGGCAAACCGATGTAATTATCGTGCGCACCAGTGTAAATTGAAATTCCGGACTCATTCGGAATGGTTATGGTTCCTGTGCTGTCGGTTCCGATATAATTGCCGATGATTTTATTGTTATACGCAAAGGAACCTGCGATTGCCACGGCTCCTGTCGCACGAAAACCGTTGATGACCAGTCCTTTGAGAACATTATTGGCGGATAAAATTCCGAAACCCCGGATATCTTGGGCCGAATAAGCTCCAGTAACTATTACATCCGGAATGTGGTCGCTATTCATGTCGCCGTCAATAACTGTTCCGCTGTCGGTCAGGTCGGGTAGTTCAGAATAGATTCTGATTTCGGAGCGCGGTGGCAAATTAAAGCGGATTGTATCGGCGCCAACATGAGCATTCGCATACAGGATCGCTTTGCGAAGCGTTCCGGCGGAGGTATCATCAGCGGTTGAGGTAACCGTCAAATAATCGAAAAGTCCGGCAAAGGGCGCGGAAAACGCCGAGGTATTGGAACCAACTGTCTGCAGAGCCGTTATATTCACATTCTTGGGCATTGGATTAAACGTATATTGCCACTGACCCATCGCGCCGGCGGTAACTTCCCCTTTGAAAAACTGTCCCTGATTATCATAATCAATGTAAACCTGAACCGAGGCGTCGGGTACGGCGGTTCCATAGACCGTGGTTCCCGCCAGACTGTCTATTGTCGGCGGTTGCAGATCATCTTGAGCGCCATTCTGCAGGATGATGCCGCCCATTGCGTTCTGATAAATTGAATTCTCCTGAATGAGATGATTAAATGTATTCGAGCCTATCAGGTTGATACCGTATCCGTTGTTTTTCGCGATGATATTCCGGCGGATTAGTTGATCCGATACAGTTTGTGTCTGGCCGTTTGAATATACGCTGATACCTGTGTAGTTAGGCATCGCAGTCGCGCCGTTCGCCCCGACGCCGATGTAATTAAAATCAATCACGTTGCTGTCTACCGAATAATCGCCGTCGCCTTCAATGTTAATGCCGTTGGAGCCGTTCGCCGCGATGATATTCCTGCCGGCGAATGTTCCGTTGCCGATGGTATTTCTCCGGGCGCCCATGTAGATATTGATGCCGCAGTAGTTATTGCCCATCGGCGCATTGCCGGTAATATCGGTACCGATAAAATTTCCTAAAATAGTATTGTAAGCGGAAACTTCCCGTAATTCCAGTCCGCTGTTCTCGATCGTACCGGAGATGACATTGCCATGACCGGGCTGGTCCCCGCCGATGGTATTGTAATAAGCATTCATCAGGCGAATACCGCTGTTCATATTTCCGCGCGGTTGACTGGAAACATTTAAGCCGATTAAATTTCCGGATATTTTATTATATGAAGCGCTGGATAGAAAAATTCCTATATTATTAATGCCAATAACATTTCTTCCGGCTATTGTGCCGTTACCGATTTGATTTCTCAGACTGCCTACCAGATAAATACCATATTCGTTATTACCCAGTGCGTCACCCGCGGCATTAAGACCGATATAATTATTGATGATTGTATTCGCCGAATCATAATAACAATATATACCGCTATTTACATTACCGCTGATGATATTTCGGCCGGCAGGGGTTGTATCTCCGATTGAATTGTGATGGCTTTCGGACGAAATACAAACTCCGTAACCATTGGAGCCATCAACCGGAACGGCTAAACCGTCAATGGTCGTGCCAAGGTAACAGCCAATAACTTTATTATGGTGCACCCCGATACCAAAAAATATACCGTTTCCGTAATCGGATGGTCCGAATCCGCTGATTACAAGGCCGGAAATCGTATTGTAATTGGAATATACATTAATGCCGTTCATATTCGGCGTTGAAGGATAGATCATAACATCCGGAATACCGTCATGACCGTAATCGGCATCAATGTAGGTGGAATCACCCCAAATGGTCGGGGTATTATCATTATTTACATAAATAACGGATCCCGACGACAGAACAAATCGAACGGTATCAGCGCCGGGCTTGTCAGATGCATAATTTAAGGCGAAGGGGAAGGAACCCGGTCCGGCTCCGGCGGTATTCCACACAACCAGTGAGTCCAGGATGAAATTATTTGGATTTGTTGTCCCTATAGTTATGTATTGTCCGTCACCCAGTGTAATCATTCCGAAATCCAGTTCATATTCAGCAAAACCAATCGGTTCAAATGTACTGGCGCCCATAGTAAAATCACTATCATGATCCACAATCAGACGTAAGTCCTGCCAGGCCGCAATGGGCATATCGCTTGCGTAAACTTTAAGACTGCACAGCAGATTCGATCCGACGTTCAAGTCGGTATGCCAGGCCTGATTAAGACGCTTGACAATACCAACAGGCACATTGGTCGTATTTACCGATGTCTGTGTCACGCCGTTATGTCCGAAAAACAGCCATTGATTGTTCACCAGATTATCGCTTCGGATCTGCAATATTCCTGAACGCGATGCGATATGATTATTATTCACATTTATCTGACCGATACCGGCGACTTCGTGCGTATAAACGTCGTCATAAAATTTGTTTGCCACCGGTACCGCGTATTTTGCCGAGAGGTAATTTTCAACAATGATTCTCTGAGCGGCATTCAAAGAATTATTAAATACGATAACCTCCGCAATGTCACCGTTGAAATAATTCCCGGTTAATCCTTTGCCGATGTAGAGCGGGGCGTTTGCGTTCATAATAAAAGATCCCGGAGTGCCGGTTCCGGCTGTTCCATTTATATAAAATGATAACGGGTCACATGCCAATATGGTCGCCTGCGGATTGGCTAGGCCTCCTCCAAAAATATTATAAATGTTCCCGTTTCCAACCCCGAGTTCCCAATTGTTTGACGCATTGATACTAACAAAATAACCGCCATTCATGGACTGATCGGCATTAAAAAAGGGCGTCCTTATGCCGGAGCCGGCTTCAGGTTTTAAAACCATGAACATCGCAAACGTGGAACCGTTTATATTCGAAGGAATCGAATTCGAAAGATATTGGTCGCTTCCGTTAAACCGGACCGCCGGGTGACCGTTTATAGCCCCGGGAACAACCGTCGGCATAGACGGCGGATAATACTGCGAAAAGAAATTGCCGTTCCCGCTCCGATCCAACCAGGAAAATTCAGACACGCTGGAATAAACTGCTTCACTTAACCATACTTTATTACTCGCCGGGTTGCCGACACCGCCCGGGCCGTGCTGGGCCATTAATCCAAATATTTCACCAAAGAAGAAAATCAACATCCATACTAAAAATCGAATACATCGTTTTGTATGTTTAAAGTCTTTGGTCCCTTTTAAACAATAATAAATTTGTTCTGTACTGAAGGGTCGCATAATCAATCACCTTTAGTTATACTGTTTATATATTTTGCTGAAATGTAATCCATTTTTCATACCGGTACTGTGATTCAGAGCACATTTTATTAAAATATCAAAAAAAAAAAACCGTTAATTCAAAAGAATTAAAGATTTTAAATAATCATTTCGGCGCTTCATTAGCGGCATCTTCATCGCGTTTACGCCGGTATTGGTTTCCAATCGGTACACGTACGCGCCGCCCGAAACCGCCTGTCCGTAAGCGGTTCGGCCACCTCGGACGACTTCTTAATAACCGGCCGCTTAGATAAAAGAATAGTCTTTTCTGTTAGTTGCGTTACGGAAAATGCGTATCGGTTACCGGACCTGCGCTGACCGTTGGCTGGCACTGAACGGATTCACCGAAGGCGGCACAAAACGCATACGAATCCCGGGCGCGTTAAACAGATATTCCGTATCCATCGAATCGACAGGCGGCGAAACAACGATCAATGCTCCGATATTTTACCCTATCCGTTTCCGTTCAGAAAGTGTTCGGGTCACAGCTATATTAAGCCGCGGACTGATTTCGTAAAAAGCGAATATTTCTTTGAAATTTCTATATCCTGCATCATAATCCGAAATGACATCGGAGTGTAAAATTCTATCGAATGAGGCGAACTGAGCCGTATAATTTTTTTATCTGGAAATATCCGACAGAATCGTATAAGTGTTAAACGGCGACATTTCAAAAACCACTTTGACAAACGGATAAGGTGGTTGCATTGCGATCCAGAACGACAGTTTGGTTTTAGAGGTAACCAGGCGCCGTGTCAGAATATCCGTCTTGCGGCGTTTTTTTTCTTCCTGAAGCGGCGTAAACGTAAAATCCACGCGTCGGGTTTCCCATGTCTGCTCCGCTGCTTCAACAGTTTCCGTGCCGGTTACGCGCATATCCACAATCCATTGCTCGGTTTCCACGTCCAGATTGAGCTTAAAAGTCTGCAGCATCATCAGCGGCTGGCGACGAAGAAAATAAATCATAGAAAAGAAATTATGCGCCTGTTCTATCAGGGTCGTATCCAGGGGCACGGCGTATTTGCCGCCTTCGAGGCGGATCTTACGGTGGTTGTGGTCATACCGGATGGTCATTTCATGCTCGAGCGTCTTCTGACGGACTTTTTTATACATCACTATCGGCAGGCCTGATGCGGAATCAATGTAAATATCATAACGGTTATCCACTTTATAAAAAGCGGAAAAAACCGTATTGGTTTTCGCCGTGGCGGCGACATGATACGCCGGCTTGCCGTAGAAAGCGATTTTTTCCGGAACCGATAGCGTGATGTTCACTGCCGGAATGGATAAATACGTCAGTTTATACGACGCCGTTTCGCCGACCAGGTAATCCTGAGCTTTGGCCGGGTGAAGCAGACCGCCAGGGATGACCAGATATAGAATCAATACATATTTTACCATTCAGAACCTTATTTTTCTTAACGGCCTTTGTCCCTGAGGAAATTGAGTTTCTGATACAGCAGGATGCGGCCGCGGTTGACGCGCGATTTGACGGTGCCTACGGGTAAACGGGTCTTGCGGGCGATATCCTCATAGGAAAAATGGTCGATTTCACGGAGTTTCAGTATTTCCTGATACCGCGCCGGAAGGGTTTTGACGGCCTTACGGATCAGCGACTTGGTAACCGCGGTGTCGGTCAGTTCGTCGGAATTGGGATGTTCCGCCGCGATCTCAATTTCCCGGCCGTCCGGGCTCAGGCTGGACATCGCGTGGGGACGGTATTTCCGGCGTTTCCGCAGTTCGCTGCGCGCGTAATTACCCGCGACCGTATAGAGCCAGGTGGAAAACCGCGCAATCTTCCGGTAGGACTGTTTCTGGCTGAATACTTTGACAAAGGTATCCTGCACGATGTCTTCGGCATCGGAACGCTCCCCCACCATCTGCAGGATAAAGCGGATAAGCGGTTCCTTGTAGCGGCCCACCAGCACGTCGAACGCGGCGAGGTCGCCTTTCTGAAAACGGTCAATGACTTCTTCGTCGCTTAGTGTCTGATACTCACGCATGGCATTCCGTACCAGATACGGCGTCCGGATCAGTTCCTTAATATCGCCGCTCTCCGGCGGGAGGGTTTTCTTTTCTGTTTTATCGCTCATTCGGGTTTGTTATGAATCAGTTGAAAAAGCAGTCGCTCCATGACCACAGACGGTTCGATGCCGCCGGATTTCAGTTCGGTGTCGGCGCGGAGCAGGTGGTTCATGGCCTGATGGATGTGCGTCAGCGTAAACTGGCGGGCTTGAGGCAGATAATTCTGCCGGTACAACTGCGGCCATATATTCCACTGTTCCTTCAGCGTACGTTCGATATCGGCGGGAGCATCGCCGGCCTGCGACATATCCCGAATCACCCACAGGATGTTAAAATGCCGAAAGAGCATGATAATAATACCGACGGGTTCTTCACCGTTTGCGAGCATCCGGCGGAAAATAGCCAAGGCCTTGACCAGGTCTTTTTCGCCGACGGCATCAGCCAACTGAAAGGCGTTGTACTGCCGCGACAGCCCGATGACCGCTTCCACGTCCGCGTCGGTAATAACCGGCCGGTCGCCGATGTAGGTCACAATTTTTTCGATCTCGCCGTATAGGTCCTGCAGCGATATTTCCAGACGCGACGCCAACAAAAAGGCCGCGTGCGGATCGATGCGTTTTTCTTTTTCCGTGATAAAGTGCTCAATCCAGTCCTGCCATTCGTTCTCATCCGGCTTTTGCACTTCAACAGCCACCGCGTGTTCAGCCAGCGTCTTGTAAAAGGAAAGGCGAAAATCGGCTTTGACCGCCATTAGAATAAGGCAGGTCGTATCCGACGGACGGGCGGTATAGTGCAGCAGCGCGTCTTTATCGGCCTTGCTGAAAGCATCGAGGTCCTTGACGACCACGACTTTCCGGTCGCTCATCACCGGAAAACCGGACGCGGCGTTGATAACATCGCCCATGGCGGCGTCTTTACCGTAGAATACCTGTAGGTTGAAATCATCTTTGAGGGTGCCAAGCGCTTTCATGATAACGGCGTCTTTAAGCCGCTCGCCGAGAAATATTTCTTCGCCGTAAAAAAAATAAACCTCCGAAAGCGGCCCGGTCCGAATCTGCTTCAGGATGGTTGGATAACTCGTTTTTTTTGAAAATCCGGCCATACGCAGCATCAGGTCATTTTCTGCATAAGTTCCCGAAGCCGGATCATGTCGTCCCAGGCCGGTTTTTTCCAGTGCGGATTCCGGAGCAGCGCCGCGGGATGATACGTAACCACCAGCGGGACGCCGTGATAATCATAGATTTTTTCCCGGAGCGCCGTCATGGAAAGCGTATTCCGCAGAAGGGTGTTTGCGGCTGTCAGCCCCAGCGCACAGATGATTTTAGGACGTATGATTTCAATCTGCGTGATCAGGTACGGCTCGCATTGTTCGATTTCTCCCGCGAGCGGTTTACGGTTGCCCGGAGGACGGCATTTGAGAATATTGGCTATGTATACTTCGGCGCGGGGAATGCCCAGCGAACGCGGCTCTTCCAGCATTTTAGTAAGCAGTTGTCCCGCGCGGCCCACAAAAGGAAGCCCCTGAGCGTCTTCATCGGCGCCCGGAGCCTCGCCGATAAACATCAGGCGTGCCTGCGGATGGCCGTCACCGAATACCGTCTGCGTACGGGTTTCGCACAGGGCGCAGCGCCGGCAGACCGATACCGTTTGCTGCAGCGCGTCAAGCCCCGGAAGCGCCATTTCAAGCCGGCTCCCGGAAGGCTCCCGTTTGACGGCCGGAACAACCGAATCCGGCGCCGTCTTTTTACCATCCGAAACGGATTTATCCGCTCGATTTCCGGATCGGCGCGAAAACCGAACCTCGTTGCCGTAAAGTTCGACTTGCTGTTTCAGAAAATCGGTAATCAGAGCGGATTTATCTTTGTTCATGCGGACGCGCCTATTCGTTCATTTGGTTTGATCGCCATCATTAAAATCCATCGGCAGCATCGGCATCGGACGGCCGTTATTCTGCATGCGGAATTTCAATTCTTCTAACGGTGTGCCGGCGGTAAGGGATTGCATACCGAATAATTTTAATGAAAACATATTCGGGTTCATCCATTCCGGTTTTGGAAATTCATAAAGCGTAACGCGCTGATCTTTAGGAATGCCGGCGCGTTCTTTGGCGATGGCAATAGCTTTATCCAAGCCGCCGAGCACATCCACCAGGCCGTTGGTTTTCCCGTCCGTTCCCGACCAGACGCGGCCCTGCGCGATCGATTCGATTTCATGGACGGGCCGTTTGCGCCCGTCCGCTACCTTCCGGATAAAAGCCGCGTACAGCGCTTTCATTTTGGATTCCACCACCAGCCGTTCCTGATCGGATAAATTCCGGTCCGGCAGGCCGAGTCCGACCAGCGGCAAGGTCATACCGAAACCGAGATCGGCGTGATCGCCCTTCTTGACGTAATCGGTGGTCATACCAAGCTTTTCCTTCAGTCCTTTATTGTACAGCCACCCGCCAATCACGCCGATAGAACCGGTGATTGTATTCGGCGCGGCGACGATGGTATCGGCGTATATGGACAGCCAATAACCGCCGGAAGCGGCCACGGAACCCTGTGAAATAATGACCGGTTTGACTTTGCGGCAGGTTTTCATGGCTTCCGCTACCAAATCCGAGGCCAGCGCGTCGCCGCCGGGCGAATCCACGCGGATCACAACAGCTTTGATGCGGCGGTCTTTGGCGATTTTTTCAACGATGCGCGTCAACACCCTGGCGTTAATGCCCTCGTCCATCGCGCAGGCGCCCAAGGCGTACACGACAGCCACGCCGGGATCCTCGCCCCAGCAATCATCCTTTGGCAACTGAGACTCGGAAATCCGCGAGGGCTTTATAAACGATTGCTTTTTATTCTCGAGTTTTTCCGCAAGTTTCTCGACATCTTCCCAGCGACCGATGGCATCCACCAGTTTGCTGTCGAGCGCATCCTGCGGCAGAAAAACGGTCACGTTGTTAATGAGTTCGTCAAAGCGTTCCTCCGAAAGATTCCGGCTCCGGCAGATGTCGGCCCTGACCAGTTGATACATATCGTCGATTATCGCCTGCCGCTGTTCCCGATCGCCGGCGGACATACTGTCGCGGGAAAGCGCTTCCATGGCCGATTTATATTTGAAGAAGCGCCATTCATCATAGCCGATGCCCAGTTTTTCAAGCGTTCCCCGCATAAAGGTCCGTCCCATGATAAATCCCTCGGTCAGCATCATACCCATCGGATCCATCACGACCCGATCGGCCACGGATGCCAGATGATATACGGTCAGGCCCGCGTTGTCAAAGTATATAATCACATGTTTGCCCGCGGCTCGAAACGCGCTGAGTTTCTCGCGGAATTCCCAGGCGGCCTCACGGCTGATGTCGATTCCTGACAAATTCAGCGCCACACCGCTGACGTTAGGATCCTTCAGCGCGTAATCCATCTGTTCAAAAAAACGGATAAGCGTCAGGGACTTGTCAAACAAAAGATATCTTTGATATTTTATTTCCGTATTCAGTGTGTACTTCACATATTGATTTTTTTTGAAAATATATGAACGGAAAATATTGCGGTCGTAGGCGCCCAGCCGGACAGCATATGTGTTATATTGATGATTCTGTTTTTTATCAAAATATCCCTGACTGCTCAGTCCCGCCCTGCCGAGACTGAACTGCACGCCCGCGCTGATGGTTTTGTTCTCAAAATACCGGCCGGTAAAACGTATGCCGGGCAGGAATTCCAGAGCCGCGCCAAAACTGTACGTGTAGCGATCGAACGCTTTTTTATTCTGATACGCCCAGTCCATGAACAGCGTAATCATCTCATGGCCCAGCGGCCGCACGGCCACATCCGCCACGGTTTGCCTGTGACCGCCGGCGGTTGCCAGATTCTGTATGGCGCCTACCGATACATAACGCATCGGCCGAAGCATGAAACCCAGCGTCCAGACGCCGGATCGGTTGTAATGGTCGGTGTTACCGCCCGACCATCCGTACCCGGCTCCAAGACTGAACGCCTGACTGCCGAAGCCGGCAGCGATACGGTAATCGGTAACATCCAAATGGGTTCCCGGCTGCGATTCCCTTATCATGCCGAATCCCAGATGCGGTAATGCGCCAAATAATCCCCATTTGTTAAAGTCATTCCAGCGCCCCTGCTGGTCGGACCACGCAAACAGTACATCCGGCTGATGAAGGTAATTCAGCATTGCCGGGTTATCATAGCCATATAAACCGGTACCCATGGCGCCCGGAGATGTCAGCAAAAAATCGTTGCCGGTATGATATAAAGGAATATATCGTTGACTCCATAAAACGGAATTCGTTATTATCATTAAAGATAAAATGATGAGTTTTTTCATATTATAAATCCTTTTTTCACTCCAAATTAGGAAAAAAATTAACCAAAATCGGACGGAATATTACAATTTATTAGCTCTAATGCAAGTATGTAAATTGATTTTTATTCGAAAGGGTTACTGACGCATTAAGACGGCACGCTTACAGCAGATTGGGTTAACAAATTTATCTTGCTTTTCGATATAGGTTATTTTATCTTTATTTATAGGCTATAAAAGTATTTGTAAGGGGCATGGAATATGTTACAAAAAATCATTGCTAATTCGTTTTTGTTTGCATGGATATTGTTTGCCGGCGGCCCGCTGCACGCGCAGTTGTCCAGTTCCGCTGTCATCGGTGACCGTTGGGGTACCTTTTACACCTATGCGGCTAAATCGGTAGGAGCCGGAAGTTTTTATTTTCTGCAAAATACCCGTTATTATAGCGGAACCGCTGATCGCTCGACGGGTACATCGACCGTCAGTGAAAAGATTAAAGACATGAACGCCGTTCTCGGCTTCAATGTCGGTTTCAGCCATGATTTTGACATGATTATCAACGGTAATTTTTACCAGATTGCCAACCGGGCACCAAGTATCCCTGAAAGCGAAGTTTCTTCCTTCTTAAAAAATGCCGATATTCCCGAAGAATTTTATATCAGTCTACGCTATATCCCTTTCTCCTTCGCCAAAGGACGTTTTAATGTCGGCATGATGTTTACCGGAAAAATTGAAAGCGGCAGTATTGCCAATGCTCCGTTTCAGGATTATTCCGCCGGCACCAAGGAAGTCGGGCTGACACTGCTGACATCCTATTTCCAGAGCCCGTCGCTTATTGAAAACGGCTTGGCGGTCCACTTCAATCTGCAGTATTGGAATTATTTGGACAAAGGCTCCTATCTTGGGTTTAATAACGAAGATACCGTCCGGGCATTAACTACCGTCAACGGCAACCAATTGGCGGACACGGCCATTGCAGGCTCGAATACGGCCAGTCTGAAATTCGCGATAGGCGCATCCTATCCGTTTGTTATTGCGGATCGTTATTTGTATATTATCGCCGACATCTACGGAAATCATTTCCTGTCCAAACCACCAGCCGTTGCCTACAGCCGCCAGAATTATGCGTATTTCGCTATGGGCATTAAATACAACCTCTTTCCGTGGATGGGTATTCACGCCGGCGGTGAATACCAGATCATGAAGAGCACCGAACCGACATTCTCCAGTATCGACTTACAGGTGCAGGACCTGACTTTGGGCGGTTACGATTATCCCAAATACCGCGTGTTTGCCGGACTCAGCTTCCCGATAACGCCAAGGGCATTGATTGCCGCTTCCTCGGATGAGGTAGAACTCACCAGCACGGAACGGGAAATCATGAAACGAAAAGAAGTCGAGGATGTTCTTTATTCCGAACAGGAGATCCAGCGCCGCAGTGTCAACTTCAAACCGATTACCGAAATGCGGAAGGTTTACAAAAATTCGATATCTGGCTATATTGACGTTCTGGCGCCCAAAGACAAGAAGCCTGTCGAAGAAACCACGTCCGATGACAGCGGCGAGTAACCGCAAGTACAGTTTCTTTTATAAAAAAAACCGCCGTCATGGCGGTTTTTTTTTTATCTTATTTTGAAGGAGGTATCGGTGGAACGGATGCCTCAGCGCTTTTTGGTATCGCTGTAACCGCCGGCGCAAAAGGCTGGATATGCTGAGCTTCGGTAATAATCGTTTGCATGGCCTGTGAGGGTTTGAAAAAATACCATACTATGGCGCAGGCAAATATACACATAATGGTACAGGCGGCGCCTCCCTCGGGTCCGAACGAACCGCCGGTTATCCAGTCCATATCCAGCATCCGACTTTCCGTCAAGGGCTTGTAAACAGACGTTCCGCTGACAGGCAAACCGTAGAGATAGCCCTCGGAAAAATTCCATGTGAGGTGAATACCCACAGGCATCCACAGGGAACGGGTCTGCAGATAGGCCAGCGACAGCAGAACGCCCGCCAGAATAATATTAATTATTGGAAACAGACTGGCGTTTGGATTGCCGGCATGAGCCAGGCCGAATAAGGACGAAAGCACGATCAGAGCAATCCAGCGGTTGGTGCCCTCTGCAAACGCCTGAAATATATATCCACGAAACAGAATTTCCTCATTAAAAGCTACCATGATAAATACCAGCACATTCAGAAAAAATCCGTACATTAAATATTCCGCTGAAAGTTCGGGATTCATTTTAATTTCAATCCATCCTAATACCCACGGGAGGCCGACGGTCATGGATAGTAAACCAAAACCGATGAGCAGTCCCCAAATCAACTCCCGCCAGGCCGTCGGATGCATGCCGAGTCCGAGTGATTGCATCGGCCGTTTATCAAGATATTTTAGAAGTATGAGCGCCGCCAGCCAGCCTCCGAATGCCGATAATCCTATAGTTATCGCCTCCAGGATTCTTCCGCGTACATCCAAAACATGTAAAACGATTTGAGAAAAGGCGATCATGGGAGCCGTGAGCAGAATATACAGTTTGATGTAAATCAGAATTCTCCACCCGCTTCGAAGCTGATACTGGCTGTTAATAAAAACCGAATAGAAACTCATAAATACCCTGCTTAGATTAAAAGTTATTGGATATAGGTATACGAACAATGCAGGAAAAGTTTCAAAATAAATGTGATAAATGAGGATAGCGCCGCTTGATAGCCTCTGAAGATGACAACTCAAAATCCTCATATAAAAAACCAGGAGCGACGGTACAGCCCATCAATGTGAAAGCGCCGGTGCTTCGGCTGCATTGCCAGTAGTAAGCCGGAATTACGATTTGAGGTTCCTCACCGGCTTGCAGGTTACTTCCTAAAACCCGTCTTTTGAATTCGCCTTCGGGTGAAATCAACAACAATTCCAAGGCATGACCGGCATAGAAATGATAGATTTCATCCTGCGCCACGCGATGCCATTCCGATTGCTCGCCTTCCCGCAACATATAATATATCGCGGTGCAAACCGAACGGCCGTTTGTTCCGGTAATTGCGGACGCGGCGCGGTAGGTCTCACGAAAAACTCCGCCTTCGGGATGCGGAACCAGCTTTAATAAGGATACTATGATGTCGGCATCCAATACTGTTTTCTTCACCGCTTAACGTTTCCGGAATATAACGTAAACCACATAACTCAGAAATAACACCGCAATGGCAACCTGATTGATGATCGGTTCCACCATAACGACATAATTGAGAATAATAACCGCGGCCATCAGCCCGATGACAGTCCACCCGAATATCTTCCAGTTTCGCTGGCGTCGGAGCCTGGCGTAATCGGTAAATTCGGTTTCTTCCGGCGCTGAAGCGTTGGTGTTTTCGTCTTGATTCATATAGCCTCGTGCGATTGGTCGGTTAGGATTCGGTGACGCGTATATGCAGTTCCTTAAGCTGTTTTTCATCCACTATGGACGGCGCGTTGTCCATGAGCGAAACGGCCCGGTTGGTTTTCGGGAAGGCTATGACGTCGCGGATGGATTTACGTCCGGTCAGCAGGGCTACAATCCGGTCGAAGCCGAGCGCGATACCACCGTGCGGCGGCACGCCGTATTCAAATGCCCGGAGCAGAAAGCCAAATTTAAGTTCGCGGTCCTCCTGCGATATTTTCATGGCGTCAAACATTTTATTCTGTACGTCCTTGCGGTGAATGCGGATACTGCCGCCGCCGATTTCGGTGCCGTTCATGACCAAATCATACGCTTTGGCCCGGACACGCGCCGGATCGCTGTCCATAAGTTCCAGATCGTTGTCCGCCGGGGAAGTAAACGGATGATGCATGGCCACGTAGCGCTTTTCCTCATCGTCCCATTCGAAAAGGGGAAAATCCGTCACCCAGAGCAATTCAAACCGCCGATCGTCGATAAGACCGAAATCTTCAGCCAGCTTTAGCCGCAGTTGCCCGAGAGTGGATAAAGTAATATGACGACGGTCGGCGACAATCAGTATAACATCGCCGTCTCCGGCGCCGGCCCGTTCTGCGACGCGGGAAAGGGTTTCTGCCGGTATGAATTTAGTCAGCGGGGAGGTTAGCGCGCCGTCGAATTTAATAACCGCTAAACCTTTGGCGCCTGCGGTTTTAATCCATTCGGTCAGCGCGTCGATTTTTTTGCGCGAAAACGCCGCCGCCTGTTTCTCTATGCGGATACCGGCAATCATGCCGTCCGGCAGGTTCAAAGTTTCGTCAAACGCCCGGAATCCTGAATTGGCAAACAGATCACTCATATTACAAATTTCCATACCAAACCGCAGGTCCGGCTTATCGCTCCCGTATTTTTCCATGGCTTCTGAGTACGGCATCCGGCGCAGCGGCAACCGGATGTCAATGTTCTTGAGTTCCCGGAAAATTTCCGCCATAAGCTGTTCGGTGACCTGAAGCACGTCTTCCTGTTCCACAAAGGACATTTCCACGTCCACCTGAGTAAATTCCGGTTGACGATCGGCCCGGAGGTCCTCGTCTCGGAAACATTTAACAATCTGAAAATACCGGTCAAAACCGGATACCATCAGCAGTTGCTTATAAATCTGCGGCGATTGCGGCAGCGCGTAAAATTTTCCGGGATGAATGCGGCTGGGAACCAGGTAATCGCGGGCGCCTTCGGGCGTACTTTTCATTAGCACGGGCGTTTCCACTTCTACAAACTGGCGGCCGGAAAAATAATTGCGGACTAATTGCGCCAGGCGGTGTCTGAAGATGAGTGCATCCTGCATGAATTTGCGCCGCAAATCGAGATAGCGGTATTCCAGCCGGAGATCTTCTTCGATTTTAAGGGTATCCACATTCAGTTCAAACGGCGTCGTTTTGGCCCGGCTCAGGATTTCCAGCGAATGGGCGGCCACTTCGATGTGACCGGTGGGCATAGCCCGGTTGATATTCTGCTCGCCGCGTGACTGCACCGTGCCTTTTACGCGAATAACATATTCATGGCGTATTTCTTTGGCGTTCTCATGCAACGCGGCACCGAGATCAGGATTAAACAAAACCTGGGTGATGCCGTAACGATCCCTGAGATCAACAAATATCAGGGTCCCAAGATCCCGCCGGCGGTGTACCCATCCGGTTAAAAGAACTTCTTTGCCGATATCGTTCTGATTCAATTCTCCGCAAGTATGCGAACGAAGCGTTGTGTTTAATTTCATAAGCTCCATCTCGTTAGGTGATTTATTAGACTGCAATAATACAAGAAGCACCGGTCATTTTCAAGACAAAATATTTTGTTATGAATAACGTATCTCTGCAAAAAAAAAGCCGCTCTGATAATCATCAGAACGGCTTTGAGGAAAGGAATGTAAATAGGGCTTACTTGGTGAACACAAACGTCTGGTTGACAGTGATCATGCCTTTTTTGCCGCGCGGGAACTTCCAGCCGCGGATTTTGTTTTGTACGCACTGGCTGACTTCGTTACCGACGGTATTGGATGTCACTGTAACACCAGCCACACGCCCGGCCTGGTTGATTTTAATCTGAACGCTGAGTTTGCCTTTCAGATCAGGACTTTTCTTCAGTTCCTTGGTATAGCAGGCATTCACGGCCGCCGCATTTTGGTCAATCACGCTCTGGATATCCGCCGCGGAGGCACCGCCGCCCCCGGCACCGGTAACGCTGGCGCGTCCGACACCGATAAGACCGCCGCCGGCCTGACCGCTAATTACGGAAACGCCACCGCTGCCGCCGAGTTCGGCCGTTAATTCGTCGATACCGCCGCCGCCGCCGCCAACCGTTCCGCCGGCGCCCAGCACGGATTTTTCTCCGGCCCCGCCAGCTTCACCGATGCTTCCGAGCTGGCCCAACACGCCGTCCAGACCGGTGCTGGAACCGCTGAAATCCACGGCTGCATATTTACCGCCTCCGGATCCGCCTACCGCTCCGGCTACCGCGAGCACACCGCGTCCTGCGGCGGCTTTTGCAGCTGCAGCAGCCCGCCCGGCCGCTGCGGCTTTCGCGGCCGCGGCTTTACCCGCCCGGCCGGCCGCTCCGGCTCGTGCCTGTACGCTGGCTTTGGCCGTTACGGTAGACGCTGTGCTGGCCTCATCCGTTTTCTCTTCGGTCTTCTTTTCAATGTCTTCCAGCAGCTTTGGATCGACCTTCATGATCTGCGCCACTTTTTTCAGTAAACGCGTGTTCATCATCGAACTCGCAGGCGGCTTAGGCTGTAGCGCCTGATAAAACAGGAATCCGTAAACGACCACAAGGTTGATGAAAAATATTCCAAGCATCCGCTTATCGAGCGTTTTCCAATAATCTTTCTGAAATTCCCTGGGAAAAGCAACGATACGGATTTCACGGGTTCCGGCTGAAACCCTTCCACCCGGAGGCGCTGCTGAGGCGTTAACCTTTCCCGCAGTTTCTGTTTTTTGATTGAGTTTCATCGCAGACCTCCTTGCGATTTAATGGTTTTGGTATACTTAGCGCAACGTTGCCGGTTTATTTTATATTTATATAACTTCATTGACACTCGCCAGATTACCCAGTAAACGCAGATTCGAGAACTGATTGCGTCCGCAAGTAAACACCACTTTCAAAAGCACGTTGAAAGGCATGTCGCTGTCGCCATAGATGATCAGTTCTTTTTTGAATTCGATGCCAAAACGGTCTTCCAGTTCAAGGGCCTTATTGGCTTCTTCTTCCAGTTTAACGGCTAATTCGGAAATTAAAAACGTATTTTTTTGCGCCAGTACTTTGTCAACTTCCACAATCGCATGCTTATTGAAGAAGATATGATACCGGGAAATTCCGATAACCACCTGCTTCTTCGGCTTTTGCTTCATCACGATTTTTGGAGGCTGCAAACCTTCAGACTTTGTAGCCAACGATCCGGATGTGGAAAAACTCATCAGGAGGAACAGAAGCATGATGGTAAGGATATCCATCATGGAATTCATGTTTAATCCGCCTTCTTCGGATCGCTTGTTTTTCTTAGCATTTGAGGGTTTAAATGCCATAACCCAAATCCTTTAATTTAAATAATGATTTTACCGACGCCAACATTAGTAAACCAGGGCTCTTTGACAATCTGACCGGTAGCCGGGTCACGCAATTCTTTGACCACGGACTTATAAATAAAATCCATGGACGTAACGATGGTCTGGTAAGGAATAGCGTCTTCAGCCGTAATAATAATCGTCCGGTCGTCTTCAAACCCTTTACCTTCAATGGACTTTTTAATTTGCTTGAGTTTCTTCTCTAAGCCTTCGAAGTCGTATTTGCCGGAACCAAGTTTCGGGAGCGTTGGACCGGTACCGCCGCCTTCCCCTGCAAGGATGGCTGCATTACCGGCTATCGTCATTCCTTTTTCAGTGATGACCAGTTTCAATCCGATACGGGGTTTTTCCTTGTCCGGTTTGTCTTTGCTATCACCGCCCGAAGACTGTCCACCGGACAATTGCGGCAGGTTCAGCTCGAGGTAAGAGTTTTTTACAAACTCCGAACAACTCAGCAAAAGCGGAATGAGGATACACATCATGTTCATGATGGGACGGAGGTCAAGCTCCGTACTCTCCACTTTTACGCTTCGTCTTGCTGATGGTTTAAATGCCATATAAAAATCCTTTTATAAAGATCATTTCAAGATTTCTTGTCTTTCAACAGATGTAATCTTGTGTTAAACCAATCAATTATCGCCAATAAGATAATTGATAATAAAGAGTTTAACGGTTGCCGACCATCAGGTTGATTAGTTTCACCATGTGCTCATCCATTTCGTCGATGATCTTGGACGTTTTGGCGATGATAATGGTATAAACAACAATAGAGGGAATCGCCACGCTCAGACCCCAGATAGTTGTCTGCATAGCGGCGGAGATACCACCGGCCAGAACGAGCGCTTTTTTGTCTTCGGGCATGGCGGGATCACCGACGGCCGCGAAGGCAAGGATCAGACCGTACACCGTACCCATCAGACCCAGAAGCGTCGCGACATTGGCGATCATGGCGATAAACCCGGAACGTTCGGTCAGCTTGGGTATGATTTCCAGCGTACCTTCGTCCACAGCGTTCTGGATAGCGCGGAAGTCCACCTGGCCGCCTTCTTTCTCAGCGGCTTTTTTCAAACCGGCGAGCACGACGGAGGGCAGGGCTTTGTCTTTTGCGGTTTCACACAGGGCGATGGCTTTCTTGAGATTACCGCCGGCAACCAGTTTACGAATCTCAGCCATAAATTTCGGCGCGTCCACATTCGAACGAACATATATGAAATACATGCGCTCGACCATCAAGGATATGGAAAAAACCGCCATCAAGCCGATAAGCCACATATACATACTGCCGTCTTCAGCCCATTTAAACGAGTTGAAGAATTTGGAGAAGAAAATACCTACGCCGGTTTTCTCTTCCGGAGCCGCCCCAGCTTCGCCACCCTCAGCGCCGCCTTCCTGCCAGATGGAAACAGTGTGGTTGGCAAAAACCGGTGCGGAAACACCACTCATCACCGTGGTTACCATAAGCATTACTGCAATGCTCAATAACCCTAATGTCAAATTTCTTTTCATGAATCGACCTCCAGTTAAGTTCGAGAAATTCCCTGTGATTTATAGGTTAATTAATTTACAAAATTGGAAAAAGAACAAAATATGACACATAGCATATCTAATAAAATTAATATACAAACAAAAATAATAAATGCAAGTGGTTTTTGATTGGCGCCTTATACACGCATGGGAAAAGATAGCTTCCGATGAAAAGGCCTGACCGTTTAGTTCCTTCGCCGCTTCAAAATTTCATTGATTTCCCCAAGATTAATTTTATCGGGATTCATCAAATCAAATTTGTCAAAATAAATCAATTCCAAATAGCGGCGTTTGATATCCCGGTCGTATGACTTCTGCCCGATGACCTTTTCAATCTGCGGCGGGACGCGCTGCGGAAACAGAGTTACGCCGGGACCTTCCACTTTGCCCTTAATGGTAGTCTTGCCGAACAAGGTTACCATTTCGCCGGTGGGCCGGTAATAGACAACCAGAATAGGCCCTTTCGGCCCCTCTTCTTCTTTGACATCGTAAAGATCCGGATTAATCGGTGTCTGTGTGCCGGCAATCACTATAATTTCATCACCGGATTCGGTGATAAACGTTTCCATATCGGGATGTTTGACTTCCTGCGCTTCAATACGGGCGGTTAGGCTTCCGAAGGCCAGTAAAAGCGCTCCGGTGAGTAAACAGAATTTAAAAAACTGCATCGTCATACTCCTTGGTTTATTTGGTTGTACTGACGCGACCACGGCGGTACAGCGCGTTCTTAAGCGCGTCGCCTTTGGGTAACGGCGGCTCGGCAAATTCGGCTGTAGCGTCTTCCACTTCCGTAACGGTCATAACTACCCGAATACCGTAGTGTTCTTTTCGGGATACATTATCCCTGACCAGAATGGCTAACACGTTTTTACCCTGAGCGAAGTTTTCTGAAAACAATTCCGTAAGCTCCAGCGAATCGCCCTTGGTATCTTCAGGCTCGGCCTGAGTGGATCCCATGAATACGCCGTTTATATAAAATTCATAGTAACCATCGCAGGCTACATAGACTTTTCCGGATTGCGGCACGCCGGGAATGTCAAATTTGAACCGGAAATACACGGTCTTGGCGGTATCCAGCTGTCGTTTAATTTCATCTTGCGTGAAAATGCGCCGCGCGACCGTATCGGCTATCATGGTAAAGCCGGACAGGCGTACGCCGTTAACATAATAGGACTCCACGTTTTCTTCGGTTGCCGCCGTATCTTTGGGAGCAGTCGTCGAGGAGGTATCCGCGTTGGCACCGCTGCCTATGCCGGATGAATCGGTGCCGGCTCCGGAACCACCCGTCCCGGCCGTATCCACGGTCGCTTTCTTCTCAATGACCTCTTTAATAACTTCCGGAAGCACCGGCAGCGTATAGGTCTGACCGAGCCCGAGCCACAGCGGATACGCTTTGTTGGCGTCCAGAATTTCGTGAGGAACCATAGCCGTATTCGGCGGAGGCGCTGCCGGGTACCATGCGGCGTCGTTGAAACCGGTGGTTTGCCACACGCCGTTATATACATTGGACGATAGCCAGTCGGTATAATTCGATGCATACGTCTTGGTTAAAGATTTCAGTTTGAGCAGTTTGGCGTAATACTCGTCGTATTTTCCGAGCATCGCAATGATGCGCTTGGCGTATACATCATTGGTCTTGGCTATCTGTTCGCCCTGGGCTCCTTCGGGATCCTGCTCCAGCGTAATCAGGCCAAGGTCATACGCCGCGTTGAAGGCCTCAGTCAGCACGGTACGCGCATTTTCGCGGGTGAAACCCAGCGACTGGCTGTAGGTATCGCTGGCATCTGAAAAATAGGCAAATTCATCTTTGCCTTCATTGGCAAAGAATATTTCGGAATATTTCTTGTTGTAATAGTCGGCCGTATCCGCTTCGATATAGTTGAGCCGCGCAAACTCATAGGCAAAGTTCAACTCTTCACGCAGAATTTGGCGCGCGTCTTCATCAAACATGTTTTTTTCCTTTGCCTGCTGGACGGCATTGGTATAGGACTTAACCGCCTGCGCGCTGAACGGCCCGGCGTACTGCGTAATGAATACGTTCATAATCGCCGGAATATCATAAAACATATCGCGGTCGTAAAACCCTTTTTTAGTAACCGGATCCACGTAATTTTCACCGGCGTTGGCAATTTTGCGGTAATATTCCGACTTCAGGCGGTATTGGTCAAGCACGGTAAACGAAAGGCGGGACAGTTCCGTAGGTATCACGCTTGAAATGCGTACGATGTTTCTCCGGGACTCATTGGTATACTTATCATTGAAACCAAGCGAGTCCGCCTCTTTGACCGCTTTTTCAAACGCCAGGGTGGCCTCCTTGACCGCCGGGCCCACTAAGGTGTTAAGAATTCCGAATTTTTCTGCGATATAATCAATGGTTCCGTATTCTGCGACTACCGGCGCATTGATATAGGCATCCAAAATCAGTTTCTGAGAATTGGCCATGGAATAGATCATGCGGGAAATGCGGGATCGTGAGAGGTCGCGGTACATTACAGCCAGTTCTTTCTGCTTTTTGATAGAGTATTCCTTTTCCCGCGCGGTGCGCCCCTCAATGGCCCAGCGGATAGCCATATTGGCTGAATCTTTGTTGTTCGGATATAGTTTTTTCACTGAATCAATTATAGCCGCTTCCTCTTCCTTGAGTTTATTGAGAGCCTTATCTAAAAATTTATAAGAATTGTTATATTCGTCAATGGCGCCGCGGTAGGCGTTGGCTGAACCTTTGTACACGTCTTTCTGTGCCAGGATCTGCTTGGCGATATTCTTTTTATCGAACTTGAACTCCTTGTTCTGCAGGGCGTCTCCGAACTGCTCGCGCACATAACCGCGCTTATAAGCCGCTTCATACGTGCGGATCTGCGCATAGTCGGTGATGGATTCATAAAGAACAATCAACTCCTTGACCATGGCGAGTTTCTTATCTTCCTTGTATTCCACATTCGGAAACTTAAGATGGATCTTTTCGAAATCCTCATATTTCATACGCGCCAGTTCGTACACGGCTTCGGAAGAAAAATAGCGGTTGTTGTCGAGCTTCTGCCGCTTCAGGTCGTCGCTTTTGCGCTTGGCTTCGGTAAATGCGGCAATGGCCTCATTCCGGCGGTTGCGGCTCAGGTGATTCATGCCGATGCGGTAGTAGGATTCCACATTCCGCTTGTCATTAGGATACAGTTTGGCAAACTCCTCGTATTTCCGGTAGGCGCGGTCTTCCTCATTGACCTTAAACAGAAGTTTGGCGATTCCGAAATCCATTTCGGTTGTGTACTCAGACTTGGGATAGCGTTTGACGAATTTTTCGCTTAAGCGGATCGCTTCGTAATTCATCGCTTTGGCTTTGACGGTATCGTCCACCAGGTCCGCGCGATTGGCGGCTTGTTCCGTGTAATATTCGGCGTTATACAGAACTATCATGGCGTTGATGCGTCCTTCATCTTCCGAGAAATTCGGGTAGCGGTCCGCTAAGCGTTCGGCTTGTTTGTAAGCGGATTCGTATTCCTTCATTTCGGCATAGAGGGACTGCACGTTATAAAGCGCGTTGGGCGCGTATTTGGAATCAGGGAACGTGTCGGCGTAGGTTTCATAGGTCTTCACGGCCCGTTTCAGTTCCTTGCTTTTCACATATTCGTCGCCGGCGTTAAAAAGCGCGATCGCGACGTCTTCCTGTTTGGAATACCGGAGCTTCCGGCCCTCTTCAAACGCGCGGTAAAATTCCCTCGCGGCCTTGGCCGGCTCTTTTTTCGCTCTGAAATTTTCCGCATGATAAAAGATAGAAACAAACATTGTCTTCACCGCGTCGGCCTTCTGCTCTTCGGAAGAAGTGGGGCTTTCATAAATGCGGCGCGCTACGATTTCGGCGCTTCGGTAATCCTTGCGGTCATAATAGGTGTACATCAGGTATTTTTCGGATACGTTAACCTTATCGCTGAACTGATAACGGGTCACAATCGTATTGAAATACTGGCTGGATCTCCGGAAATTGTTATGATCATAATAAATCATACCGGCCTGCGCAAGAAAGTCCGGGGTTTTAAAGCCGGGCCGTCCCAGTTTCGGGTTTTCTTTATCCAGGGAGTCCATCGGAAATTCCTGCACGGTATCCGGGAAAAGCCGGGCGTAATTATCAATAGCATCGATTAGTTTTTCCTCGCCGGGTGTCAGCGGTATAATGCTGTCGCTCGGCACGTTGGCCGGTTTTTTATAGGGCGCTTTCCGATATAGGGAATCGGCAATCACATAGGCGTTGACAGCTGATTTATATCGGTACAAATCAAAGGGATACGTCGTCGCCACTTTGACATAGTTTTCATAGGCGGAATCCAGCAGGCCGAAATAAACATATTGAATTTGAGCCAAATTGTAATGGAAAAAATACGCCAGCGTATCCACCGGGAAATAACTGATGAACTGGGCGCTGTAATCCATTGCGATTTTGTAATTATTAATGTCCATGGTAATGGCCGCTTCATCGTAGTAATACAGAATGTTGTCCACCAATACGTCGCGCGCCATTTTATTGCCCAGCCGCACGCGTTCGACATCTTTCTGGGCCAGCGACCAGGGGCTGTTAGGTTTATAGGCCTCGTAAAGTTTGAACCGATGAACGATCATGCTGTCGCGGAGCATTTTTTTCTTGTTTACGTCTGTCGCTGCTCCCAGCAGGCGCTCGTAAATGTCGATAATACGCTTTTCACTGTCCGGCGCGCGCCAGTACATCGGGAAACTTTTCAGCAGTTCATTGTAAGCATAAGTGGCCAGAGTGTCCTTTTGTTCCATAAAATAGGATTCGCCCAGCGCCCACATGATATCCGGCGCGTAGCGTTTGTCGTTGAGTTTCGCCTCATCAATATAGGATCGGATAAGCCGGTAGCCGCCTTCGTTGGTACCCTGAGCCAGGTCTATTTGTTCGGCCCAGCGGTTAAAGCTGATGCCAATGTAGGTGATGGCCTCCACGTCCAGTTCCTGCGCGCCGACATTATAATGCTTCGAAGAATCCACATCATCCACCAGATAGGTGAAGTAGCTGATGGCCTGTGGATAATTGCCCAAACGGTAATGTGTCCAAGCCAGCTGATATACCGCTTCCTGAAAACGCGCCGAATTGGGATAATCGAGCACCTTACTGAAATTCTTGATGGCCTTATTGAGTTCTTCCTCGCCGCCTTTGGCGAAATAATACGCTCCGATGCGGTTGTAGGATTCGGCGGCGTATTTACTGTCGGGGAACCGGCGGGCTAAGTCTTCATAATATTTAAGCGCTTCCTTCTGGCGACGGTCGCCTTCACGGGCCCAGCGTCCGTCCGATTCTTCCGAATTCAGTTCGCGGCTCCGAAGTTGCTTGCCTTCCTGCTCCTTAATGAATGCAATATTATACATCGCATCGACGACATACTGGCTTTCGGGAAAATTGTCCACTAACTGCTGATAGGTGGACAGTATTTCCGAATAATCTTTCTCGGGATCCTGAAGCAACGGGGGCTGCTGCATTTGAGATAAAATCTCCTCGATTTGTTTTTCATCTTTTCCCTGAGCGACCAGTTCCGCACGTTTGGTTTCCCGCTCCTGGTCAAATTTCTTCAGCCGCCGGTCGTTTTCCTGGAATACGGAATCCACCATAATGGCAAACTGGTCGTCCAGTACTGTAAACAGATACTCGGCCCGTTGGAGCAGCACCAGGGCAGTGGTACCGGAACTCCGGTCATGCTTTTCCAGATATTCCTTACTCTGTTTCAATCCTTTGTCCAGCAAGTCCAGGCGTTCTATTTCCAGCCGGTTTTTCTTTAGTTCCAGTTCTTCCTTGAGCTGGAGCAGATCCTCGCTGGAAATCGTTTCCAGAGCGGATGTATCGGCTGAATTTCCCGGGATTTGCTGGGCGGTCAGCGCAGTCCACGTACCGCCGAACCACCACGCGGCCAGCAACAGACAGATCCCATATTTCTTTATTTTCATAAGCAATCCCAATAAGTTAGTTGTATTAAGACGCATATTGGTCCTTTAGCAGGCTTTTTTTCGTATAAACATAATGTAAATTTCTTTTTCGCGAAGGCCGTAAGTCTGGCGGTACGGCAGACCTTCTGTATAATAATCCGGGCGACTTCTGAAGGAGTCGGTTTCATACAGCGTGGCTCCGGGCGCTTCTTCGTTTTCATCAACCGATGTGGAATCGCCGGCGGTTCCGCCTTCGGAGCCGGTGGTAGTGGTATCCGTTTCTTTGGTTTCTTTACCGCCATCGGTTCCTACTTCTTTGACGGCACCCGCTGAATCCGTGCTTGTAGCGGCTGAATCGCCCGACAGGTAATCCACGCCGGCAGAAGTCGTATCCTGCAGTTCATCAAGCACTTCTTCTTTTTTCTTCTTCGTCTTTCCTTCCAGCGTATCTTTTACGACAATCACTTCGGGAATGATGTCCTTGTACTCAAACGGATCATCTTCGGGCTGTTCGGTTTCCTTGGCCTGGAAATACTCGGTCTCAAAGAAGGTCCGCTGTGACGAACGCATTTCCCGGAGTTCCTTGTCGCGGATTTCCTGCTCCTTAAGCCGTATTTCCTCTTCGAGCTTGGCGATGCGGCTTTCGTAATTTTTCCGCCGTCCGATCAGCACTTTATCAATTTGGTCAATCGCACGAGCCAGTTCGTGGATATTCTCGGTTTTTGAGGTGTTAATCACGTATGTGATATTATTGCGGCCATAAATGGCAAAATCGCCCCAGAGATTCAGGTCGGCATAGGTTTCCATTTGCGGCTGGGTGCCGAGGATGAGTTCATAATCACAGATCCGGTAATAGATTTCCGTCAGTCGGTTTTTGTGATCGGCCAGCCGGATAAGGGATTCGGTGCGTTTCTGTTCTTCGGCGATTTTCATCAGCTCGTCAACGGAATTAAGCTGCATCAGCACCTGTTCTTTCTCGCGGCCGACTTTCTCGCGCATGATATTCAGGCGTTTAGTCCGGGCCTCAATTTCGCTGTTGAGGCGCGCCAGGCGGTGCTGGGTAAAATAGGCCTGCAATTCTATGGACGAATAATTATCAATTGTAAGCTTGGAAAAATCGCTGCCCATCACGTCGCTCAGCGCCTGACTGAGATATTTATCTTGTATCAGATCGGCATTCATAAGGTCAATAGAGTTTAAGATCCGTTCACGTTCCAGCACCACCGTCATGGAATCCTGCTGGGCTTTGAGCTGACGCTGAAGAACGGGTAAATCTTCCTGGCGGTTAGCCTGCTGGGCTTCGCGGATCAGGCGCTCGGTCTCGGCAATCTGGTTTTCATATTTAAATTTATCCCACGTCAGCCGCTGCTGAATATCTTTGATCGTTCGGTCTCTTTTCGCGATGACGCCGCTATCTGCGCCGGCAATACTATACGTCGAAAATTGTTCCAATCCCAGGTTTTCGATTTTATTGACGATTTTAACAATTTGTTTGTTCAATGAACGCATCAGTAAAACATCCTTGGCATCCTCGGCATCTTTGAGCTTGCCCTGAACGATGCGCAGCTGGCTGATCAGTTCCGACAATTGATGATACATATAGGCCTGGCGTGGGTTATCGTTGGCGGCCATCGAAAAGCCGTTCTGGGTCAGCGCCATTTCCAATAACTGGTACATGGCGTCATACCGCACAAAGCCGGCGCTGTCGTTGCGGAGGGCAGCCGTGCGGCGTATGTCCACCAGGTCATTCAGTATCTGCAGCGTCGAATCGCGTTCTTCGATAAATTCGTCCGCAAGATAACGGGCTTCCATGGCCTGCGCCACATAATTGTAAGACTCAATCGCCGCCAGTTCACGGTCCCGGTCGGTCAGGCGCGGATCCAGAACGTCAATATTACCCAGAAGCGTCTTCGCTTCGAAAATATACTCGGACTGCGGAAAAGTGCGTATCAGCGAATCCACATACATCCGCGCGGTGTCAATGCTGTTGTCTTTGAACGCCGCCCATGAGGCGGTCAGAAGCGCCAGCGGGTAATACTCGCTTTGCTCGGAAATTCGGCTGATCAGCGGCTGTACATTCTTAAATTTCTGGCCATAGGTAGACAGTTCAAAATGGATAAACGCCATCTTGAGCCGCGCCAGTTCTATCAGCTGTTTGTTGAGTTCGAGGCTCAGAGATTTTTTGACCGTTTTCAGATCTTCCACCTTCTGGAAAGCTTCCATGGCTTTGGCATAATCTTCCCGGTTGGCATAGCAATGGCCCAGCAGGTACAAAGCGGAGGAATAATACGCGGAACTGGCGCTAATCTTGGTCAGCGTTTCGATGGCGCGCATATAATCGGAAGTCTCAAAATAGGTCAGCCCGCCCATCATCAGCATCTGATCGTATTTCTGACTGTTTTTGGAATGACGGGTCACGCGCTTTTCAAATTCCGGAAGGTAACGGCTCATTTTAAGGCGGTCGGTACGTACGTGCGATAACGTAATCAGCTTGTATAAAGCGCGTTCGGTAAATTTGGAACCGGGGTAATCGCTTAGTATCCTGGCATACTGTGTTTCCGCGTTGTTCACGTCGCCGATATTAAAATATGACTCGCCAAAATAATACAGTACGTCATCCCAATCTTTGTACGTGGATCGGTAGGTATTCATAACATCGTTGAATTCCAAAATCGAACATTCGAAATCCTGTTTCAGAAACCGTTTAAAGGCCGCTTCCAACTGATTCTGGAACAGCCGGCGGTTATCGGTGGCATTGCCGGAGCTCAGAAGCTCATCACGAAAATTCATGACGCGGCGGCGGGCTATTTCAAATTCCTTGGCGTAGGTTTTTTCAAAATCTTCCTGAAGCGCTTTCAAAGTCTGTTCGTCCATCTGTTCGCCGGTAACCAGCTTGCGGAACCGCTGCAGATTGGAAAGGTTTGTTAAAATATTTTTCAGCTTGCTGTGCAGACTGTCGGAAAGCCTGAAACTTCCGGAAGTATTGGTCAGCCCCCCTCGTATCAGGCCTTTGCTCTTACGGATGCTGTATTCGTCAGAAATAATGCTTACCTGATCAATCAGAAACTGTTCGCCGGATATATATCGCATCGCAAAATTGTTCTGAAGTTCCTGAATATAACCCTGTACCGTACGCTGATACTCCTGCTCCAGATTTTCAAGCGATTTCTGCGCGCTGACCTGACAGGCAAAGACCATAGTCAGAACGGCCGGGAATAATACGGTTTTTAATAAAGAACTTTTATCATTCATATTCAACCTCAGAAACGGGTGATTAATAATAGACACACTGACCTTTTTATTGGTACACGCACGCCTTGAAATAGTCAAAAAATAACAATTAGTACTGCTGTCTTACTCATCACATCAAAACGGTTTATGTTATTAATTTTTAATATTGAAGTCAAGCTGATTTTATTGTTAGGTCCTATATACAGATATTGATGTCCTTATTTGTGTTTTATGCAATTTTTTTTATTTCTTTGTTGACTTTTTTTAGTAAATTGCCCGAGCCTGTTATATTCCGGATTTTTGATTAGGAACTTTTCCGGGGAACATTAATCGGCTAAAAGCGTTAAAAAAAGCGATATGAGCAGCACTTTGGATACATCAATAATAATATCTCTGCTATCCCTGGTAATAATTTTACTGATTATAACGCCCAGGTACGGGTTAATAGCGCGTTTGAGATACTTCCGTAGGGAAAGGAAGAAAGAACTTACTGAGGATGCTTTAAAGTACATTTTCAATTGCGAATATGAGAAAACGGCCTGTGTCCCGGCAGGCATTTCCGCTTTTTTAGGAATATCGGAAGCGGAATACAATGAGTTAACCGGTCGGCTTATTAACTCGCACTTAGTGTCCTTAATCGACGGCACGATACGTCTGACGCCTGAGGGCCGTTCTTACGCGTTGCGGATTATCCGGATACATCGGTTATGGGAAAAATATCTTGCCGATGAAACGAGTTTTCCTGAAGAGGAGTGGCACAAAAGGGCACACCGAAAGGAACATTCACTGACTCTTGAGGAGGCGAACCGTCTGGCGGAACAGATGGGCAATCCGGGATATGACCCGCATGGGGACCCGATACCCACGGCGAACGGCGAATTGCCGTTTCAGGACGGCCAGCCGTTAAGCCGTTTAGCGCCGGGCGATGTAGCCCGAGTGCTTCATATTGAAGATGAGCCGGCTGCCTTTTATGCGCAGTGCACGGCACAGGGCCTGTTTCCCGGCGTTCAGGTTATGGTGAGCGAAACGGATGCTTCAAAAATACGATTGGTCGTCAACGGGGAAGAGACCTCGCTGGCGCCGGCGCTGGCGGCAAACATTCGTGTGCGGATTCTCTCGGACGAGGAACGCATCACCGGAAAGATAATGACTCTCGCAGATCTTAAACCCGGCGAGGAAGGCCGCGTGGTAATGCTTTCGGGCGCCTGTCACGGCCAGCAGCGGCGCCGGTTGATGGACCTCGGTATCGTGCCGGGATCCGTTATCCGCGCGGAAATGGAAAGCTTCAGCGGTGACCCCACGGCCTATCTGGTGCGCGGCGCACTCATTGCTCTTCGTAAACATCAGGCCCGACAGATCTTCGTTCAACCGGTGAAAACAGAAACTTATGCCTAAAACCCCAATCAACGCCTGCGCACACTGCCCGGCGCATCATGCCGGAAATCTGACCCGGTTGGGCATTTCGATGACGGATTTCGATTTTGTTGTCGCGCTGGCCGGGAATCCGAACACGGGTAAAAGCACGGTATTTAACCGTCTCACGGGCATGCGTCAGCATACCGGCAACTGGCCGGGCAAGACAGTAACCCGGGCCGAAGGCGGTTTCGCTTATAAAAACGCGCGCTTTAAGCTGGTGGACCTGCCCGGCACCTATTCCTTACTTTCTACGAGCGCCGATGAGGAAGTCGCGCGCAATTTTATCTTGTTTGGCCGGCCGGATGTCACCATAATCGTGATGGACGCCACGCGTATCGAACGTAACTTGAATTTGGTTCTTCAGGTCCTGGAAATCACCGATCGCGCCGTGGTATGCGTGAATCTGATGGACGAAGCCCGAAGGCATCAAATCATTATCGACGACCGTGCGCTGGCCCGCGATCTGGGTGTGCCGGTCGTCGCCGCCAGCGCGCGCCGGGGACTGGGCATCCCCGAACTGCTCGAGGCCGTGCATCAGGTCGCTACCGGCACCGTGTCCTGCAAACCCTATCGATTGACCGGCGGCTCGCCGAAACTGCAACAGGCCGTCCGGCGTCTGACGGAAGACCTTGTGCGCGAATTCCCCGGCCTGCCCAATGCCCGCTGGGTGGCCTTGCGCCTGCTCGAGGGCGATCAACAGATAATTGACGCCGTCCGCAGCGGATCGCTGAACGCATTAATGAATAACGAACCCGTTATGACAAACTCCATTTCAAAGGAATCATGAACCCTTCGCCGAACAGGGAATCTATTATTGAAACAGCCAATCAACTTCGATGGGAGGTCGGCGATACATTCCACGATGATCTGATGGAATCGATTTACAGCGATGCTGCACGGATCAGCGCGCGTGCGGTTCGGTACGAAGGTTCCAAACGTCACCTAAACTGGGATCAGAAGCTGGACCGTATTGTTACAGGACGGTGGACGGGATTTCCTATCATGTTTCTGATTCTGGCCGGCGTATTCTGGATCACCGTGGAAGGCGCGAACATTCCCTCTTCCCTGCTGGCTTCACTTTTAGTGGATACAATACATCCGTTTCTGCGCGGTTTGTCGGTCTCAGCCGGATTACCGGATTGGGTTACCGGCCTGCTGATTGACGGCGGTTATCTCGCGGGCGCGTGGGTAACCAGCGTGATGCTGCCGCCCATGGCCATCTTTTTCCCGATTTTCACGCTGTTTGAGGATTTCGGCTACCTGCCCCGTGTGGCCTTTAATATGGACAACCTGTTCCGCCGTGCGGGCGCGCACGGCCGTCAGGCGCTGACCATGAGCATGGGCTTCGGGTGTAACGCTGCCGGGGTAGTTTCCACGCGGATTATTGACAGTCCCCGGGAACGGATTATCGCGATCATAACTAACAATTTCTCGCTCTGCAACGGACGGTGGCCCACACAAATCCTTATCGCATCCATTTTCATCGGAGCGCTCTTCCCCGCGCATCTATCAGGCATCATCACTGCGGCGGCCGTGGTGTCGGTGGCCCTGCTGGGCATTTTTCTGAGTCTGGTCGTTTCCTGGGGACTGTCCCGCACCGTTCTCCGAGGCCAGCCATCCGCATTCAGCCTGGAACTGCCGCCCTACCGCCCGCCTAAATTCTGGCAAACCATCTACACCTCGCTGATTGACCGCACCGCAATAGTGCTCTGGCGCGCCGTACTGTTCGCCTTTCCCGCCGGCATGATCATCTGGCTGGTTACAAACGTAGAAATATCCGGGGTCAGTCTCGCGGAACATTTCATCCATACAGCCGATCCGGTGGCGCTGTGGTTCGGCCTCAACGGCGTGATTTTCCTCGCGTATATCATCGCCATTCCCGCGAATGAAATTGTCCTCCCCACTATTCTCATGTTGACGGTGCTCACGGCGGGCATCGCCGGCGTCGGCGACGGCGCGGGCGTATTATTTGAAACGGATTCCGATGTGATTACCGCCGAAATCCTGAAAGCCGGCGGCTGGACCACGCTCACCGCGGTAAATCTGATGCTCTTCAGTCTGCTGCATAATCCCTGCTCCACAACCATTTATACAATCTACAAAGAAACCAAAAACCTTAAATGGACCCTGCTGGCTACCTTCCTCCCCATTGCCATGGGTCTGGCCGTTACGTTTACGGTTACACAAATCTGGAATCTACTGCAATAACCCACGGGTTATGAATCCGAGACACCCTACCGGCCTTGAAACTCGGACCGCTAAGTTGTATGGAACTTGCAAATTGCCTTTTTAAAAAAAAATTCCTATCCTGATTTAAGATTACAACCTATTATTCAGGAGTATTATATGAAACGTTATCTTATCTGCCTCATCGGTGGCTTCGTGGCCGCCGGCATATGTGTGGGCGGCATGATCAGCGGCGGTCGGGTGGAAATGACCCAGCCCCTTCTGCTGGCTTCGATCGGCAACCGCGTGCTGATTGGTTTTGTTCTTGGCATCAGCGGATGGAGGATTCACTGGGCGCTGCATGGACTCATGGTCGGCCTGATCGTCACATTGTCCTCATCCCTGGCGATACTGCCCCAACTGGACGGCTTTCTCTTGTACACCGTAGCCGGTATGATCTACGGGTTTTTAATCGAACTGGTGGCCACGAAAGCGTTTAAAGCCGGCAATTACTGAAATCCGCCATCATTGCCAATTAAGTTTCGAAGGGGGCACTATATACTTTATCGTTGTTGCCTTATAAAAAAAAAGTCCGGAATACTTCCGGACTTTTTTAATCGGACAAATATCAGAATCCGTAAGTAAAGTTCACGCCGCCCCAAAGAATGAGTTTTTTATTGTCGCCGTTTAAATCTTCCAGCGGTTTCACTACATTCAGACTGGGCGTAAGACTCCACGCACCGGAAGCATACGTGACCGGCAAGGCGAACGCGACATGGGAAATTTTCTTGTCAATACCGTACTGATCCGTCCAGGCCGAATTCAACGTAGGCGTTACGCTCCACTGTTCATTGAAAAGATAAGCGTAGGCAGCCCCGAACTCTAAATAATTGGCCGCAATGCCGTTCTTTTCGCCTTTATCCAGCCCGCGGTAATAGGCAATGTAAGGCACAATCGACATTTTTTCATTCGCCATGGCCACCCAGTTCAGCGCGGCGTTGATTTCGAAATCATTATCATTGGTTCCTTCTGCCGATGCCCAATCGGAAAGATAATTATAGTTTATTATGGATAATGACCCTGTAAGCTTTTCTGCAATCAACTCTTTTTCATAGGTTAGCGTGATATCCGCCTCATCCAAAGCGAACTTATCATCGCCTTTATTCTTATTGTTCGCGCCGACCCAGGACCACACATTCAGTGATAACCCTGGTATAAAATTCGGCGAATACGTCACCGAGGGTTGAATGGTAGGACTCTTGTGGTTCAGGTCAAAGCCGCGCCAGATATAGCGGCTTGTCAGGTCTATAGACGCTTCAATGCCGACGCCTTTTTCTTCTTCAGATTCCTGGGTAAAAACCAGGTTGGCATTTACAGATAACAATATGCCCAGCAACAGCCCGATAACTTTTTTCATGGTTTGATCTCCTTAAATTGATGTTTAGATTCGTTACAGATTAATATCCACAACACATAAAAGGTGAATATACTTATCATGCGTCTTAAAGTAATGATATTTTTCGGTCAAATCAAAACAAAAATCATTATTAAGCTTTACACGGATATTTTTTTCTATAGATAGTACGGGGGTTTAAAGGTTTGACTTTATCAGATTAAAAAGTTAATTTTATAAAACAAAATTTCTTATTATGGGTTTTCTGGTATGTCAATTCAATCCAACGGCATGTATAAAATGCCTTTATAATATGTCGGACACCACGCATCAACCCAATGAAATTTAGTAAAGAAAAATTTTTGCAATTGCGGTATCTCACATGGATCATGTCGTTTATTGTATGTACCATCGTGGGTCTGCTGCTAACCATTCAATTTTATATCCGCTATCAAACCTTTCATACGGAAGCGCTGGGTTTTCTTAAAATGATGGCTTATGTGATGCCGGACTGGATCATGTGGGCTTTATTGATTCCCATGATTATTCGATTGAATGAAATATTTCCGATCGAGAAATCCCATTGGAAGATCAATTTATTTTTACACATTATATTTTCACTGACTTTAGCGGCGTTGGAACTGATTGCCTCACAGGGCGTGGTATGGCTGATATTTACTCCCGAACAACCGACCCTGGAGCAGTTTTTCCTGTCCGTTGAATATATTGCGCTTTCGTATTATCACTGGAATGTCATGATTTACTGGGCGGTCGCCGCGTTTGGATATCTGATTGATTATTACAAGCGTTTTCATGAAACCCGCACGCAGTCGTTACGTCTGCAGTCGGAACTGACTGAGGCGGAATTACGGGCGCTTAAAATGCAACTGCATCCGCATTTTCTATTCAACACCCTGAACACCATTTCGTATTACATTTATGCCGATGTGGATCTGGCCAGCCGCATGGTAACCGATTTAAGCGATCTTTTACGCATCATCCTCGAGCAATCCGGAACGCCGGAGGTAACGCTGCGGCAGGAACTAAACCTGCTTGACAAATACCTGGACATTGAAAAGATTCGTTTTCAGGACCGGTTGACCGTCGAGAAGACCATAGACCCGGAAACCTTAAACGCCATGGTGCCGAATCTGATTCTGCAGCCACTGGCAGAAAACGCCATCCGGCACGGCATAGCGCCGCATGCCACAAAGGGTCTGGTTCGTATTAGTGCCAGCAGACAGGATCAACACATACTGATAACGATTTCAGATAACGGTTCCGGCATGCCGCGCTCCAAACCAGCCGGTTCCCGGGAAGGCATCGGGCTGACCAACACCCGCGCGCGGCTGCAGCATCATTACGGCGATAACCACGCGATGCGCTTATATAACGCCGAAACCGGCGGCCTGGTGGTGGAGATAAAAATCCCCTACCGCGTTAATGAGAAAACCCGGAACGATTCGGCCGCTATATAAAAAATCCCCGGCGTCGGGTACCGGGGACTTTATGGCGTGCCTTAATTTATTCGGCTTTCCAGTCCGGCAGGCGACCGGGTGTCCAGGGAGCATCGAGCCGATCAAGTTCTTTTTCAATGGCTGCCAAATCCGTATTCACAATTTTTTTCAGCATCTCCAGCGCGGGTGCGAATTCCTCAGCGGCAATCTGGTAAGACTGCTGCTGGGTTTGAGTTACGTCGGAGGTGGCGTCCCAAATTCCGTAAATCATAAAATACAGCCGGTCGTTGACGGACGGCGGCTGGTTTTCGTTGCGTTTGTTGAGCGTCTCGTCGCCGGTGAGCATCCGCTGGAGGTTGGCCACATCCTGCTTAACGGAACGGATTTTCTCAATCAGGTTATGTCCGGCGCCGGCCGCGCTGAGCGCCGACTTCTCAACCAGCGCGAGGCGCTTGCCGACCTCTTCCGTTACGGCATTGGCGGCAAGAACGGCCTGCTGGAGCCGCGCGAGCTTACGCTGAAAATCCACCAGCGCCTTGCGGTCTTTGGCTGGCAGCGTGGTGTTGTGCAGCGGCTTGCAGATAAATTCCACAGGCCCGGTTAAATCCGTTATGACTCCGTTTACATTTTTTGAGAGGGTGACAGCATATTTTCCCGGAAGCACCGGCATGCCGGTATGTTTATTGACATCCGACTTATCGTTAACAGGTGCCGCATCCGGATAACGGAGGTCCCATGTGATGCGGTTGACGCCCGATTGGGCCGGCGCGGTCAGCCGGCGTACGATGTGACCAAACGCGTCGGTAATGGTAAACATCAGATACGGACCCTGTTCGTCATCTTCGGCGCGTAAGGCATTCCAGGACGGGTACGTCAGCGTTTGTTTTTTCTTCTCCATCTCTTTTTCCTGCTCCCGACGGATGTCTTTTTGTGTTTTAATATCTTCTTTCAGATAATAAGTAAAGGTCGCGCCGAATTCCGGATTTTTCGCCCGGTAAAACGATTCACCCAGATCCTCCTTCTGACGGGAATAGTCGGGCATATACATCAGCGCATCTTTGACGGGAAACAGGTGCGCTTCTTTGGTGTCCAGCAATTGTTTGCTGATATCACGGAGGCAGGAATAATCATCGAGTATATATATGCCGCGTCCGAAGGTGCCTACTATCAGATCGTTCTCGCGTTTCTGGATTTCCAGATCACGCACCGCGATAACCGGCAAATCGCCCTTCAGCGGAATCCACTTTTTACCGCCGTCCACCGTAAAATACAATCCGAATTCCGTTCCGCAGAACAGTAAGTCGGGATTGACGCAATCTTCGGTTATCGTGTAAACGGCGCCGTTATCCGGCAGATTGCCGCGGATAGACGTCCACGTCTTTCCTTTATCCGCGCTCTTAAGAATATACGGTCTGAAGTCAGCGTTCTTGTGATTGTCGAACGCGGCGTAAACTACATTTTCGTCATGCTGCGAAGCGAACACATCGCTGACGTACGTCATCTCGGGAACGCCGGTGAATTTATCAATCTTTCGCCAGGTTTGCGCGTCTTCGGTAACCTGAATCAGACCGTCATCCGTACCGACATAAATAAGATTTTCTTTTTTCGGCGATTCGGAAAGGGAAACGATATTGCCATAGAACGACGTGGAAGCGTTCTTGGAAACGGCGTCCACACTCCAGACCTTTCCCATCACCGGTAAGGTATTCCGGTCAATCTGGCGCGTCAAATCGCCACTGATGGTTTTCCATGAATCGCCGCGGTCGTCGCTGCGGAAGAGTTTATTGGCGGCATAGTACAGGCGCGTGGGCGCATGCGGACTCAGAAGCAACGGCGTATCCCAGTTCCAGCGATAGGCCTCGCCCTTCGGCGGTTGGGGCTGAATCAGCACCTGCTCGCCGCTTTTGCGATCAAACCGTACCAGATACCCGTACTGCGCCTCACCATACACGATATTGGGATCCGTGGGATCCACTTGGACTTTATATCCGTCGCCGCCGACCACCTGGTACCAGTCTTCGTTGGTAATTCCGCCGGTGCTGGTGGTCCGCGAAGGCCCGCCCCACGTGCTGTTATCCTGCGTGCCGCCGTAAACATAATAAAACGGTTCTGCGTTGTCGATACCGACGCGGTAAAACTGCACCACCGGCAGGTTGTCGAAATGGCGGAACGTCGCGCCACGGTCGTACGTTTCATAGAGGCCGCCGTCACCGCCGATGAGCAGGTGGTCGGTGTTGTCCGGATCAATCCACAAAGCATGATCGTCCACGTGGCGGTATTTATTGCCCAGATTCGTAAAGGTTTTGCCGCCGTCGTCAGTGACTTTAAGATACGTATCCAGATTGTACACGCGGTCAGGACGATACGGATCGCAGACGATCTCGGAATAATACTGCGCGCTGGCGGATTTCAGGTCGCCGCGTTTTTCCCATGTCGCCCCGCGGTCGACGGATCGGTAAAATCCGCCGCCATCGGCCGCTTCGATAATGGCATAGACGATGTCCGGATCGGCCGGCGCCACCGCCAGTCCGATGCGTCCGATATCACCCGACGGCAGGCCTTCCGTAAGCTTGAACCACGTTTTACCGGCATCCGTGGTTTTATGAATGCCGCCTTCCGGTCCGCCGTTGATCAGCGTCCACACGTGGCGGCGGCGCTGGTAGGAGGCGGCATACAGCACATTATTGTCGCGCGGATCCATCGCAACGTCCGTCACGCCGGTATTTTCGCTGATTTTCAGTATGAGTTCCCAGGAATTCCCGCCATCGGTGGTCTTGTATAAACCACGGTCACCCCCCGGTCCCCACAAAGGTCCCTGCGCCGCAACATATACCGTGCGGGAATTCTTCGGATCAATGATAATTTTGCCGATGTGTTCGGATTTTTTCAGACCCATGTTTTTCCAGTTTTTGCCGCCGTCGATGGATTTATAAATTCCGTCGCCATAGGATACACTGCGCTGGCTGTTATTCTCGCCGCTTCCGACCCAAACGACCGATGGATTTTCCGGATCCATGGCCACACAGCCGATGGAAAACGAACTTTGCGTGTCAAATACTGGAAAAAATGAAATTCCGGCGTTGGTGGTTTTCCAAACCCCTCCCGATGCAACCGCTACATAAAAAATATTTTTATTTTTCGGGTGCACCGCCAGATCACTGATGCGGCCCGACAGCAAACCGGGACCGAGCGAGCGGAATTTTAATCCGGTAAATGTTTTGGACACCAGCCGGTCCGTGGTATCTTTATCGGTTTTTCCGGTTTGGGCATAAATGCCGCCATGCAGCGTGGAAAATATTATCAGTGAAATTAAAACCAGCCAAGGCATAGAAATTCCTTTTTTTTAAAATATTAAAATATTACGGCTGCGGCGTATTGCGGAACGGACCGTATTTTCCGAACAGCACCGTGTAAACAAGTATCCAGGCGACAATAGACAACGCTACCGTCAAAAAAGAGCGTAGGGTATATATCCATCCGATGCTCCCGTAACCCAAGCCGGAACTCATGACAATTTTCGGAATGAAAATACTGAACCCCAGACTGATAAAAACTTCGAGGATCAGTATGACCATAGCCGCCATCAGCAGCATGGACGCTTTCGGGTTTTTATCCCTGTTGGAGATGGCCATGATAAGACCGATACCCCACAAAATCAGCAGCGGCAGATAGACCACCAGACTGTTCAGCAGATAACCAAATTCATATCCCATACATACCTCCCGTAATGGCCAACACGAAGCCATCGCGTCAGCCGTTACTTTGTTGTTATAGATGAAGATGCTTACTTCAGTAAAAATTCTTTCACAAAGAGAATCGTTGCATAAAACTGGAAATCGACGTTCTTTTTCTTGGCAAAGCCGTGACCTTCATCCTTGGCGACGAGATACCATACCGGCGTTTGATTTTTCTTGAGCGTATTCAGCATCTGTTCGGCTTCACTCACCGGCACGCGGGGATCGTTGGCGCCCTGAATGATGAAGAGCGGCTTTTTGATTTTATCCGCGTTGTTCAGCGGAGCGATTCTCAAAAGAAATGCGCGCATTTTTTCATCGCGTTCATCGCCGTATTCCACACGCCGTAGGTCCTGCCGGTAACCGGAGGTGTTTTCAAGAAATGTCACCAGATTGGACATGCCGACCAGGCTCACGGCACAGCGGATGCGGTCCGGATAATACGTGGACAGCGCCAGCGTCATGTGGCCGCCGTAACTGCCGCCGGTTATCATGATGCGATCCGCGTCCAGTTCGGGCTGTGCCTGAATCCAGTCAAACAACGCGTGGATATCTTTGTAAGAATCCTCGCGCAGAAAGCCGTTGTCTAATTTCATGAACGTCTTGCCGTAACCGGTCGAACCGCGGATATTCGGTTTGATGATCGCGACGCCCAGTTCGTTCAGGAAGTAATTATCCCGCCCGAGGAATAACGGCCGGGATTGCGCTTCCGGTCCGCCGTGAATATCGACAATTACAGGGCGCTTGCCGGTGAATTTCGCGGGCGGCATGAACAGGAATCCCGAAATCATGCGGCCGTCGAAGGATTTCCACCGCACCAGCTTCGCTTCGGAAAAAGTCTCCGTATTCAGTCCTGCCGTTTCGCTGAATGTCCATCGCTCCAGTTGGCCATTGCTCACCTTCATGGAATATACATCGCTGGGATATTTCGCGCTGTTCAGCGTCATCCCGAGCTCTTTGCCGTCGTAACTCCACTCCAGACCGCCGATATAGCCCACGGGCAACTTATCAAAAACTTTTTCTTTATAATTGGACAAATCCATAATCCGGAGCACGCTCAGTCCGTCTTCGTTCGTCGTAAAGGCGATTTTACTGCGATCCCGGTTGACGCTGATTTCACTGACGTCCCATGATATGCGGGTGGTCAAATATTTAATATTCCGGGTAGTCAAATCCATAAAAGCCAGTCGCTGAAACTCGGACTCCTTATCCGTCGTTAAAAAAATGCCTCGGCCGTCTTTGCTGTAGAATGCCGTTCCGTAAGCGGTTTTTTCCATACTGTCTTTAGGCGTAATCAGCGTTTGGGCTCCGGTAGCTATATCTAATTCCCAAACGTAGCTTTCATTGACGGAAACACCTTCTACGAGGAGCAGTTTCCGGTCATCCGGCGACCAGTCCAGAACGCCCCAGCCCCCGCCGGACAGTTCGGCCACCCGCTTATCCGTTGAAGGATCCGCGGGGTTCATGATATATACATCGACATCCTTGCCGTTACGCCGGTTGGACTGATAGGCAATCCGGTCGCCTTTATTGGACCACGTCCCGCCGGTATTGCGTGAGACGCCGTCTGTGAGCAACGTCACTTTGCCGGTCGCAAAATCGTAACGGTATTTCTGGAAGTTTTCGTTGCCGCCGATGTCTTTGCTGAAAATAAAATAATCGCCGCGGGTTGGCTGAAAGGAAACGCCGCCGACGCGTTCTTTAAAAAACGTCAACTGCGTGCGGGCGCCTCCGGGACTTTTCACCAGATGCACCTGCGGAATATCGGCAAACCGCGTGATAATCAGCATTTCCCGTTTTAACGGATGCCATCCGGAAAAACCCGCGCTGCGGAATTCGCTGTACATGCCCACTTCATCGACAATCGAAGCGGGTATTTTGGGAACGCCGTCAAGAATCAGGTTTTCGCCGGGCGTAATTTCCTTGCTCTGCGCCCAGAGAACGGAGTTGCTCATGACCAGCAATTGACATAAAAATAATCGGAGTTTCATGGGACCTGCTTTCGTTTATGTTTTCGTTGAAAGTGATTTGGGGTTCTGCACCTGTTCTACGGATGGCCGTCGGATTTGTTTCATCGTATCATGCCCAGTCCCTGATTTCCGACTCCACGGCCTTCAGCGACATGGTGAGGTCTTTGATCATAAAGACCAGCGATACTACTAAGCTGATTAGGCTGAGAGCGAACGCGGCCACGGTAACCATGCCCGGATTCACTGCCAGAAGCTGGCTGACGAATATCAGAAAAATAGTCAGCGCCACAAAGAAAATGCTGCTGGCGGCCAGCACCACAGCCGTACGGATCAGCCGGCAACGTTCGTACATGATTTTAATCTGGAAGACTAATTTGGTCTTGACCGATGACTCCGTGGCCGTGGAAGCTTCTTTAATCAGCGCGCGCAAACGGTCAATCGTGCGTCCGTACCGGTTGGTCATCGACAGCAGCAACAGGCCGACGCCGGAAATCATCGCCACCGAAGCGATGGACGCCTGCATCATTTGGATAAATTCAGCGACAGAAATCATGATTTGTGTTTCTCCCGAAAGTTACAAAGTACCGGAAAAAATCCTCACAAACGCCATAGGAGGGCCAGTCGCACCCGCCCTCCTGTTTGTTGGTTTCATAGCCATTACAATTCTTGGATAATATCATAATGCGTATCGATATCCCGCGGAATATCTTTGAGTTTGTCGATATCGTTCCGGACATCGTCGGTCAGCTTGCCGTATTTTTCCAAGAAAGCCTTAGCCCCTGCGTAATTGCCCTCAGACTGGAATTCAAGAATTGTCTTGGCAAGGAGGGTCACGGCCGGATGGAATTTCTCAAAATTCACTGTCCAGAGCCCTTCGGCGTTACGGCCCAGCGCGCCCTGCTCTTTCAGGAACACCATCTGCGCGATGTTCGCCTTGCCGTGCGCTTCTTCGGCGCCGAATCGGATAGAACGAAACAATCCGGCCAGATACGTTACATAATGCTTCTTCATGGCCTCGTCGTCGTACAGCTTCTGCCGCTTGAAATATTCCATGTTGTAAACGCTCAGTATGTCCGCCTTGGTTTCCTCAATCGCGGAATGCAGTTCCTTCATGGCTTTGCGGACTTCCAGTTTATCGTTACCGTACACGTAACTGCGGCCGAGAGTGTGGGACACCTCATGCAGCGTCACGAAAGTCGTGAACGAGTGCGGATCGGCGTATTTCACGTATTCCTTCGCGATGAGCTTTTCCGTAATGGGTAGAACAATCTGGTTGAATTTCGCCTCCATCAGATTCTTGAACATCTGTTTTTTACTGCCCAGCGAGTCCGTCACCCTCGGATCGTTCGGCAGCGAGGCGGCGATGGTTTTCACGCCCGACTGGCAGTCCCCGCCGAAATAGACGACATTGACGATCTCAAGGACATTGTCGGCCTCGACTTTCGGACGGATGTAGGCTTTCTTCTGCGGCAGGTTCTGCTCCAGCGCGTTGATGTGCGACTTGAAGGTTTGCAACTCCTTCGTGCCTTCGGGATCTTTAACCATCACCATCGCTTCAAAAGCCGCTTTGTAATTGAACAATCCGTCCTCATAATTCTCAATCGGCCCTATGACCACGTCAACGTTGTGATCTTTCAACTGCACCCAGGCCGCATCCGATTCAAGATAATCCCCGGTCTGTAAGGCCTTAGCGCGGAGTGTAAGATATTTCTTCAGCGAAGAATTATCGGCAAGGTCTGCGGCCTTAAGCAACAAATCGCTCATGGCCTCTATTTCAGTTTTATAATACTCGTGATACGGAACCGCTTTCAGTTTTTTCCCGTCGCGCACAACGACGGTGTACAGATCCGTCAGGGCTTTTTCCTCGTTTGGATAGTCTTGGATGTATTTTTCAAATTCTTCTTTGGTCATATCCTCCGGATAAAATGTGCCGGCCTTAGGGCGTTCCTCGGGCCCCTGGCCGTAAAAGCGTTTTTCCGTAAACCGGTCATACGGACCATAGGATATCATCACGTACCGGAGGATATCCCTGGAATCCGGATCGTTCTTCTTCTTCAGTTCCTCCCGCACGGCAATCGCGTCCCGCGCGGTCTGTTTCCAGAATATTTCATCCGCATATTGCCCGGCCTTCACGAGCAGTTTCACCATTTCTTTTTCCTTTGCGGACAGGTGATCCATGCTGACTTTGATATCGGTCCAGACAAACTGATTTAGAAGTGTTTTCATGTCATAACCTTCTTTTCGGGCGCCCGGCGCCGGCTCGGTCTTGGTTTTACAAGCCACGACGATCATAAGGCCGCACACGGCCGTTAACAGAATTTTCATAAAAGAACTCCTGAATTTGTGATTGAAAATTATGCATGCGATAAGATTAAATAATTTTTTCGTCAATATCAATTTTTTGATTTTTTTAAACCGGAAACACCCCGAAAAAATCCGGAATACTTTATCAACTTTGGAAAAAAGTTTTTATGTAATGAACTAAGTCGCTCATTGTCAGTTTCCGTTTTAGCGTTTGGCTATTGAATGACGCCGACATGTCGCTGCTTTGAAAGCGGGAACATGTTCCAGCCCTATAAAAAAAGTAAAATTCAAAAGATAAATACAAAATCCTATCAGCCGTTCCACAATTTCCAAATCATAAAAAACTTTTTCTATGACCTGCATCCCATAAAAATTTATACTAAACCGATTTTTAATCTTCTACGGATAGGCTATCCATAATTTTTCGGAAAGTGTCTGTTTGTTTTTTTAACCGGCTTCGGTTTGGATTAAAAAGGCTTAGTGATTCATTTTCCGTTTACCGGTCCTATATTTAAAAATTATATCACAAAAAATACCTGCAGACTCCCTAAGGCCGCATGAGGTTACCTGATATTAAATCTTATACGCCTGAATCTATGCAATGTCAAAAGAAACACCCGGAAACGTAATCCTGTGTCAACTTCACCGCACCGTTGGTGTAAACGGTCTTGCACAGCTTGGCGCCGCTGACGGAGTATATCCATTCTATACGCTTGTTACCGGAGAAATATATTTTTTCAGGCAGATTCATGTAATTTTATTTGATGCTGCCAATGCCTTTGTTTTTATCGCGTATCATGTTGCCGTTGCCGTCGTAGAGGTATTCGTGATTCGAACTGCTGTAATGACTGCCGTTGTCCTCGAAATCCTCATCCAACTTGATATAAACAGGTATATTTTATTTCGTTGATTTTTTAGCGATCGCTAAACCGATTCAGAAGTTTGCGCTGATGGATGCTTCAACGGACCCGCATCTTTATAAAAACGTTTTTCCTGTTCTTGCCAGTATTTTAACTCTTCCTCGATGGTCATATTTTTAATCTCTTCGTAAATGATTTCCTGGGCTTTGCGTTTCATTTCAACGCAGTCAAATGTCTTCTTCATAATATATCACCTCCGCGGGTGTGTTGATGCTGATGGTATGATATCCCTGTATGATATTGACCGCGTTATATAGCGGAATTTTATCATGATGCACAATGTGGCGAAAATTCCAACTGACGATAATTGGACACTCGCAGACTGTAGCGATAGCGACATGCAAAGCGTCATTTGTATACTTTTCTGAAACAATCCCGGCCCGAATGTATGCCGATCGTAATTTTAAAGCCTCATCGCTGATTCTCACTGATTCGGTATACGGTATTAAAGAACGGAATAAATCCTTGACATTTTCTGGTGCGGGTTCTATTTCGCTCTGTACGACCACTGATGAAACGATAATAAATCTTCCATGGCGCGCTTGATCAAAAAATGCTTTACTGGCGCGTTCAAACTCCGGGTCAAACACGCCGCCAAAAACGGATGTATCCACATAAACTCGCTTATTTTTTAACACGCTTCGCATACGATTAATGTAACGAATCAATTATTATAAGTCAAGCCGGATACGCATGTTCTAAGCCGATGCTGTGAGTACTGCAGCAGATTCGGCCTGCCCGTCAGAATTAGTGTCGGCGAACATGGCGCGCATATTTCCCAAATGGTCATTGATCGTGTACTGGTATTGCAGATTTCTTCTCGCAAAGCCGCAAAAATATTATATTGCATTTTCTTTGCGCTCTTGCGCCTTGGCGAGATGTTTTTTGCGTGTTCGTGAGAAAGGTTCCCGGATATACGCAATTTACCGCCGCTCACCGTATATATCCCCACAATGGAATACTCCTTGCCGAAGTACACTTTCGTGGGCGTATTCATGAGGTTGTATGTCACGGTGATGTTTTTATTCTTATCCTGTATCATATTGCCGTTGCCGTCGTAGAGGTATTCGTAAGAAGACGGAGTGCCTTCTATCGGGTTCAATTTAACGCTGTTATCCTCGAAGTCGTTCGTGGAAATTGAATTATTCACCAAATCGTTCACGCCAAGTAATATATTGCCTTTGTACGTATAAGTCAAGCTGTCGGCGAGGGAGCCGTTAAAATTCTGCACCATCGTTTTAATGTTGCCGTTGAGGTCGTACACGAGGTTCTTGGTGGAGTATTTGTCATCCGTGCTCCAACTGCTGTCCCACGGGGCGTATTTGGCGGATTTCAATTGATTTAATTCGTCATATTGATAACCATAAGCGTTCTCAATATGCGTGGATGCTGTGTTCCAGCGTACAACGGCAATATTGCCGTTGTACTGCGCGGCGGAATTTAAACCCGCGTCGGTTGCGTCGTAATAGAACTTTATGCCGAAAAGGTTTGCATTTATAAATTATTCTGATCTATATTATATAGTTATATTCGCCGGGATGCCACGGTTTAATATTTAGATTCATGGAGTATGAATAACCGGTCAATCTTATATACCTACTTACTGTTTTTGGCTATTGCGGTCGGGTTATGCGGATTTTTCGATAATAAACCCCGTAAAAAAACACCAGCCGCAAAGGCATACCCATACTGGTTTTTCACCGTTTGGGCCAATATACAAACGGCACTTACCGTTTCAGCAGCAGAGATTTTTCGGCCATCATGCAAACGCTGAAGGATAGCAATTTTTATCCGGTCAGTTTGGATGAAATCATGAGCAACACTTTCCGAAAAGAATGCGCGGGTAAAAAACTTTTCTGCATCCATTTCGACGACGGTCACGCCAGTCAGGTACGCCTGCTCAACGACAGTACGCTGGACCCGGACTGCATGCTCGGTATTGTATTAAAATATTTTCACGACCCTCGGGCGGCTTTTTTTATCAACATCAACAACGGCGGCAGCCGGCCATTCGGCAACGATTCGGAACGTAAATTGGCTTGGCTGAAAAGCCGGGGCATGACCGTTGGCAATCATTCCGCGCATCACAAGCGTCTGGATTTGCAAACCCGCACCATTATGATACGGGAGATTGCCGAGGTTTTTGAATACACAGGTCAGGATACGATGTATTTGTCCTATCCCTACGGCGCCCGGATTGACGATGAAAAATTTTTACGAAAAGGCTTCCATTACCGGAACCATGATTTTTACGTTAAAGCGGCTTTCACCGAGGTGGAGGAAATCGTGCAATTTAATGACTTTTGGGACCGCATACAGTTGTGGAGGTATCTATGTCCACTGTCAAACACCGATGAATTCGATAACCGGAAATACGAACTGCCACGGATCAATATCAGTACACTCGAAGGCTTTTACACCGATATCATCCGTAATCCTTATGTGTTTCAATTAGACAGCGTACCGGAAGAGGCCAAAACCGACACGGTAAAAATCGTGAGTCCTTGATTTGAATTAAGCGGCATCAGAGGAACCGAACCACAACGACGGATTCTTTATTCAATAAGGAATTTTTTTTTCAGGCCCGCTTTTTAAATATACTCGCCATTATCATAAACCGTTTTGTTTAGAAACAAAATAGGTTCTGCCATCACAGACCGGCCGAAACCCTGTTGTATAAACGGCCTTTATGGTTTCGCTTGCATCACCCGTTTCCTTACAAAGTATCCGTAAATAAACAGGAATACTACCGGCCCATAGCGGGATCTGGCTGACGGCGTCAATAGTAATGTCCGCTTCCATGATGGCTCGGATCATAAATATCGAAACTATTTTTTAACAGGCCGTAAAGCATCAGGAACAGATAGATAGTCAGTCCGTGGCCGGCCATGCACTGCGTACTCAGCATGGAAAACAGCGCGCTGCGGCCAACAAAAAAATGATCCGACCGACAAGAATGGGAAAGATTTCCGTCATTCGCATACCGATTGAAACGAATGGGTGTTAGGCGGGTGGAGTGGAATCGGTGATACGACGTCTGCAATATTGAATGATTGTTACAGCAATAAGATACCTACACTGCCAAACGGATGCGGCCGTCAGCGGATACGTATACATGTATATAATTTAACGTTAAATAAATCCTTGAGCCATTACAATAGAAAAATATTATTCATGCGGCATTCGGCGATCATGCTGTCGGGCCAGATGCTCACCTGGATCTCGCCAATGTGCGCCTTGCGCAGAAAGTACATACATAGCCGCGATTGCCCGATGCCTCCGCCGATGGAAAGCGGGTATTCATTCCTCAGCAGGCGTTTGTGAAAATATAATTCCGTTCGTTCGAGTTTATTCTGGGCAGCCAGCTGTTGCATTAAGGATTCGGGGCTGACGCGAATGCCCATCGAAGAAATCTCGTAGGCGCAGCGCAAGACGGGATTCCAGATTAAGATATCGCCGTTCAGGCCGCGGTAACCGTTGACAGTGGGCGTGATCCAATCGTCATAGTCCGGCGCGCGACCGTCGTGGGGCTGTCCGTCGGCAAGCGGATGGCCAATGCCGATAATGAACACGGCGCCGTATTCTTCTACGATCTTATTTTCACGCTCTTTCGGCGAAAGTACCGGATAGCGCGCCAGTAATTCTTCGGAATGAATGAACGTGATTTTATCCGGCAGCATGGGCTCTAATTGATGATAATTATCATACATATAAAATTCCGTCCGTTTGATCACGTTGTAAATCCGCGTAACAACTTCTTTCAGATATTCCAGGGTGCGTTCCTCGGCCGCTATCACCCGTTCCCAGTCCCATTGATCCACGTAGATCGAATGAATATTATCGAGCTCCTCATCGGCGCGGATAGCGTTCATATCGGTATAAATGCCATACCCTCTGTCGAATCGGAGATCCGCGAGCATCATGCGCTTCCATTTTGCAAGGGAATGGACGATTTCCGCGGGCGTATCGTTCAAATCCTTAATCGGAAAACCGACGGGCCGCTCCACACCGTTCAGATCGTCGTTGAGTCCGGTGCCTTTTTTAACGAAAAGCGGCGCCGTGATACGGGTCAGGTTCAACTCCGTTGCCAGGTTTAGTTGAAAAAAATCCTTGATCTGCTTGATCGCTTTTTCGGTGGTCTTCACATTAAGCAGAGCGTGATAGCCTTCGGGAATGGTAAGGCGGGACATAATAATTCCTTAAAATTGATGGATCGAATATTGAACCGCAAAACGCTGAATGCCGATGGTCCGATGATATTTCATTCAATAAAGAATATTTGGTAAAGAAATAGATGTTTCAACTAAAAATTAATTTGAACTGAACCGGTTGAAATCCCCGGATACGGTACGTACGCGTGCGCCGGATGCTTTGAGCGCGCGTTTGTCCGCCCATGCGCGCAGAGCCTGCACCTGCTCGGCCATGACCCGCGACAGCGGCACGGTGTTCCGGATCGCGGCGATCAGATCCTCGTCCGATAATTCCCGTCCGGCCTCGAACGCGTCATACAGTCCCGAAACGACGGCCTGCTCGATTTCCGCGCCGCTGAACCCTTCGGAGAGTTGCGCCAATTTTTCGCAGTCATAACGGTCGGGCGAGCGTTTGCGTTTGAGTAAATGAATGCCGAAGATTCGGAGCCGTTCTTCCGGATCAGGCAGGTCCACGAAAAAGATCTCGTCGAAGCGCCCCTTACGCAGCATTTCCGGCGGCAGCAGCGTGATGTCGTTGGAGGTGGCGATCACGAATACGGCTTTCTTTTTTTCCTGTAGCCAGGTGGTGAACGTGCCGAACACCCGCGCGGCCGTGCCGGCGTCGCTGAAATTGGAACTCGCCATGCCGGAAAAGCCCTTCTCGATTTCGTCGATCCACAGGATGCAGGGGCTGATGGATTCCGCCAGCTTGATCGCGTTGCGGATGTTCGCTTCCGACGAGCCGACAATCCCGCTGAATACGCTGCCCACGTCGAGTTTCAGCAGGGGCAGGTTCCAGTGCGACGCCACGGCCTTGGCGGTGAGGCTCTTGCCGCAGCCCTGCGTGCCGACCAGCAATAGGCCTTTCGGCGCCGGGATGCCGAACGCTTCCGCGCGGTCGGTGAACGCATCGGCCCGCTTGGTGAGCCATTTCTTGAGCACATCGAGACCGCCAACCTGGTCGAAGTTTTCATCCGGCGAGAAGTATTCCAGCACGCCCGATTTGCGGATGATCTGCTTTTTTTCCTCGAGCACATCATGGATGGTGCCTTCATCAATGGCCTTGCGGTGTACGACCGATTTGGCGAGCACGTTCTCAAATTCCACCACGGTTAGCCCCTGCGCAGCCTTAAGCAGTTTTTCGCGTATTTCGGCGGAACGGTTCAGCGTGATATCCCGCCGCTTTTCGAGTATCTTGACCGCCTGCTCATAGGTGTGCGCCAATTCCGGTATCGTGGGCAGGTCAAAATCCAGCACCGCTATATCTTTCGAAAGTTCCTGCGGAATCCGCATCGTCGGGGCGACAATAATGATGGTCTTATTGCTTTTCCTCAATTGGCGGGACAGTTCGCGCAGCATACGGTTGATGCGGACATTCTCGATGAACGCATGAAAATCCAGCAACACGTACATCGCGTTGTCGGCGCTTTTTTCGATATGGCTCAGAACCATCTCCGGGTCGCTCTTGGAATCATCCATCTGCTCCGGCAGGACGTAATTATAAAGGCCTTTGACATGGCTCCAGACGAATAACATCTTGCGCAACTGCACAGCCACCGCGTCCAGCGTTTTTAAGATGCGGTCCTCTTCCCAGGAAATCATGTACAGGATCGAATACCGCGCCTGGATGTAGGTTTCAATTTCATGCTGCATATGATATTGCTTTCGGTACATAAAGTACATGATGGAACGATGAAATGCAAGTTAGACTATTAGAATTTAATTATAAATTTCATTTGCAGTAATCATATAAAAAAATAATATTTGATAAGTTAACCGATGATACATACACTGGAGGATCTGCTTATGAAAAAGTTTTTAATCGTTTCCGGCATTTTATTAATTTTTATAACAATTATTTTTATCCTAACGATCAGACAAAGTAAAATCATTCTGTCCGTAGATCAGGGATGTATTACCGCCAACGGCGATTGTATAGTGAGTCTGGACTCGGTTAATCAGCGTGAATCCTATCTGGTTCCTGAACTGATCAAATGGTTAACATCCAAACGTAAGTTCATTACGCAATATAATGCATGGTTTAGCTGGATATACCCGCTTGATTATAAAGTTAAGGTTCAACTTCCATCAACAACCCAATCCCATATTCTGATTAAAACCGTTCACTCGGCGGCATTCTCAGGCCTTTCCGATATTGAATTATCGCTATCGGATTCCTCAGAGAAAATAAGTTTAAAGAGTAAAGAACTGACCGAAATCGCCAATGCCTCTATAAACAGGTCTATCCTTGATTCATCTCAAACAGTTCAGGACGCCCGCAAAGCCAAAAACATAGCCATAAAAAGCATTAATAATATTACTAGAGCGAACAATATCGGTGGTAGAGCCGGAACGATGACCTGTCGGATTTTTATGGATTTTTATATTCTGGAAAATTCATTTTTTACTTACCGGCCAATTTATCGGGAGATGTTCCATAAAGCCGTTGATATGGATACCATTTTAAAAGACTGGCATTTAAATAATCGTTCCAAAGAAAAAATACTGTGTGTTGAAAAAGAGGCCCCGATATCAAATTTATTTGTACTCTATCGCATTTTACTGTCGATCCAAAACGCCTCGGCAGATAATGATATACGACTGAGAATGGCCAACCTGTTCCGAATTGATAATACAGTGCCCGTTTCGGTAAATACGTCCGGTTCGTCTGACGGGGATAAGAATTCAAAAAATAAGGAATTGGGTAACTCTGTTCATAAAATATACGAACGAGAAAGAGAATTGAATCTTTTATTACCGATTAATGACGTAAATGAGTTTTCAATTATTTTAAAAGCGATACCACCCGTACCAGAACTCATTTCTTATTTGAATTTCATTAAAAACGAAGGCTTTGTTAATGTAAATCTAATTGACTCCTCGCTTGTGATACCGGTGGAAAGCAAATATTTTTGGGTGGATTATAGAATCGACGTTTCACCAAACCGGGTCGTTATATACGCCTTGAAGTCAAGCAGCGATTATTCAGCCGTAATCGAGAAAAAAACAGCCGAAATTCCTGTCACACAAAAGCCTTTTGATAATACCGAATGGGAGCACTGGCTAAAAACAATAATGCCGGTTCCGAAATCAATAGCTATTTCGGCTTCGGATTCTGTTGATACTTCCTTTCTTTTTCAATTATTGAGAGTTATAGGCCGGACAGGACATAACATCGAAACCTTAAAATTTTACTGAGCCAATAATAAAAAATGATCATTCTTTTAGCAAGGAAATTACCATGACACCCATCCGCATATTAGCTGTAATCGGAATTTTTTTCTGCACCATGATCGGATGGTTCATACTCGGCGGCAGTATTGCCTACCGCACCGGAGAAAAAACCGCCATACTCGGCCAGCGGGTCGAGGATAACTGGGGAGGCGAGCACGTCCAATTCCAGCCCATGTTTTATGTCATCGAAACCGTGCTTGACACCACCACCGAGACCGCCACGAACGCGTCCGGGCAGACCACGCAGATCAAGAAAACCACGGCCAAAAAAGTCCGCCGGTACATCGAGACTGCTTCCGGCGAAGTAACCGTTGATCTGAAAGTCGACTACCGCCAGAAAGGTTTGCTCTGGTACAGCGTCTATCAGGTTCAGTTTAAAGGCAACTACGTTTTGCGAAACAATTCCGCTGAAACAAAAGATGTCTTTGTTGAATTTAAGTTTCCTTCAGTAAACTCGATTTACGACAATTTCAGTTTTACTTTAGACGCCAAACCTCTGCTGAGGGATGATGACCAGATTAGCGCCAGTAAAGAAACCGAACAAGCCGGTCAGTCCGTGCGTTACGGACAGATATTTTCCCATGTGCTGGAATCATCGGCGCCGTTCAAACCGGGCGAGGATAAAACATTTTCCGTCGGTTACACCTCCCAGGGTACGGGCATATGGAAATACAGCTTTGGCGAGACCACCAAACATATTCGCAACTTTCAGTTGAAAGTCAACACGCATTTTAAAGATTATAACATTCCGGAATTCTGCATCTCTCCTACCGAAAAAACCGAGACCGAAGACGGATGGACGCTGATGTGGAAATATTCCGACATGATATCCAACATCAAGATCGGCGTGGATATGCCTAAGAAGCTCAATCCCGGTCCGGTGGCCGAGCGCATCAGTTTCTTCGCGCCGGTGTCGCTGCTGTTCTTCTTCACGATTCTTATGATCATGGGCGCGATACGGAACCAATCCATTCACCCGATGAATTATTTTTTCCTCGCCGCGGCATTCTTCGCATTTCACTTGTTTTTCGCGTATCTGGTGGATCATCTCGCGCTGGGATTATCCTTCATCATCGCCGCGCTGACATCCGTACTCCTGGTGCTGACCTACATGCGTCTCGTTACCGGTTTTAAATACACAATTCAGGTCGTAGTCCCGATTCAGATTATTTACCTGATATTGTTTTCTTATTCGTTCTTCTTCGAGGGCTACACCGGACTTACAATCACGATTGGAGCGATTATTACGTTATTCGTCCTGATGCAGATAACGGGAAAAATCGATTGGAATCAGGTGTTTCAGAAGCCGAAGCCTGCGTCGAAAGTATGAAATAGGTTAACGGCTTGAAGCGGTTTAACTTTTTTAACACGCTTCGTTACCGTAACTCATACCACGTCTTTACGGTGTCCTGCATCGTTTCCGGTGCCGTTTTGTGTTTGAATTCGTTCGTCCGAAGGTTGTAATCATAGTCGTCCTGCCAGTCACGGAACTTTGCGGCGAGTTCTTTGATCGCGCCGGTGATGTACAAAATCTCCTCATCGGACATAATCGGGTGGACGGAGACGCGTATCCAGCCCGGTTTCACGGACAGGTCGCCGTGATCAATCACGTCAGTAATTTTTTTGGATACTTCCCGGTCAATATGCAGCAGGAAATGGCCGTACGTGCCCGCGCAGGAACAGCCGCCGCGTACCTGAATGCCGTAACGGTCGTTCAGCAATTTCACGCCAAGATTGTAATGCAGGCCGTCAATGTAGAAGGAGAATACGCCGAGCCGGTGCTCAATATGCCCGGCGAGAATGTTCAGTCCCGCCACGCCGCGCAATTCACGGAACAGCATAGGAACGATTTCCTTTTCACGCGCCAGCATGTTGTCCGTGCCCATTTGTTCCTTCAGTTTAACGCACAGCGCGGCTTTAATGGACTGCAGGAACGGGGGCGTGCCGCCGTCCTCGCGGTTCTCGATGTCATCGACGTATTTTTTTTCGCCCCACGGATTGGTCCAGTCCACCGTGCCGCCGCCCGGCTGGTCAGGAATTTTATTCGCGTACAGTTTTTGGTTGAAAATCAGCACGCCGGGCGTTCCGGGCCCGCCGAGAAACTTGTGCGGGGAAAAATATACCGCGTCCAGCGCCTGCTCGGGATCGGCGGGATGCATGTCAATGTTAACATACGGTCCGGAACAGGCGAAATCCACAAAGCAAAGCCCGCCGTGCTGATGCATCACTTTCGCAATGTCATGATACGGCGTCTGGATGCCGGTGACGTTGGAACACGCGGTAACCGAGGCGATTTTCGTCCGGCGGTTCCGGTATTGTTTCAGCAAATCGCGCAGATGATCCAGATCCACCAGCCCTTCCTCATCCGGCATGAGGCATTCCACGTCGGCGATGGTCTCCAGCCACGAGGTGTGATTCGAATGATGCTCCATGTGCGTCACAAACACCACCGGTCTGCTGTCGCCCTGCAGATGCACGCAGTCCGCTAATTGTTCCGGTACGCGCAGTCCCAGAATGCGCTGGAATTTATTAACGGCGCCGGTCATGCCTGAACCCGTCATGATGATCACGTCTTTCGGGCCGGCGTTCACATGATGCTTGATGATATGCCGGGCTTCGTGATACGCTGCGGTCATGCAGGTGCCGGTGATGGACGTTTCCGTATGCGTGTTGCCAAGGAACGGACCAAATTCCCTGACGAGTTTTTCCTCTATAGGCCTGTACAAACGGCCGCTGGCTGTCCAGTCGGCATAAACAATTTTTTGCCGCCCGTAGGGCGTCGTAAATTCCTGATTCCATCCAATGACGTTCTTTCGGAACTTCTCAAAGTATTTTTCCAGATCGCTCATGGTGCATTAACCTTGTAATAAAACATTTCACGTGAGGCAAAGTTTAAGAGATGCCGCCCGGTTTAATTTCTTCTTACCAGAGTGGAAAAGGCGTCTAAAATCCTATCCGGAGAAAAGTAGGTGAAGGCAATGTGCCGGTCGTCAACGCGTGTCAGGATAACGATGCCTCCGTTTACGCAAACGTCGGTGCCAGCCGTTATCATTTCCACAAATTCAGCCCGGTAATCATTGCCGCTGATTATGGTCCAGTTACCGCCGCAGTAAAGCGAGGGATATTCGATGGCATAGTAATTATTTTCGCTATGACCGCTGAACCGAATCGTCCATGTACCGCCGTTGCTGACCTGATAACCGGTGCCTTCCCACTCGCCGTCCAGCCAGGACAGCGCGGTTGACTGTGACGCTGCCGGACCTGGAAATGCCGGAAGCCAAACAGCCATAACGCTGCAAAGAAATAGCATTTTACCTTTCATAAATGATCCCTTTAATTTGACGCTATAATCTATAACAGACAAATTACGGAATCAAGAATATTAATTAATCCATCCGAAATACCTGCGTGTCAATGTAACAATTATCAATCATTTAGATTGTGATAACCGTCAACATCCCTGCGTGAAAATCGGTCTTTTCAATTCAAAACAGGGTTGGATGAAAAAAGAATAATTTAACCTTTGCGGAGGCTTTATGAAAAACGTATTTAAACCCTGTTTGTTTAGTTTTGCGGTGATCACGTTGATTATCGGTATGATTATGCTGATTAACACCGGTGATTCCGTAGGAACCCTGACCGGCGTTATCCGCGACAAAAGCACCCGTACACCGATTGCCGGCGCGGTGGTAAGAATTGTCGGAACTTCTGATAGTGTGGTTACTTCTGCCAGCGGCTGTTTTGTGTTGGCGCCGCTGAATGCCGGTTTTTATCATGTGGTAGTTACGGCCTCGGGTTATCAATCAGTCAAAATCGAGAATATTGAGATACAGATGGACGCGGAAACCAATATTGAACCCTTAATGGCCAAAACCCTCATTAAAATGGATCCCATTAAAGTCCTGACCTCAAAAGATATCCATTACGGTATCAAGAAAAATTCCTCGGATAAGGATGAATTACAGGCCATATTGAAAGAATCCATGGTGGACCGTGGTAACGACGGAGAAACCGGAACCTTAACCGGTCACGGCGGAGCAGCCGGCAAAGCGGCGTCAGCAGCCAAGTCTGCCGCCGGACGCGGCGTGATGGCCATCGCGGGCGGTTGCGGAAGCGCAGGAGGCGGCGCGGCGGTTAACCTGGGCAGTCTCGGATACCTTAATCCCCCGAACGGCGCGAAATACTGGGATATGTACCACACCGACTACGGCACCAATCCGTTCATCGATACCGAAGACGATAATCTCTCTACGTTCGGCGCCGACGTAAGCACGGGATCGTATACATTATGCCGGAATTATCTGAACCACAACGACTTGCCGCCTAAAGACGCCGTCCGTGTGGAGGAATTTATTAATTATTTCAAAACCAGCTATGCCGCGCCTGAGAATGAAACTTTTGCGGTATATACGGAATCGGCGGCTTCCCCCCTCAGTAAAAACTGCCAGCTTGTAAAAATCGGCATCAAAGGAAAATCCGTCAAATCGGAAAACCGCAAGCCGGCCCAGCTGACATTTGTTATCGACGTTTCCGGTTCCATGAACATCGAAAACCGCCTCGGACTGGTTAAAAAGACCATGCTCATCCTGAATAAGAATCTAAATGAAAACGACAAAGTCGGTATCGTCACCTACGGCACCAACGCGCAGGTGGTTCTGGAACCCACTTCCAACAAAGCGGCCATCGAGAACGCGGTACAAGGGTTATACAGCAATGGTTCGACCAACGCCGAGGCCGGACTGTGGACCGGCTATAAAATGGCCGCTGATCATTACAATGACCGCGCGATTAACCGCGTCATCCTCTGCACCGACGGCGTTGCCAATAACGGAGAGACTTCATCGCAGGGACTGCTGAGCATGATCGAAAAGTTCAAGAACAAGGGCATTACGCTGACGGCCTGCGGTTTTGGTATGGGGAACTACAACGACGTACTGATAGAGCAATTAGCCACCAAAGGCGACGGGACCTATTATTACATCGACGATCTTAACGAAGCCAAACGCGTATTCCTCGAGCAACTGACCGGCACGCTGCAGACCATCGCCAAGGACGTAAAAATCCAGGTCGAATTCGATAAGGACGTGGTGAGCCGATACCGCCTCATCGGTTATGAAAAGCGCGACATTAAAGACGAGGATTTCCGCAACGACAAAATCGATGCCGGCGAAATCGGCGCGGATCACACCGTCACGGCCATGTACGAAGTTAAATTGAAAAATCCGAATGCGCAAAATATCGGAACGATAACCCTGCGCTATAAATCGCCCGACGGAAAGCGGGTGGATGAGATGAGCCGGCCGGTCGCTTTGACCCGAACATCTTCACAGGAATTACAGTTCCTCTCCGCCGTTGTGCTCTACGCCGAAATTATGAAGGAGAGTTATTGGACCAAACACCGCGAACTCAGCGAGGTCAAAGCCCTGCTGGACGCGATGGATTCCAGGCTCATACGCTCTAACGAACAGTATCAGGATTTTGACGATATGGTACGTATGACCATGAAACTTAAAGCAAACAAAGAGCTGGGATACCTGAAAACCGATAAAGACAACTGAAGCATCCGGAAGCCTTCGAATCCTCCTTAATGCAACAAGGCTGTCCTGCGGACGGGCAGCCTTTTTTTATGACATGAAAAAAGCTGTTCGGCGAACAGCTTTATCGAACTGAAGATATGGGGCGAAGCGGGAGGACTATACGGCGTATCAGCCCAGCAGTGCCTTTTCGATTTTTTCCTGCGTGGTGAATCCTTTTTCGACCAGAACTTCTCCCAGTTTGCGACCGGGGTTTTTTTCCTGAATCTTCAATGCTTCGTCCAACTGCGCCTGCGTTATTACGCCGCTCTTTACTAAAGTATCGCCTAACAATGCCATGGTTTTCCTCGTTTATTATTTTTTTACCGGTTTAAATTATAATAAAAATCAGTACAAAAACCAAATATTTTTTTAAGGCACCTCCACCTTATTGATAATCTGCGTGATGATGGCCTCACTGGTCAGTTCTTCGGCTTCCGCTTCGTAGGTCAGAATGACGCGGTGCCGAAGGACATCCATGGCCATGGCGCGGATATCCTCAGGAATGACGTAACCGCGTCGTTTTAAAAACGCGTAGGCCTTCGCCGCGAGAATCAGGTTAATGCTGGCACGCGGAGAGGCCCCGTACGCGATCAGGGGAATAAGTTTTTCCAAACCGTATGCATCGGGTTTACGCGTGGCATGCACGAGTTGAATGACGTAATGCTCAATTTTTTCATCGGCGTATATGTCATTAACAACATCCCGCGCCCGCAGAATTTGTTCCTGCGAAATGACCGGTTTGACCTCAATCTTTCCCACCGTACGGGCCATGCGTCGCAGAATTTCGAGTTCCTCATCTTTGGAAGGATATCCGATTCTCAACTTGAACATGAAACGGTCCACCTGGGCTTCCGGAAGCGGGTAGGTGCCCTCTTGTTCGATGGGATTCTGTGTGGCCAGAACGAGAAACGGCTCCGGCAGCGGATAGGTCGTGTCGCTGATGGTCACTTGGCGTTCCTGCATGGCCTCGAGTAAAGCGCTCTGGACTTTGGCGGGCGATCGGTTAATCTCATCGGCAAGAATCAGATTTGCAAAAACCGGTCCTTTCTTGGTGAGAAACTTTCCTTCCTGCTGGTTGTAAATTAGCGTACCGATGAGGTCGGCGGGCAGGAGGTCGGGCGTAAACTGGATGCGCTGAAATTTCGTCTGAATGGAATCAGCCAGCGTTTTAATCGTCAGTGTTTTGGCCAGCCCGGGTACGCCTTCAAGGAGTACATGCCCGTTTGCGAGCAGCGCGACCAAAAGCCGGTCCACCATATAATTCTGTCCAACGATGACCGTATGAATGGCATTCTGGAGTTTTTCGACAAATTCGCTTTCGGTCCGGATGCGTTCATTCAGGGCCTGCATGCTGAAAGCCATAGTTACCTTCCTGTAAGATTATTCGATTTTAATCACCATAACCGTAATATCGTCCTGCCGTTCGGTGTCGGGCGTGAAAGCAATCACGGCATCAATAATCGTGCGTTTGATTTCTACCGCGGAGGCGTCGCGATGAGCCAGTATAAGATCTCTCAGGCGTTGCTCGCCGAACATTTCATCCGTTTCGTTGAAGCTTTCGGTAATGCCGTCGGTATATAACACGATAATATCGCCCCGTCCGATGGTCTGTTTTTCCTCCTCGTATTTATGGTCGGGCAGAAAGCCGAGCACAATGCCGCCCCGGGTGAGTTCCTGCCAGCGGCCGTCGGGTTTGAGGAGCAGGGGCGGGTTATGCCCCGCGTTGGTGTATTCGAAGCGCAGATGTTCGGTGTCCAGCACGCCGTAAAAAAACGTGGCATAGGTGCCGCTGGCGGCTTTGCTGCAGATGAGGTTATTGAGCGCGCCGACGGTATCGCAGGTGCAGTCGTATTCGTGAATAACGCCTCGGTAGCCGGTGTAAAGCATCGACATCATAATTGCGCCGGGCACGCCTTTGCCGGCTACGTCGCCGATACACAACGCGATGCGGCTGGGCGACAGTTTCAGCACATCATAAATATCCCCGCCCACCGAACGGCACGGAATGCTCTGGGCCGCCAGATCCAACCCGTTAATTTTCGGCATCGTCTGCGGCAGAATCGACTGCTGGAGACGCCCGGCAATCTCAAGCTCTTTCTCAAATTCCTTGGCCTTCAGCATATCCTCGTTCAACTGGGCGTTTTTGATGGCGATGGCTGCCTCGCCGGCCAGTGCGGTCAGCAGATCGAGATGCCCTTCATGATACACGCCGAGTTTATCGCTTTCCAGATTCATTACGCCCATGACCAGATCGCCGTCGCAGATAGGTATCGCTACCTCCGACTGGGTTTGGGGCCGAAACATCACATAGTGCTCGCTCAGATTGACGTCTTTGACTATCACCGGCTTTCCGATCTTTGCCACATGGCCCACCAGTCCCGTACCAATCTGGATTTTCAGTTGTTCAAGAATGACTTCATCATAGCCGCGCACCACCGCGCTTTCGATCTCCTGGGTTTTATAATTAACCAGAAACACGCCCGCCGCGTCATAGGGTACAATCGGCTTGACCGCGTCAAGAATCATGTCGAGCAGGCGTTCCAAATCGAGCGTGGAATTGAACCGCTTGGCCACGCCGAGCACGAGTTCGCGCTCCATAAGTGACTTCCGCAACTGCCCGTTCAGTCTGGCGTTTTCCAGAGTATAGCCCACACGCTGCAGCGCCCGGTAAAGCACCGCTGCATCTTCGTCGTCCAGATAATCGCGCTTGCGCTTAAAAGCCCCCAAAGCAACGAGACTGCCGATACCCTCCCGTTTTTTCAGCGGAATGATATAATGATGCCCTTCGTTCTGGAGTACCCGCAGCGCAGTAGATTCCGCAAAAGCCGCCTGACCGTTCCCAATAAATAGCATCTGATTATTACGAAATACGGTTTCGCAGAGCCCCGGCTCCATTTGAATGCGTTTGGTCATCAGCGATCCGGTGCCCACATTGCTGACCAGCGAGAGCGCGTCCGGTATCACCAGATACAACGACACTTGTTCAAGATTCAGTATCTGCTTGAGTTGCTGGACCACCACGTCCGACATTTCCTTATAGGTCAGGTTAGCCGAAAGATGTGTGTCCAGTTCAATCAGCTGGCGCTGTCGCCGGTAAGAATAATTATAAATTATTCGTTTAAGGTTAAGCTCGATAAGTTTGTGCAGCGGCTCATAGATTACAACAAAAATCAGCGACTTAAAAAAATACCGTGAATAATCGTTGACCCGGGGGAAAAACGATTCAAATATAAATTCGGTCAGAATAAAAAGCGCAATGAAAATGAATACAATAATTCCGTAAATAATCAGGTTGCTGAAATGTTTTAGAATTTTATCCATCCGGTCTGTCTTGTTTTTTTGAAGGGAAAACAATATAGCGGGCCGCGTAAATAAATTCAAGATAAATTAATTCTTTTTTGTTTTTTTATGCGGCGTTTACACCGCGGACAAAGTGATATTTTTTTTGAAACTTTTATAGAGTGCCTTACGTATGCTTTAGAGCAGACAAGCACAAAGGAAAGAAAGACCGGTTATGATCCATTTTCATAAAATTTTATTCACCGTATGGGCATGGCTCCTTTTTCAATCTTTTCTGTTTGCTCAGTATCCGGTGGTGGACCTCAGGGATCTGAATACCGACGCATTGTACACCAGATCATTCAGCGTTTCGGAATCCACGCCGGTTTACATCGATGCCATCGGCGCCATGCGCAAAAGCAAACAAAAACGGGACTGGTTCCCCATGGTGGCTTACGCTTGGATTCTAAATGCCGGTACACGCGAGGTCATCTGGTCCATGAATCCCGACAATGTCAGCCGTATGTGGGACTCACCCAATGTGGAATTCAAAGGAGCCCTGACGCTGAAATCGGGAGATTATGAAGTTTATTACTCGACAATCGGACAGCGGATTATAAAAATTTCCCGTTCGGATGGGCAATGGGAGGGCTTTGTAAAGAACTTCATCAAGGTATTCATCGATGACGAGGATTTTTATGAATTCCGCGACGAATGGCGGCTTCGCATTATTTCTAAAGACGAGCATCAATCCCGTTTTACCGCCAAACAATCAACCGAGGTTAAAAACGCCGTAGTATCTCTGACCGGGGCGCGTGATTCCGATTACCTGGAAAAGGGATTTACGCTGGAAAAACCCATGGAGTTGCGCGTGTACTGCAACGGCGAGGGCGCTGACGGACGCATGTACGACTTCGGCTGGATTACAGACGATAAAACCGCTCAACGGGTCTGGGAGATGACCTACGACATCACCCGTCACGGAGGCGGCGCTTACAAGAACCGTGTCGCCGACAGCCGCATCAAACTGCCGCCCGGCAATTATATCGCCGCCTACATTACCGACGACACCCATTCTTCCAACGAATGGAACATGCAGCCGCCTTTTGACCCGACCCGATGGGGCCTCACAATCACCCTAACGGATGAAAGCCTGCGGCCGTATGTTCATGACTATAAGAAAGCACAGAAGCAGGAAATTCTGGCCATCATCCGCATGGGCGATCAGCAGTACCGTGCCGAAACCTTTGAACTGAAACAACCCGTCGAGTTATTCATTTCTGCGCTTGGTGAGGGCCGCCAGAACGCCATGTACGATTACGGATGGATCACCAATGAGGCCACCGGCGAGCGCGTATGGGAAATGCGTTATGAAAAAACCCGTTACGCCGGCGGTTCGCCGAAGAACCGTCTCTGCGAGGAAGCCATCCGCCTGCCGGCCGGACGCTATAAAGCGCATTACACCACTGACGGTTCCCATTCGTATGAGGACTGGAACGAAGACCCGCCGTTTCAGCCGGCCCGCTGGGGAATTACTATCAGTCTGATGAATAACAGCGACGCCAAGTACGTGGGCAAATACAACGAAGACGAAGACGAAACCATACTCGCCCGCATCACCCGCGTACGCGAAGACGCCTATATCACCAAGGAATTCACCCTGAAGAAAAACACAAAAGTCCGCGTGATTTGCCTGGGTGAAGGCAAAGGCCGGCGGATGTACGATTACGGATGGATTAAAAACACCGGCACCCGACAGATCGTCTGGGAAATGACCTACAACGCTTCCGAACATGCCGGCGGCGGCCGCAAGAACCGTATTTTCGACGGCACCATCCTGCTCGAAGCCGGCACGTATGAGGTAACCTACGTGAGCGACGATTCCCATAATTTCGGCGACTGGAACACCGATCCGCCAGCCCAACCCGATATGTGGGGGATTACCGTCAAGCGGGCCGAATAAAAAAAATCATAAATATTTTGAAATTATCCGGTAATTTTGTATCTTGGAACATAAGGGCTAACCCGTCAACCTCTGCAAGGGAGGCATCCGTTTATGTTCGACCGTATTAAATTCACCTTTAGGCACAAATCGCTGTACGTCAGCGCCGACCCTTTTTTTGTAAACGAATACATCGCGTACCATTTTATCAACGATGAAATCCACCTACTCGACCGAAATTTTAACGGTTTCGAGGTAAAAGAACCCCTATCGATTTATGATAACAGCAAGGGATTGCAGTACAACATCGAACGCGATGGCGACGCATTCAGCATCTCCGTCGAAGAAATGTCCTTAGACGTCCTCCTGAACCTTGGCCTGCCACGGGAGGCGCTGGATGAAACCATACTGCTTGAAAAACGCCTGCTGAATCCGCGCTAATCGCTGAAACCTATAATAAAAACGGACGCTCGAAACCGAACGTCCGTTTTTTTTTTTTTATTAAGAAGGAAGATGCGGTTACGGTTCTTACCGTACCTTGGTTGTCTCCGTTGCCGTTACCATGGCGTCGCGGATCTGGTCGGAAATCGCGCTCAGTGAACCGGGCGAATGCGGCATCAGGATGGTCGTATGGTTGGCTTTTTCTCCCAGCGCCTGCAGGGTATCGAAATACTGCGTCATCAGCACGAGCGTCATCACGTCCTTGGCGGTAGAGCCTTCCACGGCCTGCTGGAACTGCTCGACAGAGTCGCGCAAACCTTCGATGATGGCCTTGCGTTGATCGGCAATACCTTTACCCTGTAACGCCTTACTCTGCGCGTCGGCTTCGGCCGACTTCACCTTCAGGATACGTTCGGCCTCGCCTTTTTCGGTAGCCGCCATACGCAGGCGGGTTGCGGCGTTAATTTCGTTCATTGCGTCCTTGACTTTGGAGTCCGGATCAATATCGGTTACCAGCGCCTTGAGAATGTCATAGCCGAACTCGTGCATGGTCTCGTGAAGTTCCGTACGGACCGCATCGGCAATTTCATCTTTTTTCTCGAACACGTCGTCGAGTTTGAGCTTGGGCACACGGGCGCGCACGAGATCAAAGATGTAGGAAGTTAACTGCTGGTGAATGTTCGTCAGCCGGTAATAGGCTTCATAGACTTTCTCGGGAATCACATAATACTGGACCGAGACTTTAATATGCACAAACACATCATCGTTTGTCTTGGTTTCCACCACGACGTCGAGTTGCTGTACGCGCATGTTTAGGCGCACCACCAGCTTGTCCACGAGCGGGATTTTCATACCAAGGCCCGGACGCACGATACGGAGAAACTTGCCGAACCGCTCAATGATGCCGGTTGTCTGCTGTTTGATCACAAAAAACGACGACATCAGGAGGATAAAAAAGAAAAACCCGACAAACAAAATACATACAAACGCAAAGCCTTCCATAATGTTCTCCTTCAGTTAGGTTGGTAATCTATCATCGTATCAGGAAATCATATTGAAATAAATTTGTTTAATTTGCTTAAACTTTTTATATTTAGCAAATTAAATTTAAAAAAGACGAATGCTGATATGACAGACATTCAACCGCCCTGGGAATCTGAACTGGAAGCCGCGCGGGCCGCCATCCGGAGCGGCAATGACGGTCGCGCCCGCGTTTGCTGTCGGCGCGCGGCCGGATTGATTGTTGACGAATATAACCGGCGGTTCCCCCTCCGGGCAATTCCGGGCGCTACGGCGCTGGATAAAATCAAATCCATCGCCGCTTCCGGGAATATACCCTATCCCGTGCGGCAAGCCGCACACAGACTAACGGTAAATATCCGAGACCGATTAAAACCGGATTTTTCTTTTTTGCCTGTTAACGACTCTATGGTCATCATCCGCTATTTCGCCGATCAGCTACTAAAATAACAAAGAACAAAATTTCTTTACGGTGCAATAAAAAAGTTGCATCTGCAATATTCTTTGTCTTTTTTTATTCGATTTGTTAAGCGAATCGTAAAAATAGCATGTATATTAAAAAGATAAATCTAATAATAACAAATATATCAAACATTGTTTTTATTCTAAAATAACGGCCCAATATTTGCTATTTTTGTAATAGCAATTGGGAATAAATTTTTGGAGCAAAGAATGAAAGCAATAATACTCGCCGCCGGACAGGGAAACCGATTACTGCCCCTGACTAAAGACACACCGAAATGCCTGCTGAACATTTCCGGCACTTCCATTCTTGAATACCAGCTGGTTACGCTGGCAAGCTGCGGCATTAATGATGTTGTTATTATTGGCGGATTCCGCATGGATAAACTCAGTGATTACGCACACCGCTACGCGGCTATCCATGGGCTGAACCTTAAACTGAAGATGATCAACAATACCGAATACTATCAAACCAATAACCTTTATTCCCTGTGGCTGGCGCGAAACGAGATGACAACGGATTTTCTCGTTATCAACGGCGATAATGTTTTTGAACGTAACGCACTGATCAAAGTCATGAAGCACTCACAAACCGAAGCCACCGTGGCCATTCACCGCCAGTTCCGTTATGACAACGAAGACATGAAGGTCCGCATCCAGGGGCCACAGGTTGTTGAAATCAGCAAATCCATCGATAATTTCGCGGCACACGGCGAGTCGATAGGCCTCCGCGCCTTCCGCCACACCGGCGTCGAAGCGTTTCGTCAGGCCGTCATCGAAACCAATAACGAAGACGAAAACCGTCAGGCGTTCTTTGTTAAAGCCATTCAACGTATGATCGACCGCGGCCATCAGGTTGGTTATGTGGATGTCAGCGAATACAAATACGGCGAACTGGATTTCCCGGGCGACCTCGTCACGCTGGAAAAGGAAATGGCGCCGCTCATGCTGCGTAATCTGGTTCATTACAGCAACCCGACAAGTCTTTATGCGCGTACCCTGCGCTCTCTGCCGCAAATCCACGTCAAGAAAGCCGGCTAATTTCCGATCGACCCTCCTTTCTTTTAAAGTCCGTCGCCTTAGGATGACGGGCTTTTTTTTTGCCTTATTTCAGATCGTATTATCGAACGGTTATAATTTTACGATAAGCCGGCTGCGTACGGAGAGTTTCATATGAAAAAAAGGAAACGGATTCTATCGCATTCTTTCTCAGCCACTGGAGTTTGTCCGACACCGAAACGGGTTTCTGATTGTAGAGCGATAGGCCTACCACCACGTGATTCCGAAACGTCTCCGCGCCTAAACGGTCCGCGGCATCCTGAACGCGTTTCATGAAAACCTTATTATCCGTAGCGTAGTTCATCATCACGACAAAATCTACCGTTTGATCCTTTACCCACTCGGGCCACGGCTGGAAAATAACGTTATCCGATTCGTCCATCCCGGCAAAAACCGCGGCTGACAAATAGACGTCCGGATGGATACGAATAAGAAGCGCGCGTATCGCCGACACGGTCGCCGTAATCATTGAACGACGGAAATCATTCCAGGTGTTTTCCAGCCATGCCTGACGCGGCTCCGATGGAAACGCTTTTTTCTCTCCGCGGTTTTGAACAATTTGTAAGGGGTCGGTATGATACTGCAGGATGAAGCGGCTGCGCATACCGGCGGAATAATCATACTGTAAACGCGGGTAACGGATATAATCGAGATGAATGCCGTGAAAGGGATAACGGACGATCAGTTCTTCCGTCACGTCCAGCATATGCCGCTGAAACTCCTCGGATGCCGGTGAAAAAAATATGCCTTCGTCACCTTCCTTTTTGATTCGCTGTACGCCTTTTGCAATCATGGACTCCCCTGTTTCGGATACGGCAGCCCAATCCGGATTGGATAAAAGGACATGGGAATCATCAGCCGGCGCTTTATCGGCTGACCATATCAGAAAGACATTCAGCCAGGCATGCATACGGAACGAGTCGTTTTTCGTTTTAGAGAACAGATAGGTCAAAGGATCAAAATCCGCGGCTATGCCCTCCGCTTTGGGCACAATACGGCTGTTGTAATAAGCATCGCCGCGGCCGCGTACCTGCAGAAAGACGTCGGTAAAGTGTGCTTCGCGCACCAGCGAGAGCATGGTATCAATGCTCTGCGGCGTCTTCAGCGCGTCGCGGACCACCCAGACAGCCCGGACCGGAAGCGGTTTTACCGAAACCTGACCGTTAAGATTCGCCGCCGCGTGCCCCCACCAAACAGTCAGAATTATGAAGAATGGCCGCATTAAAAAATTCCTGTCTGTTTCCATCAGGAAACATTATAAAAAAAGGCAACACACGGGTCGCATGTTGCCTTTGCAGAAAAAAACAGATTGTATTTAATCTTTACCCTGTAATTCTTCTTTTTTCGCCTTGATGCGTTCGGCCAGAGTGGCTTTGCGTTTTTTCCGGGCTTCTTTTTCCTTGATGGCGGCGTTCTGGCGGTCAATCTGCACATTTTCGTATCCACAGATTTCAAGGAGCGCTTTGGTAGCCGCGTCACCGGGCCGGCGATCCATTTTGATAATGCGGGTGTAGCCGCCGCCGGTATAATTTGGATTTTCCGCTTTGCGTTTGGCTTCGAGTTCTTTGATGGCCGGACCAATCACATCAATCAGTTCCTGAATAACGGTTTTTTTCATTTCCTTGGCATCAACGCCTGTACGTTTGGTATGCAGTTTATAATTGCCGAGACGCGCGATCAGAAGACGGCGTGCGGCCAGATCCCCGCGTTTGGCATACATCAAAAGGCGTTCGGCCATGGAACGCGCCGCTTTGGCCTTGGGCAGGGTGGTTTCAATCCGTTTGTAGCGAAATAATTCATTGCAAAGGTTTTTAAGCAATGCCTTGCGGTGTGAAGCCGTGCGCCCTAATTTGGCGACTTTTTTTCCGTGTCTCATATCAGTATCCTGTATCTTCTGGTAATATTTTATTCATCCCCGTTCGTATATTTGGAAATATCCATCCCGAAACGCATATTGCGGCTTTCCAGAATTTTAGTCAGTTCGGTGAGGGATTTTCGTCCGAAATTACGGTATTTCAACATTTCCGATTCGTCCTTGCTGACCAGGTCGCCGATGGTTTTAATGCCGGCGGCCCTGAGGCAGTTCTGCGACCGGACAGAAAGTTCGAGTTCGTCCACGCTGGTTTTCAGCAACTGGCGGATCCGCGCGATTTCCTGATCCTCGACTTCGCCTTCCTCGGCTTCTTCTTCAATCTCAAAGTTAATAAAGAGCTGGATATGGTCGCGCATGAGCCGGGCGGCGATGGTCAACGCATCATCCGGTGTAATGGAACCGTCGGTAGTGACTTCCATAATCAGTTTCTCAAAATCCGTACGCTGGCCGACGCGGGTACTGTCGACGATATAACGTACATTCTTGATGGGATTGAAAATTGAATCGATGGGTATAGTGCCGATGGGCATATCGGGAAATTTATTTTCCTCGGCAGGCACCCATCCCTTGCCGCGGCCGATGCGGAGTTCGATGCTGAAATTGGCTTCCTTGCTGAGGGTGGCGATGTGATGCTCGGGATTGAGCACCTCGAAATCCACCTCATTGGAAGCCCGCTGGATGTCGGCTGCCGTAAACGTCCCGGCGCCTTTGAAAGCAATCACCACTTTATCCGGTTTTTTGTTGTGCAGTTTGAAGCGGACGCCCTTGAGGTTCAGCACCATCTCCGTTACGTCTTCAGCGACGCCGGGAATCGTAGAAAATTCGTGCAGAACACCGTCGATTTTAATGGCCGTGATGGCCGCCCCCGGCAAGGAAGAGAGAAGCACGCGTCGCAGAGCGTTGCCCAGAGTGACTCCGTACCCGCGCTCCAGCGGCTGTATAATAAACCGACCAAACGTCGTGGTATATGATGACTCATCGAGTTCGATGCGTTCAGGCATCTGTAGTCCAACCCAGTTTTGCACAGTGGTTCTCCTTAGTTAACCCGTAAAAAAAAGCACGGGCGGTTGTTTTTTTTCAAAGCATCCTTTAACATCAGGCTACTTCGAGTAAAGCTCCACGATCAGTTGTTCCTTGACGTTCACCGGAATTTGTTCGCGTTCGGGAAGCTGGAGAAGCTTTCCTTTGAGACCTGCCTTGTCCACTTCGAGCCAGGCTAGTTGAGAACTTTCTTTATGTTTTTTCAGAGCATTATGGATCACAGCCAGTTTTTTACTGCCTTCGCGTATGGCGATTTCGTCACCCGGTTTGACCTGCATGGAGGGAATCGTGCTGATACGGTTGTTCATTTCCACATGACGGTGCAACACCAGCTGACGCGCCTGGCTGCGGGAAGAAGCAAAACCCAGGCGGTAAATCATGTTGTCCAGCCGGCTTTCCAAAAGCTGCAGCAGCACGACGCCGGTAACGCCTTTTTTGCGTTCGGCACGGTGAAAGTAACTGCGAAACTGCCCTTCGAGCAGTCCGTATATCCGACGGAGTTTTTGTTTTTCGCGAAGCTGGATCGAATAATTGGAGGGTTTGGAGCGTTTATTGCCGTGTTCACCGGGGGCATAGTTCCGTTTTTCAAAAGGGCAGCGGTCGGTAACGCATTTGGTACCTTTCAAAAACAGCTTTTCGCCCTCCCGGCGGCATAATTTACAAACCGCTTCGGTATATCTGGCCATTCAATATCTCCTGTATTATAATTTCAATTATACTCTTCGTTTTTTCGGCGGCCGGCAGCCGTTGTGTGGAATCGGCGTCAGGTCGCGTATGGCGGTAACTTCAAGCCCGGCGGCCTGGAGGGAACGGATAGCTGATTCGCGTCCGGCGCCCGGGCCTTTTACGCGCACTTCCACCCGCTTCAGTCCCATATCAATGGCGGCTTTCGCGGCCGTTTCGGCGGCCACCTGCGCGGCAAACGGCGTACTTTTTTTCGATCCACGGAATCCCATCTTTCCGGCCGTGCACCAGGAAATGACGTCGCCGTTTATATTGGTCAGGGTGACAATCGTATTATTAAAGGTGGCCTTGATCATGGCCAAACCGTTGGATTCGATCAGCTTTTTCTTTTTACGGGGCGCGCCGCCCGGAGTTGTCGTTTTAGCCAATGTGATTCTCCTTACATTTTAAGACCAATGAATTACTTCTTCGCTTCCACTTTCTTGAGCCCGCCGATGGTCCGCCGTTTGCCCTTGCGGGTGCGGGAGTTGGTTCGGGTCCGTTGTCCCCGTACCGGAAGTCCGCGACGATGGCGAAGCCCCACATAACAACCGATATCCATCAGCCGTTTGATGTTCATGGCAAATTCCGTACGCAACGCTCCTTCCACCTTGTACTCTGCGTTAATAATAGTACGGATCTTGTTTTCCTCGTCGTCGGTGAGTTCTTTAATCTTCTTGAACGGATCCACGCCCGCTTTTTTGAGAATGGTTAACGCGGCTGTCCGGCCGATACCATATATATAGGTCAGACCGATAAACGCCCGTTTTTCTTTCGGCAAATCAACACCAGCAATACGCGCCAAAGTTATGCTCCTTGTATTAGTATCTTATATATTTTTTATTTTAGCCCTGACGTTGTTTATGCTTTTTGTTCTCGCATATAACGCGCACCACGCCTTTGCGGCGGATAATCTTGCATTTGTCGCAGATTTTTCGAACGGAAGATCGTACTTTCATAATGCACCTCTATTAAAAAATTTTTTACTTAAACCGGTACGTGATACGGCCGCGGGAAAGGTCATAGGGCGAAAGTTCCACCGTTACCTTATCGCCGGGTAATATGCGAATGAAATTCATCCGCATTTTTCCCGATATGTGAGCATGCACTTCATGGCCGTTTTCAAGTTTAACCCGGAACGTAGCATTCGGTAAAGTTTCAAGGATAGTGCCATCCACTTTGATTAATTCTTCTTTAGCCAATGCCCGTTACCTCATAACTCTATATAAAATAATATTTCAAAATGCTGCACAATATAGCAAAAATTTAATAAAAATCAACATCTATTTTTTAAATCAGAATAAATCTGATTTTGTCAGGATATCCGGTTCGGTGGCCGTCACCGCAATCGTATGCTCAAAATGAGCGGAAGGCAGTCCGTCTGCCGTATGAACCGACCACGCGTCTTTGGCGTCCGTATAAACCTGGTAAGAGCCGGTGTTAACCATCGGCTCGATACAAAAAACCATACCTTCTTTCAGCCGCATACCGGTTCCCGGCGTGCCGTAATTGGGAATCTGAGGTTCCTCGTGCAGCGCCCGACCAATGCCATGCCCTACCAGATCCCGTACAATGGAATAGCCGTTGGATTCCACATGCTGCTGCACAGCGGCGGAAACATCGTGCAGACGGTTGCCCGCCACGGCCTTCCGTATCCCGGCATACAAAGACTCGCGGGTAACATCGATAAGCTTTTTCTTCTGCTCATTTACCCGGCCCACCGGCAACGTGATCGCGGAATCGCCGTAAAATCCGTGTTTGTAAACGCCCACATCGATGCCGACAATCTGCCCGTCCTGAAGGACCATATCGTCTTTGGGAATTCCGTGAACCACGACGTCATCAATGGAAACGCAGGCGCTGGCCGGAAAGCCGCGGTAACCCTTAAACGCCGGTTTGCCGCCCCTGGCTTTGATATGTTTTTCTATCGCACGGTCGAGTTCGGAAGTTTTAAGCCCCGGCTGTATCATATCTTTAGCGAGTTGCAGGCACTCCACAACGATACGGCAACACTCGCGGATCGCTTCGATTTCTTTGCGGTTTTTAATCGTTACCATGAAGCAATCCGTTACCCTCGCCGCCCCCGTATCCGGCCTGATTTGAGGAAGCCGTCGTAATGGCGCATAACCAGGTGCGATTCAATTTGCTGAATCGTGTCCAGCGCGACGCCCACCACAATCAGCAGGGATGTGCCGCCGAAGAATGACGCAAACCGGTATGTGACATCCGTCGAATGCCGGACGAAAAACGGGAGTATCGCTATAATACCCAGAAATATCGCGCTGGGCAATGTCACACGGGTCAGGATGTTGTCAATGAACTCGGAGGTCTTTTTCCCGGGGCGTATGCCGGGTATGAAGGCCCCCTGTTTCTTCAGGTTATCAGCCACTTCCACGGGATTCATGGCAATGGCCGTATAAAAATAGGTGAAGAACACAATAATTAACAAGAAAATCAGATTATAAAAGAAAGAATCCATCGAAAAATGCAAGGTAACAAATTCTGATACGGGGCCGGGAAAGAATGTCGCAATCGTATTCGGAATAAACATGATGGATTGCGCGAAAATGATCGGCATTACGCCGGCGATGTTGATACGCATGGGGATATGCGTCGACTGACCGCCGTAAATTTTTCGTCCGATTACGCGCCGGGCATATTGGACCGGTATCTTGCGCACCCCCTGCGTAATGAAAATGATGGCCGCCACAATACCAAGCAGAATCACAACCAGAAGCAGTTCAATCATAATATTGCGATTGCCGTTGGCGATTTGCTGGGCCTCATCAAAAATAGCGCTCGGGAAGCGGGCCAGAATGCCAATGGTAATGATCAGGGATATGCCGTTGCCGATGCCGCGTTCGGTAATCTGTTCGCCGAGCCACATTATGAAAATCGTACAGGTGGTCATGGTCACGGCGGTTAGCAGGAAAAACATCATACTCTGATCGGGCACCACTTTGACTTCCTGGTTGCCGACCACGACGCTGAGACTGCACATCCAGGTGGCCACGCCGAGTGCCTGCATGAACGAGATGAACACGGTGCCGTAGCGGGTCAACTGACTGATTTTCTTTCGGCCTTCCTCGCCTTCTTTCTGCAGTTTCTGCAGATAGGGCACCGTCGTGCCGAGCAACTGGATAATAATGGAGGCGCTGATATAGGGCATGATGCCCAGCGCGGCGATAGTGGCTTGGCTCAGGCCGCCGCCGGCAAACAGATCATACAGGCTGAGGAGGGTGTTTTCGGCCTGTTTGAAATACTGTCCCAGTGCGGAGGCATTGATGCCGGGCGAGGGGATGTGCGCCACGATCCGCTCAATCAGCAGGACCGACAGCGTGAAGAAGATCCGCTTCCGGAGCTCCGGTATTTTAAACATATTGGCAAACGTCTGAAGCATGTCGAGTTACTCCCTTTGGACGGATGGTATTAGCCCTGCTTTTTGGCGCCTTTGCGCTTGACCAGGCGGGTCTTTTTAACGCCGAGAACGGAAACTTTTCCGCCGGCCTTTTCGATTTTTTCCTTAGCGGAGGCACTGATCGCATGCACTTCCACCTGTACGGCTTTGGTGATTTCACCGTTGCCGAGTATCTTGACGGGGGCTTTTTTATTAGTAAGCAAGCCGGCTTCAAACAACGCATCCCGGTCGATTTTACCGGATTTATCCATCTTAGCCAGCTGGGAAAGGTTTACGGTCTGAAACGGCTGACGGAAAATATTAACAAATCCGAATTTAGGTAGCCGGCGCTGGAGCGGCATCTGACCGCCCTCGAACCATGCCCGGAACTTCGGGCCGGAACGGGATTTTAATCCCTTGTTGCCTTTGGTCGACGTACCGCCGTGTCCGGATCCCTCGCCGCGACCGATACGCTTGACCTTCTTACGTGATCCTTTGGCGTATTTCAGATTACTTAATTCCATTCTTGACCTCGTGTAAAAAATGTATACGCTTACTGCTTTTGTTTAATGACGGTATAACCTTTGGCATTAGGTTTTTTGACTTTAGGCGACGGCGTCTCGTCGGTCAGTTCCCATGCCAGCAGATAATTCACAGTCTTCAGCATGCCGCGAATCTGCGGCGTGTCTTTTTGAAAAACGGTCTGACCGATCCGTTTCAGCCCGAGCGCCCGTACAGTATCCCGGTGCGCCTGCTTGCAGGCCACACTGCTTTTTACTTGTTTAATTTTAATCATTTTCATAGCGGATGATTCCTGAAAGTTCGTTCTCGGTTTCGGGCGTTGGTTATTTGGTCAGCACTTCCATGACCGAAAGATTGCGTATGGCGCCGACGCCCCGGGCATTGGTCACTTCGCTCAGGGCTTTCAGCGTCGCTTTAACCAGATTGTGCGGATTGGAAGAGCCTTTGCATTTCGTCAGCAAGTCGGTCACGCCGAGGGATTCCACGACCGCCCGGACAGCGGATCCGGCAATGATCCCTGTTCCTTTGGAGGCCGGTTTGAGAATTACTTTTCCGGCGCCGTATTTTGCGGTCACTTCATGCGGCAAGGTACCGTTCATCAGAGGTACATAGATCATTTTCTTTTTAGCGTCTTCCTTGCCTTTGGCGATCGCATCCGGAACTTCATTGGCTTTACCGAGGCCGATACCCACACGCCCGTTGCCGTCGCCCACCACCACGATGGCGTTAAAGCTGAAGCGGCGGCCGCCTTTCACGACTTTGGCAACCCGGTTGATGTGAACGACCCGTTCTTCCTTTAAGTCCATTTCTGACGGATTCTCGGGATGGTCTTTCCGTTCTGCTGATTTCTTGTTCATTAAACCTTTATCCTCAAGTTATGATTATGGATATAATGTTTTTACTAAAATTTGAGTCCGCCTTCGCGGGCGCCTTCGGCCAGAGCTTTAATACGCCCGTGATACTTGTATCCGCCGCGGTCAAAAACCACTGTCTCGATGCCCTTGCTTTTAGCCAGTTTGGCGAGTTCGGCACCGACGATTTTCGAGACGGATATTTTTCCTTTTTTCTTCTCGGCCATGGCGTCGGCTACGGCTTTGGACAGCGTGGAAGCCTGTACCAGGGTAGCGCCGCGGTCGTCGTCAATGAGCTGGGCATAAATGTGTTTCAGACTGCGGAATACGGCCAAACGGGGCTTGGCGGCGGTTCCTTTTACCGCCCGGCGGATCCGTTTTCTGATTTTCGCGCGCTTCTCTGCTTTAATGATATTCTTATCTGCCATAGTGTTTCAAATGGTTTATATTAATAAATAGTATGTTTACTTCTTAGCCGCAGCCTTGCCGGCTTTACGTTTGATGCGCTCTTCCGTATACTTGATGCCTTTACCTTTGTACGGCTCCGGTTTCTTGAAAGAACGAATCTTAGTGGCTACCTGGCCCACCAGTTGCTTGTCAATCCCTTTAATTACCAAACTGGTCGGGTTGACGACATTCACCTCGATGCCCTGCGGCGGCACAAACAGAATCGGATGGGAATACCCGAGGCTGAACTGCACGTAGGAGCCTTTGCCCTCGGCCTTATAGCCGACGCCGACAATGTCCAGTTTCCGTTCAAATCCTTCCGAAACACCCTGGATCATATTCGCAATAATGGCGCGCGCGGTGCCGTGCAGCGCCCGGTGGAAACCGGCGTTGGACTTCCGGTTGACCTGCACTTCCTTGTCTTTAATTTCGATCAGCGTTTCGGGGTGAAATTCCTTCACTAACTGCCCTTTGGGCCCCTTTACGGTGACGGTCGTTCCCGCCAGTGTTAACGTTACGTTCGGCGGAATGGGTATCGGTTTTTTTCCAATGCGTGACACGGTATCAGCTCCTAAAACTTATCATGAATTTTTTTATTTTCTTCCTTGCAGCCGGTCTTACCAAATGTAACAAAGCACTTCGCCGCCGACTTTTTCCTGGCGTGCCCTTTTATTGGTCATAACGCCTTTGGAGGTCGAAAGGATCGAAATGCCCAGATTGGCCCTTACGCGGGGCAGGTTGCGGACATCCACATACTTGCGCAGCCCCGGCGTGCTGACGCGGGAAATATGCGAAATCGCGCTCTTCTTTTTATCGTCATACTTCAGGTAGATCCGGATAATGCCCTGCTTGTTATCTTCCAGGTTGGCATAATCCTTGATATATCCTTGTTCCAGAAGGATCTGGGTCATATCCCGCTTCAGGTTGGAAGCCGGCACATCCACAAAACGCTTTTGCGCCTTTATGGCATTGCGGATCTTGGTTAAGTAATCGGCAATCGGATCAGTTTTAGACATATTATAAACTCCTTTTCAAACGTCGTATTTAATATGAAACGGGTTACCAGGACGCTTTGGTAACGCCCGGAATTTCACCCGCGAGAGACAATTGCCGGAAACAAATTCGGCAGATCCCGAATTTCCTCATATAGCCCCGCGGACGCCCGCACCGGCGGCAGCGGCTATGCTGACGCGTGGAAAATTTCGGTTTTCGTCTTGTTTTTGCGACCCATGCTGTTGTTGCCAAGGTGATTCTCCTTAATTACCTTTTTTTATTAGTTCAATTATTTTTTCCGTAACGGCAGACCGCATTCCTTTAGCAGTTCGTACGCTTCTTCATCGGTTTTTGCGGTGGTAACGATCGTGATATCCATACCGCGCACACGGTCCATCTTATCGACGTCGATTTCCGGAAAAATCAGTTGTTCCTTGACGCCGAGCGTATAATTGCCGCGGCCGTCAAAAGAGCGGTCGGGTACGCCGCGAAAATCCCGGATACGCGGAATGGCGATGTTCAGCAGGCGGTCCAGAAATTCATACATGGCGGCGCGGCGCAGCGTTACAAAACATGCAATCGGCATGCCTTCGCGCAGTTTAAAATTCGAGATGGCTTTTTTCGCCTTGCGGATGCAGGGCTTCTGACCTGTAATCAGCGTCAGGTCTGCCATGGCGGCATCCAGCAGTTTCGGATCCTGGGTTGCCTGACCGACACCCATATTGACCACCACTTTCTCGATACGCGGCACCTGCATGATACTCTTGTAGGAAAAACGCTTCATCAACGTCGGTACGACTTTTTCTTTGTAATGCACAAATAACCGCGCCTGGTAATCCTTATCCACCTCACGCTTGCCGGATTTTACTTCCGCTTCTTTCTTTTTATCGGTTTTACCTTTTTCCGGTTTTCCTTTGGCCGCTTTGACTTCCTTAGCCATGGACTGACATCCTTATATTAATTTGACACGTTAAATTTAATTTATCACTTCCCCGGAGGCACGGGCCACCCGTACTTTGGTGCCGTCTTCCAGTTTCTTGTAACCCACACGGGTACGCTGGTTGTTATGCACCAACATCACGTTGCTGACATGAATTGGCGCTTCTTTTTCCTGAATGCCGCCCTGCGGGTTTTTCTGGTTTGGTTTGATATGCTTCTTCCGCAGATTAATGCCCTCGACAATAATGCGCTGCTTGTCGGTAAACACTTTAAGCACCTTACCCTGTTTGCCTTTGTGGTTGCCTGATATGACCAGGACGGTATCGTTTTTTTTCACATGCATAACGGACCTCGTTATATTAAACTCATTACATTATTTTCCGTTTACAGAACTTCCGGCGCCAGCGAGACGATTTTCATGAACTGTTTTTCGCGGAGCTCCCGGGCTACCGGACCGAAGATACGGGTACCGGTGGGTTCTTTGTCTTTATTGATCAGCACAGCAGCGTTTTCATCGAACCGGATGTACGAGCCGTCCGGCCGGCGGGTTTCCTTGCGGACGCGCACCACGACCGCGCGGGCTACGTCGCCTTTCTTAACCGTACCGCCGGGTATGGCGTCTTTGATCGACACGATAATCTCGTCGCCCAGCCGGGCATACCGCTTGGAGGTTCCGCCGAGCACGCGGATACACATCACTTTTTTCGCGCCGGAATTATCGGCCACCGTCAGTCGGGTATATTCTTGTATCATGACACTCTCACCAGTTTAATGTTAATCAGCTTTTTTGACTATTTCGATCAGACGCCAGCATTTCCGCTTGCTCAGCGGGCGGGTTTCCATGATCCGCACCACGTCGCCGGTTTTCGCTTCCTGTTTCTCGTCGTGCGCCATCAGCTTGGTCGTACGCTTGACGTACTTTTTATAAATCGGATGCACCACGCGCCGTTCAATCGCCACTAAAATGCTTTTATTCATTTTGTCGCTGACCACCGTGCCCATACGGACCTTGCGCTGGTTGCGGGTTGCTTTTTTTTCTTCAGTCTGGGTTGCCATCAGAGGTTCTCCGGGTTTCTGTACTCTCTATAAAATTATCGCGCCATCTGTTTGAGTGCGGTGTATTCCTTGGAATACTGCCTGATCTGCGGATTTACACTCAGGATGCGCACCGCTTTGCGCAATTGCGCCTTTTTCACATTCAGTTTTTCAGCCTTCATCAACTCGCCCAGCGCCGGCAGTTTCATCCGAACCGCCAGGTCTTTGAGCAGGCTTTCCGCCTGGGACAGGGACTGTTTCAGCTCTTCTTCACGCAGCAGGGTTTTCAGGATAGCGATTTCCTTACGGGTTTCGCGCAACGCCAGTTTATTATCCAATTGGCCCACCGCATGCTTGAACTTCATCTGAAGAAGGTTGGCCTCCGCGTCGGCGAGCATGCCTTTGATTTCTTCGATGGGTAATCCACGTACTTCATGAGGTTTCATAACTTATGCTCCTTGTAACATCATCACGCGCGGACGTCCCCGCGGACGACAAATTTGGATTGCACCGGCAACTTGAACGCGGCCAGTTTGAACGCTTCTTTTGCCTGCGGTTCGGGCACGCCGTCGATTTCAAACAGCACCCGTCCGGGCTTGATGACGGCTACCCAGAATTCCGGGGCGCCTTTGCCGGACCCCATACGGGTTTCGGCGGGTTTTTTAGTCACCGGTTTATCGGGAAAAATCCGTATCCAGATTTTACCGCCGCGCTTGATATAACGCGTCATGGCGATACGGGCCGCTTCAATCTGCCGGCTGGTGATCCATCCGCATTCCGTGGCCTTGAGCCCGAAACTGCCGAAACTGACTTCGTTGCCCCGCGTGGCTTTGCCCCGCATTTTGCCGCGGTGATGCTTCCGGTGCTTGACTTTTTTTGGCATTAACATAATTTATATTCTCCTGCTGAACTATAGTTTCCGGTATTATGAGGCGCTTTTGCCGAGTACTTCGCCGCGGCAGATCCACACCTTGATGCCGATCTGGCCATACGTTGTCTGGGCAGTGGCATGCGCAAAATCGATATCCGAACGGAGCGTGTGCAGCGGTACACGGCCTTCATTGTAACGGTCGGCTCTTGCCATTTCTGCGCCGCCGAGCCGGCCGGACATTGCGATACGGATGCCTTCGGCGCCCATGCGCATAGCCGCCCGAACCGCGTTCTTCATCGTGCGCTTGTAGGGAATCTGGCCTTCAATCTGACGCGCGATATCGGTGCCCACCAGGTACGCATCCAACTCCGGCACTTTAATTTCGGATATATTCAGGCGGATTTCCTTGCCGGTAATCTTTTTAAGTTCTTCGCGAAGCTGATCCACATCCTTGCCTTTGCGCCCGATGACAATCCCCGGCCGCGCCGTGTGAATCGTGATGGTAATAACTTCCGATTCTTTCTTAATGCGCTCGATGGCGATCTTTGTCACCCGCGCGTCTTTCGGAAGGCGGTTCCGCAAGTACTTCCGGAGCTTGAGGTCTTCTTCAAGCTTATCGGCGAAATTTTTCTCGTCAAACCAGCTGGAATCCCAGGTTTTGATGATGCCTAACCTAAGTCCGATTGGATGCGTTTTTTGTCCCAAGTTTGCCTCCGTAATTTTTTAAATTACATGAACAGTAATAGTTTTTTATGATTGTGCCGGTTCAGCAGCCGCTTCGGTGCGGTCTGCAACAACCACGGTAATATGGCTCGACCGTTTACGGATCATCGAGCGCCGGCCCATGGACCCTGCCCGACCCCGCTTGAATGTCGGTCCGCCGTTAACAAAAATTTCCTTTACAAACAGATTCTCACGCTCGACTTCCGGATGGATGAACAGCAGATTCGCTACGGCCGACTGGATAGCCTTTTCCACATGCGTGGAGGCGTTCTTCCGCGTGAACTTCAGGATGCTGACCGCTTCCTCGGTTCCCTTGCCGCGGACGAGTGCTGCCACCTGCCGCACCTTACGCGGTGAGATTCTCAGATATTTTTCTAATGCACGACCTTCCATATATGCTCCCGAGAGGTTAGTTCGTTTTTACTTTTTAACGGCGGTGGTTGCGGCGGCCGCTTTGCTGCCGGAATGCCCGCGGAATACCCGCGTCGGTGCAAATTCGCCCAGTTTGTGGCCCACCATGTTTTCTGAAATATAAACCGGCACGAACGTCTTTCCGTTATGAACGGCCAGCGTATGGCCCACAAACTCCGGCGATATCGTGCAGGCACGTGCCCACGTTTTAATGACCTTCTTTGCATTGGTCTTGTTCATCGCTTCCACCTTCGCCAGTAATTTGACGTCCAGATAAGGTCCTTTTTTAATCGAACGACTCATGAATGCTTTCCTTTATATAACGGTTGCCACTATTTTACTTTGCATTGCGGCGCTTGATGATATACCGGTTCGTCCGGTGATTTCTCTTGCGCGTTTTATAGCCCTTGGTCGGTTGGCCCCACGGGGTGACCGGGTGCGGATTACCCTGAGGTGCTTTGGCCTCGCCGCCGCCGTGCGGATGATCCACAGGATTCATGACGACGCCGCGGTTATGGGGACGCCGACCCAGCCAGCGCGTACGGCCCGCCTTGCCGATGGTAATGTTTTCGTGCTCCAGATTGCCTATCTGGCCGATAGTCGCGTAGCAGTTTTCCAGCACCTTACGGATTTCGCCGGACGGCAGGCGCAGCTGCACATAACCCTCTTCGCGGTTGATGACGGTGGCGAAAGCGCCCGCGGTTCGCACCATCTGTCCGCCTTTGCCGATCTTAAGTTCTATGTTGTGCACGCTGGATCCCAGGGGAATATTCTTAAGCGGCATGGCGTTGCCGAGCTTAATCTCGGCGTTTTCGCCGGACATGACCGCTTCGCCGACTTTGATGTCTTTCGGCGCGAGAATATACCGGCGCTCACCGTCTTTGTATTTAAGCAGGGCGATATTAGCGCTGCGGTTCGGATCGTATTCGATGCTTTCCACGACGGCCGGCACGTCAAATTTATCCCGTTTGAAATCGATGACGCGGTAACGGCGCTTGTGGCCGCCGCCGCGGAAACGGGAAGTGATATGCCCGATATTATTGCGCCCGCCGGTTTTCTTGACAGGCTCCAGCAACTTCTTGCAGGGCTCTTTTTTCGTGACCTCAGCATAATCCAGCGTCGTAATATAACGGCGGCTGGGCGTATACGGTCGGTAGGTTTTTAACGGCATAGTCTTGTTTCTCCTGTAGGTCGGATAGCTCGCCGGTTCTCCCGGCGATTGTCCCGACAGCTTGCTTTAATTATACACCTTCAACAAATTCGATGGTTTGGTCTTTGGCGACCGTGACAAACGCTTTCTTCCAGCTCCGGGCGCGTCCCTCTGCGCGTCCCTGGCGGGTAAAACGCACCGTATGTTTTCCGGCGATGTGCAACGTACGGACGGTCAGCACTTTGACGTTGTATTTTTTCTCAATCGCTTTCTTAATCTCAATCTTGTTGGCGCCTTTCATAACCTCAAAGACGTACTGATTCAGCGGCTCGCCGTTGCGTTTTTTCCGGTCTTTCAGATGCGTCGCCTTTTCGGTGATGATGGGCCGAACCAGGATATTCTTTATTTTTGCACTGTCCATGATGGTGTTACCTGTTTTTCAGTTGACGTTCTTTAGTTGACTCCAAAAGCCTGCCGGATATTGCTGATCGCCGACTCATGAAAGAGCAGATAATCCGCGTTCATGACGTCAAACGTGGAAATATTCTTGACCACGCCGATTTTAATACCGGGGATGTTGCGGCAGGATTTCTTGAAATGCTCGTACACTTTGGCATCCTTATCGTTTTTGACGATAGTGGATTTATCCATCAGCATCAGCACTTTATTAATTCGTTTCGATTTCTTAACTGGCGCGCCGTTTTCATCATGAGAGGCTGCGGCTTGGCCTTTGTGGATCAGTCCGAGTTTCTCGATCACTTCATACACCGTTTTGGTTTTGGGCGCCTCCGCGCAAATGGCGTGAAAATCTTCAATAACCATAATGCGGTTGTCTTTGGCCTTATAAGCCAGGGCCGATTTACGGGCCAGCCGGCGTACTTTGGTATTCAGCGCCTGTTTATACAGATGAGGATGCGGACCGAATGTGGTGGCGCCGCCCGGCCATAACGGAGTCTTGACCGAGCCTGCGCGGGCCCCGCCGGTGCCTTTCTGGCGCCAGGGTTTCTTGGTGGTTCCGGAAACAGCCGAACGCTCCAGAGTGCTGTGGGTTCCCAGCCGTTTGTTGGATAATTCCGCCTTGACGGCCAGGTAAATCACATGATCGTTGGGTGTAACGGCGAAAATATCTTCCGGCAGTTCCACCGAACGTCCCGTGTTGCCGCCGTTGATGTTTTTGACTTCTACTTTCATATCAATATCCTAAACGGTTAATTGCTGTTTGCGCCCGGTTAATCCTTATTTATTTCTACGTAGGAATTCACGGCGCCGGGAATGCTGCCTTTGATAAATATCACATTGGCTTCTTTATCCAGCCGCACGACTTTGAGATTTTTCACCGTGACTTTTTCAAAGCCCATGCGACCGGCCATGCGCGTGCCTTTGAAGACGCGTGAAGGATAGGAACTGGCGCCCACGGAACCCGGCGACCTCGGACGATCCGAAGCTCCGTGGCTGGTTTCACCCACGCCGTGAAAATGATGCCGGCGTACCGCTCCCTGAAATCCTTTGCCTTTAGACTTACCGGAAACGGAAACCATATCGCCTTCCGCAAAAATATCCAGTCTGACCTCAGAGCCCAGTTGCAGGGCGTTAATATCAAACCCTTTGAACTCGCGGAAAATACGCGGAAACACTTCGACAATGTTCGCCTTTTTCACGTGCCCCTGAATAGCCTTGGGAGTACGCTTGGCTGTTTTGGAACCCACCGCAAGCTGCACCGCTTCATACCCGTCTTTTTCCAGGGTGCGGATCTGGGTCACCACGCAGGGGATCGCCTCAATCAGCGTCACCGGGATGATGTTGCCGCGCTCGTCGAAGATGTTGCTCATTCCTAATTTTCTGCCAATTATACCGCTCATGTTGTAATCACTCCATGCTTTGGAACTGCCGCGTCGCCTGTTTCAGCCCGCCGGCTGCTCCTTTACAATTTATATTTCTTGCGGTTTTTCAACCGCGTATGGTTAAACATTCGCTGTTACTTTCAATTCAATGTCAACCCCGGCCGGCAATTCCAGCTTGGAAAGCGCCTCCACGGTCTTGTTCGTTGCATTGAGGATGCAGATCAGCCGTTTGTGAATCCGGGTTTCAAACTGTTCACGGGACTTTTTATCCACATGAGGCGAACGCAGCACCGTGTATATCGTCTTGTCCGTCGGCAGGGGTATCGGCCCGCTGATAATCGCCCCGGAGCTCTTGGCGGTACGGATGATTTTATCAATCGACTTGTCGATCAGATTATGGTCGTACGCTTTAAGCTTGATTCTAATACCTTGTCCAGTCACGTTGATATTTCCTTAAAGTTTAGTTTAACAGCGTTTGTTGGGTCCTACTTGATGATTTTCGCCACCACGCCGGCGCCCACGGTGCGGCCGCCCTCGCGGA
>CAZSRX010000013.1:0-93403 GCA_964609675.1 uncultured Bacteroidota bacterium | reverse complement strand
CATTTTTCTAATGGCGGCCATTAGAAATTATTCTGTAATGACAATTCCGGGTTAATCCGATGCGTTCAGGTTCTTTTGGGGTGAGTTATCCGGTAATCAATCACATGATAATTTCAAAAACAGATTTTCAATCCGAAGCGGACATCAGCCACCGCAAAAATAATAACATCCGGACACTCGAAAGCGTGTTGACCCATGAAATCGCGCATCGGTATGTGGAGGAGGAGTTCGGCCTGCTGAAAACCCGTTTAATGCCTGGATGGAAAGAAGAAGATTAATGCGAATACATAGTCAAGCGAGTTCCTATAATGCCGTAAAAGGTATGCAAATATTCTTGGCAGACAGTACGGATGAATCCATGTCGTTCAGATATTTCAAATATCGCTTATTAGTCACGTATCTCATTGACCGGAAAGGCCTGACGTTTCATCAGATTGTCGAACAGGATTTCGACCTGAAGGCCTTGGAAGAAGACATACGGCTGGAAGTGAAACGAGGAACCTTTGCGCTGACGCACTGAGCCCATAGTTAATCCGCTTGACATTACAGGCAAATTAATATATGTTTGAAAGTTTTTACAATATTAAAAAAATCTTAACTCAGGGATGCTACAGCTATGAATCTTAGAATATCAGTCTTGCTTATATCATTTTTGACTGCGGCCGCTGCTTTATGGGCGCAAGAAACCGTTGTTACCCTGACCACGACCGAGAAGAACATACAGAAAGGTCAGTTTACCATGCTGATACAAGCCGATATTAACCGGCAATATCACATATACGGCATCAAGGAACCGGATGGGCCGATATCCACAGCGATTTCGTTCAAGTTGCCCAAAGGAATCATGCTTAACGGCGGACTGATTGCGCCCCTCGGAAAGAAACATTTTGATGAGGGTTTCGGCGTGGAGGTCACCTGGCACTCCGGTGTGGTCGGTTTTCAGCAAAACATGAAAGTTCTCAGTCCCCTGAACGAAGGCGATGTTATCCAGATCGAATTCCTGTATCAGGCCTGCACGGAATCGTACTGTCTGCCGCCCAAGACGATTACTGTTGAACACCGGATTTCAAAAGATCTTATCGCGATGTCCCATACAGTCAAAGCCGCAGGCCGAAATGACGTCAAAAACATTCCGATGGATACGGAAACCGTCGTCTCCGGTCAGGCGGGCGGCGTTGTCGATACGCTTAAAAAAATTGTAACGGAAACGGATACTACCGAGAAATCCATATCGGAGCGTACGCATTCGTATGACACGCTGCGGCAGGAGTCGCTGCTATCATTTATCGGGCTGGCTTTTCTGACCGGTTTACTGGCCCTGCTGACGCCCTGCGTGTTCCCGATGATTCCCATTACCGTATCGTTTTTCACCAAGCATTCCGCCGCATCGCGGAAACAGGCCATTAAGAAATCGGTAGTATATGCCTTTGGGATCATCTTTTCTTTTACGGTCTTTGGCTGGCTGATGTCGCTGATTCTGGGCGCTACGGGCGCGCAGAATTTCGCGGCAAACGTGTGGGTTAATTTATTTATCGGTGTTTTGTTTATTGTTTTTGCCATCAGCCTGTTCGGCGTGTTTGAAATAAGGTTGCCGTCGTTTCTGGTCAACTTATCCCAGCAAAAAGCCGACTCGCAGGGCTATGCGGGTACGCTTTTCGCGGGCGTCACGTTTACACTGGTATCCTTCACTTGTACGGTGCAGTTTCTAGGCATTCTGATGGTCGCGTCTGCGCAGGGCGAATGGTTCCTGCCGGTTATCGGCATGCTGGTGTTTGCCACGGCTTTTGCCGCGCCGTTCTTTCTGCTGTCGCTGTTTCCGCAGTACCTGGCTAATATGCCGAAAAGCGGCGGATGGCTGCACGCAACAAAGATTACCATGGCGCTGGTGGAAATCGCGGCGGCGTTTAAATTTTTCAGCAACGTGGATCTGGTTCTGGATTTACAGTTTCTCACCCGGCCGGCCCTGCTGTCGATCTGGATCGTGTTGTTCGGTATGACGGGTTTTTACCTGCTGGGAAAACTGCGGTTTTCGGAAGATGACGAGGTGTCCAAAATCGGGTTTGCCCGCACCTCTTTGGCTATTTTATTCTTAAGTCTCACGACCTATTTGTTTTACGGTCTGTTCAACAATCCCCTGCAGGCCGATATTGATTCCTATCTGCCGCCGCAGGATTACGGCACCTTTGCGCGGGTGGAATCCGGTAAAGCCGCTGAATCCGCAGAACACTGGATTGAGGATTATGAATCCGCCCTGACGAAATCCCGGGAAACCGGTCTGCCGATGTTTATCGATTTTACCGGAAAAACCTGCACCAACTGCCGGCTGATGGAAAAGACGATGTTTACGCGCAAAGACGTGCAGAATATTTTCAACGATATGATTCTGGTCCGTCTATGGACTGATTTTGGCGAAAAGAAAGCGTTTAATCAGGAACTGCAGCAGCGGCTTGTCGGCAGCGTGGCCCTCCCGTTTTATGCCATCGTAGATCCTGAGGAAAAGGTGCATGCCATGTTTGGCGGGCTGGAGCGCGATCCCGAAGTGTTTAAACGGTTTTTACGTAAAGGGCTGGAAAAAAGTTTGAAGTAAAACACAATTTCTGGAATATTTCAAACTCAAGATGCGTTACGAAGAAAACGAAAGGATATATACTAATGCATAAACTTTTCCTGCCCTTTTTCCTGATCCCTCTGATACTAATGTCTTGCGGCAAGACCAGCCCGCCGGATGGTGCTGTGAATTTCACGATAACGGATCTTGAAGGTAAATCCAACAGTTTTTCACAATTTTACGGTAAAACCGTTTTGCTTAACATCTGGGCCACCTGGTGTCCTCCTTGCGTAAAGGAAATCCCGGATCTTAACGAGATTTATCATGAATATAAAGATAAAAACGTGGTTGTACTTGGGGTATCCGTGGACCAAAGCGTTGATGTGGTGAAAGCCGACTTAAACGGTAAATTGAAAATAGATTATCCGGTATGGTTTGCCGATCAGGACTTCATCAATCAATTCAGCATTTCAAGTATTCCCAAAACCCTTATCATCAATAAAGATGGCAAAGTCATCGAGCAGTTCATCGGTTTGCAATCCAAAGGAACATTTATTAACGGATTACAGAAAGCTATGTAGAAGAAAAAGTCTGTCATTAAAATAAAAAACGGACTGCATCATATATTCAGTCCGTTTTTTATTTTCCATTTCTATAACTTTTAATACTGCGCGGTGAGTTCCACAAAAAAAGTCCGTCCGGGTGACTGCAGTCCTTTGGCGTCTATGAATTTTTCATTGCCAAGATTCTGACAACTGACGGATAACATTAAATAACGGTGGATCTGAGCCCAGGCTTTAAAATCCAGCGTTGTGTAATAGTTTATTTTCTGTGTATTCAGGTCGTCCTGCCATTGTGCGTCTTTATACCGCAGTACGGTCATCAGGTTGAAATACGGATGATACTTCCATGTAAAGCCCAGATTAAATTGATTAGGCGGCACGTCGGTCAGGTGTTTGCCGGTCAGGTCCGTATCATATCGGGAATCTTTGATGTCGAAGTTCTTTATTTCGGTATGAATATAAGAATAATTGAGAAAAGCGGTAAATTTCGGATGCAGATCCAAATTAGCATCGATTTCAGCGCCGTAGAATTCCACGCTGCTGATGTTGTCTTTGACCATAATGGGTCGCCAGCGGTTGTTAATACGGGTGGAATCGCCGGTACTGATATCATAGATAAAATCATTGCCGATGGAATAAAATGCGGAGGTATTAATACCACACGCTTCAAACGGCCTGACATCCAATCCGGCCTCAAAATTGTCCATGGTTTCCGGGCGGAGTTCCGGATTGGCCAGCTTGAGCCCTTTGGAGAAACGCCCGGTGCGGCACATATCGTCCAGAACGGGAGGCCGATAGCCTCTGCCGTACAGAGCAAAAACCCGCCACTGTTCGCCGGACTTATACTGAACCGAAACTTTCGGACTGAGGGCTTGCCAGCTTTTGCTCTCTAACGTATCCTGAAAATTGCTTAAGAACGACGTGGCGCTTGTTGAATTAATCAACAGAAAACGTCCTTTGGAAAATTTGGCATAATCGTAACGCATTCCGGCGATGACTTTAACATGGTTATCCATAAAATTCCATTCATCCTGCAGATAACCACTGGTAAAAACCATACGGCCCTGATTAATCACCTGATCGGAAGATGTTTTATAAACGTCGGCGGCATCCACACGGCCCCATTTTAAATCAAGACCGGCGGTCAGCGTATTGGCGCCGCTGATCAGTTGAGTGACTGTTGCGCCCATGCCCTTGTCATACCTTTTGGAATCGACATCATAACGCGTATAAGATGTTCCGCGCAAGGACTCATTACGGTCCAGATAATTTTCTTTCAGATAAAAAGCCTGAGCCGACCACTGGGTTTGATGATAGGCGCCGCGGTATCTGAACTGGTGCAGATAATTTTTATATGTATTCTGGGTGCCTTTTTTAGAACCCAACAAATATCTTAAGCCGGTGCCTCTGGTGCCGTCATAATATAATGTGGACAATTCGATGGCATGGTTCCGGCTGAAATCATATCCGATACTGCCGCCGATCTGCATTTCTTTTAAATCGGCTTTAGCGGAATTCGTATCGCGTTCTTTGACGGGATCGGTAAAATAGCCGTCGCTGGTGCGGTACAAGGAATGAAATTTAACAAAGAAATTTTCATATGCGCTGGCGATATATAACTTATTGCCTATAGTATTAAACGAGCCGTATTCCGTGGATGTGATCGCATGAAGTAAACCGGACGGTTTTTTATTAATAATGTTAATGACGCCGCCCATCGCGTTATTACCGTACAGGGAGGAGTTGGCGCCTTTGGATATTTCAATACGCTCTACGGTCAGCGGATTGATTTGATTCCAGTTCACGCTGCCGCCGTCGGTTTTATTGATGTTGCTCCCGTCGTACAAAATCAGCGTACGCCCCTGTTCGGTACTCAGTCCACGGAAGTTGACCGTGGCTTTACTGGACCAGAGGCTGGCCGTCCGGCTGACGGTAAGTCCGGAGGTGTACAGCATCGCGTCATCAATAGTCTCTACCGGAGCATTTTGTATATTCTGTGCGGTGATAATCTGGACGCGGTTGGGTATTTCATTGACCTTGCGCTCGGTCTTCGTGGCCGTTATGACAATTTCGTCCGACTGGAATGAAGTGGGGGTGAGGGCCGCATCCGCTGTAACCGTTTCGCCATCCCGGATGTTGAGGGTTATGGTAAATGGTTTATAACCAATAAAAGTAATATTCAGTACCCACATGCCTTCCGCCACGTTATTAAAGGTATAACGGCCTTCACGATCGGAAGTTGTGCCTGCATTGGTAACGTTAAGCGTTATATTGGCGGATGGTAATCCCTTTCCGGTGGAGGCATCCGTAACTTTTCCGGTAATCTTGCCGCCGGCTAAAACACTTCCGCTGATAATTAATGACATAAACAATATTCTGACCAATCGCATACTTTTCCTTTCTTTTTTTTAAAAAAAATTCGCGTGCATAATAAGAAAAAAATAATTCTTATTCAAGATTTTTTAACGCGTTGAAAAATGCATGATGATATTTTGCCTCAACCAATGGGAGCGGTCAATGAAAATCTTAAGCATAGTATCATATTAAGGTTATATTTTATAGCTGTTTACGAGAAGAAAATTTTAAATAATTTTCATAAAAAAATTTGTAAAAAACATAATATTACCGTATATTGTCGCGTTTATTTTAATGTATTATAGGAGTCTGTAATCTCAATGGCATTGATCACTGAAAAAATTCTTCCGGTTGATATTGAACAGGAAATGCGCGATTGCTATATCGATTATTCCATGTCGGTTATCGTTTCGCGCGCGATACCCGACGTACGCGATGGACTCAAACCGGTACACCGGCGGGTGCTGTTCGGCATGAACGAATTAGGTTTAAGTTACAACAAACCTTACAAAAAATCCGCGCGTGTAGTCGGCGAAGTGCTCGGTAAATATCATCCGCACGGCGATACGGCGGTATACGATACGATTGTGCGCATGGTGCAACCGTTTTCCCTGCGCTATCCGCTGGTGGACGGGCAGGGCAATTTCGGTTCGGTGGACGGTGATTCCCCGGCGGCGATGCGTTATACCGAGGTGCGGCTGTCGCGGATTGCTGAGGAAATCCTGAAAGATTTGGAGAAAAACACCGTAAATTTTGTTCCCAATTTCGACGATACGCTGACCATGCCAGAAGTTCTGCCGGCGGTGATACCGAACCTGCTGATTAACGGCTCGTCCGGTATCGCGGTGGGCATGGCGACAAATATCCCGCCGCACAATCTTTCGGAAGTGATTGACGGCATCTTTAAGGTGATCGATGATCCCGAAGTGACCATCAAAGAACTGATGAAAGTCATCAAAGGCCCTGATTTTCCCACCGCCGGCATCATTAACGGCATCGCGGGGATCAAGGAAGCCTACGAGACGGGACGCGGCAAGATTATCCTGCGGGCGAGGGCGGCCATTGAAACCGCCAAAAACGGGCGCATGAGCATCATTATTTCCGAAATCCCGTACCAGGTCAACAAGGCAAACCTGATTGAAAAAATTTCCGAACTCGTACGCGACAAAAAAGTCGAGGACATTGCCGCCCTGCGCGACGAATCCGACCGCGATGGTCTGCGCATCGTGATTGAACTGAAGCGCGACGCCAACGCCCAGGTCATTCTGAACCAGTTGTTCAAGCACACGCAGATGCAGACGACCTTCGGTATCATTATGCTGGCGCTGGTGGACGGCCGCCCGGTGACGCTGAACCTGAAAGATATGCTGGTTCACTTCATCAATCATCGCCACGACGTGGTGGTGCGCCGCACGCAGTTTGACCTTGAAGCCGCCGAGAAACGGGCGCATATCCTCGAAGGATTAAAAATCGCGCTCGAAAACATTGACGCCGTGATTGCACTCATCAAAAAATCCAAGGATGTACCGACCGCCAAAGAAGGCCTGATGAAGAAATTCAAGCTGTCGGAAATCCAGTCCACGGAAATCCTCAAGATGCAGTTACAGCGCCTCACCAGCCTGGAAGTCAAAAAAATCGAGGACGAATACCGTGAAACCATCAAGCTGATTGAGAAACTGAAAGGCATTCTCTCCAGCCGGCCCAAACGCATGCAGATTATCAAGGACGAACTGGCCGAAATTAAGAAAATTTTCGGCGACGAACGGCGCACGGAAATCGTGAAACAGGAACTGCAGGAAATCGATTACGAGGACACAATCGCTGAAGAAGAAATGGTGGTAACGATTTCCCATCAGGGCTACATCAAGCGGTTTCCTGTGAGCGGGTACCGGCGTCAGAGCCGCGGCGGCGTAGGCGTTGCCGGCGGTCAGACCAAGGAAGACGATTACATTGAACACTTGTTCGTCGCTTCTACCCATCAGTACATGATGTTCTTCACCAACAAAGGCCGCTGTTACTGGCTCAAGGTGTACGATATTCCGCAGGTGGGCAAAGCCGCCCGTGGCAAGCACATTACCAACCTCATTGAACAGCAGCCGGACGAAAAAATCCGCGCGTTTATCGCCGTTAAAGAATTTGACGAAAAATTATCCGTGGTGATGGTTACCAAACAGGGTACCATCAAAAAAACGAATCTCTCGGAATTTTCGAATCCGCGCAAGGGCGGCATCATAGCGATTACCATTGAAGATAAGGACGACCTCGTGGATGCCAAACTGACCAACGGGTCCCAGGATATCATCCTCGGCACGCACGACGGCATGGCCATCCGGTTCCGCGAAACGGACGTCCGCGAAATGGGCCGTTCGGCGCGGGGCGTAGCCGGCATTGATCTGGCCAAAAAGGATTATGTAATCGGTGTTGTCGCGCTGCACCGCGAAAACGGAACAATTCTGGTTGTTTCGGATCAAGGGTATGGCAAGCGCAGCGAAGTGTCCGACTACCGTGTTACCCGCCGCGGAGGCAAGGGCATTATTACGATGAAATCCACGGAAAAAACCGGCGATATGATCGCCATCCGGGAAGTTGTCGATAATGAAGACCTGATGATTATTACCGAAAACGGCATGGTGATACGGCTCAAGATGTCCGAAATTCGTACGATGGGGCGTAACACCCAGGGCGTACGCTTAGTCAAACTCAAAGAGGGCGACAAAATCTCTGACATTACCAGCATCCAGGAAGAAGAACAGGAAGAAGCCAGCGAATGATAATCAACACCAGGAAAAGTCTATGAAAATACCGGAATCCACCATACGGCGTTTATCTAAGTATTATCGTCTCCTGGAACGGCTTATTCAGAAAGGCGTTCAGCATATATCTTCCGATGAAATTGGCAATCTGGAAGGCTTAACCTCCGCCCAGGTTCGTAAGGACCTCTCGTTTTTCGGAAGCTTCGGGCGGCGCGGCCTCGGATACGACACGAGCCTGCTGAATAAACAGATCGGTCAGATTCTCGGCATTCACCGCACCTGGAATGTCGCGGTGCTGGGCGCCGGAAGCATGGGCTCCGCATTGCTCCATTATCCGGAACTGGAACACCACGGATTTCTGATTAAGGCGATACTCGACAATAATCCTCAAAAAATAGGCCAGCAGGTCGGCGCACTGGTTGTTGCCGATATTCAGTATATGGATGAAATTTTCCAGCATGAGAAAATCGAAATTGCTGCCATTACCGTGCCGTCCGACGCCGCTCAGATGGTTACTGAACGCGTAGTTAAAACCGGCGTAAAGGCCATTCTGAACTTTGCGCCCAGAAAACTGGACGTTCCGCAGGATGTTGTCGTCCGGCAAGCCGATATAGCTATCGAAATGGAAGTGCTAACGTATTATATTAATCAGCGTTACAAGAAAAACACCGGTATTTCATCCGCTCAGGAGGCATAATGCTTATGTTTGATGCCATTGTAGAAAACGTGTACCGTCAGCTGGAAGCCAAAATACACCCAGCGGCTGATCCTTTATCTTACTATGACCTAACCGGCCCTGATGCCGATGAATTGGTCAGGAAAATATTTATGATTCATTATGAGCATCTCTTTCAGCAGGAAAGGGAGCGCATTCTGAGCGGCGAGGCCTTATTCCAATATGAGAGCCCGGCCGTACAAAAAAGCGTGGATCATTTTATAGATAACCTGAAAAAAAACTTTAAAATTTCCCGTCAGACGGCCCATACCATCCTTAAAGAAACCTTGATGATCAAACTGCGCTTTCTGGTCAAGCCGCTGGAAACAACGGATGAACTGATGTACACCGCCGTGGCCGCTCAGCCGGTGACTGCTGTAGTGGCTCAGATGCGCCAGTTCGAAAAATTCCGATATTATCCCGACGCCCTGGAACGGTATGCCAAAGCCAAAAATCTAACCCACATGACCAAAGGCCAATTCCGCCTGCTGATTCAGGAAATCAATCAAAGTCTGTTCCATAAGGGCAATCTTGATAATATTTTGAAAGTCTGCGGCCTGATTATCAAGGACCTCAACGAACTGATCGGCAAAAACAGCGACAGTTTAGACATTGATATCCTGATTGAAGCTTTCAAGGACCGGCAATTAGACGATTACGTGATGGCGCTGAACATTGAGAAAGAACTTGACAATAAGGAGATGAATTTATACGGTCTCAGGCAGGTGCTGAACCGATTTATTATTCTGCAGGACAAGCAGGCACTGACCGGTTTAACGGCAGAAACGCCTGTAATTGAAAAACCGATTGTATCTAACGAACAGCCGGCGTTAGTCCCTGAACCGGTGCCGGTTAAATCACCCGATCAAGTTTCTTTAACCGGGAAAAAGCCCGATGAAGACAGCGGCGAGCTTATAGATATTAATAATATTCTTTCGCAGAAATCGATTCACCTCAATCACGAACCTACCGGAATTACCGGATCGGTTAAGACGGAACCGAAAACCGTGGAACGGGACGTTCATATTCCCAGCGAACTGCTGAGGCCGGAATCCATTGACCGGGAGATTACCGGCCAGTTCATTAAGCAGGAATTAGTCGAAAAATTTGACAACGATACCAAATCCATCAAACTGCTGCGGCTGAAGGAAGCAGAGGTTCTGGTGCCGGTAGAAACGCTGATTACCGCGAAAGATGAAAAAATTATTTTGAAAAAGATATTCAATAATAATCAGAACGAATACCAGGAATTCATCCGGCAGATCAATATCACGCGGAAATGGAAACAAGCGATGAATTTTATTGATATGACATTGAACCAGCACCGCGTGGATCCCTATTGCAAAGAGGCCATACGCCTGAGCGATATTGTTTATACCCGGTATTACCCGCCTGAAGAGTAATCGCTATGGATAATCTCGGTTATCTCTTCGCGGCGTTTGCCTGTATCTGGCTTTTTTTATTATTGTATATTGTCCGCCTTGCCCGCCGGCAGAACGCGTTAATAAAAGAAATTCAGCAGTTGCAGGAACAACTGAAGGACAACGCAGAATCGTGATGGGGGCGTTTGTATAAAACGCTGCCGAGTTGTAATTTGCAAATCGCAGCGGCTTTTGAGGATGGTGCGGAGAGAAAATCCCGACAGGTTTAAAGGACCGTAAAAATATTTATTTTTTATCCTAAAGCGTCCACGGCTAAACAGATCGCCGTAAAATTATCCATGGCGCCGCCTTCAAGAACGCGTTCGCGAATGGCATCGCAGATAGCGGCCGGTTCCCGATAGTCATTAATAATCTCCGCCAGTTGTTCCGGGGTCACATACTCCGAGACGCCATCGGAACAGAGGAAAAAATAATCGCCGGGAGCCACGTCGGTCCTCTCCAGATGCACGTCAATATCGGGTTTATGGGCGATGCAGCTCAGGAGCACATTGCGCATGGGGTGCCGGCGGGCCTGCTCCGGGGTGATAACCCCTTTATCGATCATCTGCTGTACCATGCTCTGGTCGTGAGTAAGTTGCCTGGCCATTTGGTTACGAATGAGGTAGATTTTACTGTCGCCTACATGGCCGATCAACCCCTGATTCTTAAAAAGGTACAGTACCGAAAGTGTGGAACCCATATTCTGGTAATCCGGTTTCTGTGCCTCCAGATGAACGATACGATTAACCCGTTTGATGGTTCGTTCGATGACTTTAAGTTCGCTCTCAGCCGACAGGCCGTTTTCACGGGTGGCGTCGTCGAATAATTCTTTGAATTTTTCGACCGTCATCTTGCTGGCCACCTCGCCGGCCAGTTCCCCGCCCAGGCCGTCCGCTACGAGAAACAACTCGCCTGCAATCAGCAGACTGTCTTCATTATACACGCGGTTTGGATTAAGTCCCCGGTCGGTAATGCTGGCTACACGTATCTGCAATGATACCTCGTATGATATTTTTTCTTGTTTCAGTGTAAAGTGATAAAATTCAAATCATCGCAACATAATATTAATAATTAAAAAATTATGTTACAATAATAATTATATTCAAAATAAAAAAATATTTTAAATCCAGATTATTGTGAAGGGCCATTTTTTGAAGAGAAATCCCTCGCATGGTGATACATTTTTATGCATTGAAAAAAATTAATACTACGATATTATCAATAACCGCACTTGACATGATTAGCGAATACAATATCTGAATTTCCCATGAATCTTTTATTTGATTTTTTACAACTTTTAAATACATTCCTTGCGAAATGTTAAATACGGCCAATGACATACCTAAGCGATATACGCGAATAAAACTAATAATTTCCCTGTCGGAAACAGCCCTACTGTTGGCTTTCCTCATCGCTGTAATCCTGACAGGCTTTTCACAAAAGCTTTCGCATTATGCCGCTACGATTACGGACTGGGTTTATGGACAGGTGTTGCTATTCATATTGCTGATGGGCGCGGCCGAAATGATTTTAACGTTTCCGCTATCCTTTTATGGCAGTTATATACTGGAGCATCAATACCAGTTATCCAGACAAAATATTTTTCAATGGGCGTGGGAAAACGCGAAAGCACTTTTTCTTTCAGCTTTAATAGGCATTCCGGTTATCATGCTGTTTTATTTTTGTCTGGCTAATCTCGGATTCTGGTGGTGGTTGCCGTTTGGCCTGATGATGCTGATTTTTTCAGTTTTGCTGACACGCCTGGCGCCGACCTTGATTTTTCCGCTGTTTTACCGATTCACGCCGTTAAATAACGATGCGCTCAAAGAAAAGCTGGTCAGGCTTTGTAACGACGTCAATCTGAATATTGCCGGAGTGTTTGAGTTTAATTACAGCAAAACCACAAAAAAGGCCAACGCCGCCTTTGCGGGAATCGGGCGTTCCAAACGGATCCTGCTGGCCGATAATCTGCTGAACGCTTTTACGGATGAGGAAATCGAAGTTATTTTTGCGCACGAGGTTGGTCACTACCGGCACCGCCATATACCCAAAATGATATTAGCCGGAACCGTTTTATTGATGGCCGGCCTTGCGGTTACGGCGGCTTTATACGATGCGCTGATACCGGTTTTAGGATTTACCGGGCGCGGTGATGTGGCCGCTTTACCGTTGCTGGCTTTACTGCTGATACTTTTTGGTTTAATTACGGGACCGGTTAATAATCTCATCAGCCGCTATTATGAAAATCAGGCGGATGATTATGCGCTGCGGAAAACATCCAATCCGGGCGCTTTGATATCCGGCCTGCAACGGCTGGCGGATATAAATTTGTCGGATGCGAATCCCCATCCGGTGACGGAGTTTCTGTTTTACAGCCATCCGTCGATTGCGAAGCGTATTGCCAAAGCCGCCACCTTTTCACGAACCAACGGATCCAACCCGTGCTCCATCTGATTGATATCTCGTTATATTTCGGCAGCCGCCTGCTGTTTGAAAATATACACTGGCACGTTCGTCCGAAAGATCGTATCGCGCTGATTGGCGCCAACGGCATCGGCAAGTCTACGTTGCTGAAAATCATACTCGGCCGTATAACCCCGACGACCGGAAGAGTTGTCCATGCGAAAAACCTGACCATAGGATATCTGCCGCAGGAAGGCCTGCCGGAATTCGAGAAATCCGTTATCGAAGAGTCTATGTCGGCATTTAGGGACATACAGGCCGTGCAGATGCGGCTCAATGAAATTGAAGATAAGATAAAAATCTTACCGCATGATTCCGAAGCTTACCAGCGTCTGTTGCAGGAATATGGCGAGTGCCATCATCGCTTTGAGCAACTTGAAGGATTCAGCGCGCGGTCCAGGGCCGAAAAAGTGCTCATCGGACTTGGATTCCGGACAGAAGATTTCGAACGGCCCTGTAGCCAGTTCAGCGGCGGTTGGCAGATGCGCGTGTCTCTGGCGAAACTGCTTCTGCAGAAACCCGATTTGCTGCTCCTGGACGAACCAACGAATCATCTTGATATCGAATCGATAGTATGGTTCGAAGATTATTTGAAGTCGTATGAGGGTTCGGTGGTCACCGTGTCGCATGACCGTTATTTCATTGACCATATCTGTAACCGCATCAGCGAACTGGATCATCAGCGCCTGACGGATTATTCCGGTGATTATGAAGCGTATGAAGAAGCGAAAGCTTTGGCTGAGGAACAGCTCATTGCCGAATACGAGCGTCAGCAGGACGAACGCCGTCGGATTCAGGTCTTTATTGATCGGTTCCGGTATAAGGCTACCAAAGCCCGTCAAGTGCAGAGCCGCGTTAAGATGCTCGAGAAAATGGAACAACTGAATCTTCCCGAGGACGAGCGGAAAGCCGTCCATTTTCGTTTTCCCCAACCGCCTCCGAGCGGCCGGGTGGTACTGGAAGTGGAAGATCTGACGAAATCCTACGACGGCATTCCGGTTTTTGAAAAACTGAATTTCATACTCGAGCGCGGGGACAAGGCGGCCCTCGTCGGTGTCAACGGCGCGGGCAAATCGACACTGCTACGCCTGTTGTCCGGTGAAGACACGCCGGATCGAGGCGCTATAAAAATAGGATACAACGTCATGTTGGAATATTTTGCCCAGCAGCAGGCAGAAAAACTGAATATTGCCAACACCGTTTTTGAGGAAATCACCGCGGCCGCGCGCGACCATACCCCGTTACTGCTCCGGACAATCCTCGGGGCGTTCCTGTTCAGCGGGGATGATATTCAGAAACCGGTGAAAATACTCAGCGGCGGCGAAAAATCGCGCCTCGCTTTCGCAAAGATGCTGCTTAATCCCACGAATTTTATTTTACTCGACGAACCGACCAACCATATCGACGCACAGACCCGCGATATTCTCCAGAGCGCTTTGCAAGACTATGAGGGCACGTTGCTCATTGCTTCTCACGACCGGTATTTTCTGGATAACCTGGTTACCAAAGTGCTGGAACTGAAAAATGGCCGGATGAAAATCTATCTGGGTAATTATACCGATTATTACAATAAAAAGATAAACGAAGCTTCCGAGGTGATGCAGGAAGCGCAAAATTCTTCGCCGAATAAGAAATCCGAAGCGAGGGAACAATGGCAGAAAGAACGCGAGCAAAACCGACGTGAGGCCGCTGAACAACGCCGCCGCGAACGCCGTATCGCGGAAATCGAAAAGCTGATTCATGAACAGGAACAGCTGAAATCGTCCCTGGAACATCAACTGGCCGACCCGCTTTTATACAAGGACGCTGACCGCATCAAAGCCGTTCAGGAACAATATCGAAGAACAGTCGCGGCTATTGATGACCTGTATATTGAATGGGAAGAGTTGTCATAAACGTCCTTACCAGACCGGATTACCGTTTTTGGTGACCCTATTAATAAAAATATCCACATCGGTCTCTGTTTGAGCCGCACCGGCCATGATAAAACCGTTATCCGACGTCCGGACAATACTACGGACACTTTCCGCCCTTTTGCCATTTCCGTATTCATAATCCCAAAGTAATTTTCCGGTGGGAGTAATCTTGGCAATGTAGGCGTTTTGATTATCCAGAAAGTCCGAATCGGTCCATCCGGCAATCACAAAATTCCCGTCGTGCGTTGCAGTCATACAACGCGCGAAACCGTTGTTGTTGAAAATCTTATTCCAAACCAATGTACCTCCGGCATCGATTTTCATTACCACCAGCTTATTGTCGTTTCGGCCAGCAAGAAAATAATCGCCATCGTTCGTGAGGCCGACCTCATAAGCATGATCACCGCTGTTGCCGTAAGTATATTGCCAAAGGGTGTTGCCCGTAGTATCGGTTTTCGCGGCGAAAAATTTATTGTTTAAATAACCCACCAGCAGGTATCCGCCGTCGGGCGTAATCAGGCCAATCTCACCGTCATCTTTGTCATTGCCATTGTAGGTCCTGTACCACTGAAAATGACCGCCGGCATCGGTTTTGGCAACAAGCGCGTCGTCGTTTTTTCGGCCAAATATAACAAAATTGCCGTTGGCATCCTGACGAATGCAATGCGCCACGTCATTCCCGCCGGCTGTAAAATGATTATCCCATAACGAATCGCCGCTCGGGCTGATTTTTAGAAGATATATATCCAGGCTGGTACCGTAGTTATTTGAACTGCCGGCAATGATATAATTATTATCATTGGTACGTTCCATCCAGTAACCGTTTTCGTTCTTTGGAGTGCCGTATCGTTTTTCCCAGAGTATTTTAGCTTTCCCTGTAATCTTCATAATACCTATATCCTGTCCTTTGCCTGAAAGAGTATCGGTATCAGTGAACAGCATCATAAAATTACCGTCATCTGTCGGAAGGATGGAATAGGCCGCCTGATCCCATGGCCGGGTTATGGTTATGCCGTCGGCATCATCACCCTTAATGTCTCTAAAAATATCACAGCCGCTGAGCCCTAATGTTATTAGACCGAATAACAAGAATGTCGCTTTCATGATAATCCTCACTGTTTAAATTGGCGTGGATAATTAACGATTGTATAGTAAATATCTTTTTTATAAATCAGGTAAATGTATTTTTCTATTATGAAACTAATATTAGTTTATACGTAAATAATTGATAAAAAGCAATTTTATCTTGTGCCCATACGGAAAAACGTAATACCAATCATCTTTATCCGATACTTTATTATGAGGAAGCTGAAGGCGTAAGGCCCGCGAGTTCGATAATATCCAATAATGGAGATATGTTCAAATGGCTGACCGCGCTGATGAATCAGGGGCAGTATTAAAATACGCCTGCCTATCAATCACTATCATTATGACCTCTTAGATACGCCAGATGATGAACACACCGGTAAATGGACTGTAAATATTTTATGCGAACCCTCAGGGAGACATCACGCAAGCTGTAATGTCGCTGGATGAAGAAGAGGTCACTTTTACGCGCAAAGCCGACGCCTCACTTGCCGATGTAAAAAATCCTGCGGCAATATACCGGCCAGTATCTTCTTCCGAATGGCGCGTATCGGGGAGAGAGACTTGACGCGAAAAGGGTTTTTAACTGATGGAACCCGGGTAACCGGGCATTCCACAGATACCCTATATAGTAAATGTCTAAAGTAAAGGAATTTTCGGATATTGTTTTTGAATTTGTGGTCGAAAACAATATCGTCAGGACCATGAAACAGGTGGATCCGTCTGGTGGGTATCGTTTTGAACAAAAATGATGATGATTTTAATAGTTGCCTTGGGGCCAAGATGGCGGTCGGGTGATGTTCTTTTTTTATAGACAGTTTTCTTTCAACTCCAACCACCTAAACAGGAAAAAATACTTGTGTAGGATTGTTAATTTTATATATATTGCAATTGCCAAGTCAAACACAGAATCTCGGCTATTCAAACAAATAAAAAAACGGTAATTTCATCAAACCAGAAAGAAAACATCATGGCTAAAGAATTTAAAGGTAGCAAGACGGAACAGAATCTGTTAAAATCATTCGCCGGCGAATCGCAGGCGCGCAACCGGTATGAGTTTTTCGCCAAGGTTGCCCGTGAAGAAGGGTATGAGCAGATAGCGGCGATCTTCATGAAAACGGCCGGGCAGGAGCAGGAACATGCGAAGCGGTTTTTCAAATTTCTGCAGGGCGGTGATGTGGAAATTACGGCGACCTATCCGGCCGGAAAAATCGGCACTACCGCCGAGAACCTGAAAGCCGCCGCGATGGGAGAGAACGAAGAGTGGACCAAACTTTATCCCGCTTTTGCCGAAACGGCGCGGGAGGAAGGTTTCAACGATATCGCCGCGGCTTTTACCATGATCGCAAAAGTGGAGGCCGAACACGAAAAACGTTACCTGAAACTCCTGAAAAACGTTCAGGAAGGGACCGTATTCAAAAAGAGCGAAAAAGTAAAATGGGTCTGTTCCAAGTGCGGCTACGTGCACGAAGGCGAAAAAGCGCTGGATAAATGCCCGGCCTGTCTGCATCCGCAAGCCTATTTTGAGCTATACGAAGAAAATTATTAAGCTATCCGGCGGATAGACGCCTTCCGTTTCTTAAAGCGGAAGGCGTTTTTTATTTTGGCGTTGCGGTTACGGTTAGGCGTTCTTTTAATATCGAATAGATAAAATAATCGCAAATCCTCCCATCCTTGATCACGGCTTGACGAAATATGCCGTCCAGCGTAAACCCGCATTTTTCAAGTACCCGCATTGAGGAGCGGTTCCATTCCAGAACGCCCGCCTGAATGCGTGTGATGTCGAATGTGTCAAACCCGTACTTTACAAACCGTTTAACCGAAATAGACGCGATGCCCTTGCGCCAGTATGATTCACCAATCCAGTATCCAAGCTCAGCCGTGACGCGATGGATATCCTGATTGAATGTCAATCCAATGCATCCTAAAAAACGTTCCATCGTCGCTATTGCGAGTACGTTCGGCGGGTCATCGTTTTTTACTTTATCGATAAACTCATGGGCGTCCTTCAGGGTGTATGGGTGCGGAAACACATCCCGAACGTTGAGCCAGATGTTGCGGTTATTGGCTAGCATTTGTAATTCATCAGCATCTGTAGGCCTGAGGGGGCGTAAAAAATATTGATCATTTATAGTGCAAATCATGATTGATTTACCCGATAATGGTTAATTAAACGAGTGAAGCCACCATCTATGTAATGAATAAACAATAAAAAATAAAGGGAATAAAAAACAGAAACCCATGTTACTTTTTTAAATATGGATATTCCGGGCTTAATATAACTTAAATAAACAACGAAATCCCTGAAAGAAACGGAGTGGCTTATGAGAAAATTATTGATTACAGCGATGGTTTTAGGCCTGACTTTAGAAGTGGCCTTTGCCAGTACCAACGGATATCTGTTAAACGGTTATAACGCCAAATCATTCGGGCGCGGCGGAACGATTGTGGCCATACCGGACAATAGTTCGGTTATATTGACTAATCCCGCGGGTCTGGCGTTTCTGCAAAACCGGTCGTTTGGCCTGGGGATCGGCATTTTAATTCCTAAGGTGCAGTTCATGAACGCGGTTAATCCCAACACGACCGCAGATCAGAAATATTACCCAATGCCGTTTTCGGGATATGTCGATCCGCGGGAAGGATCCTCCTGGGCGTGGGGATTCGGGCTCAATGTGGTTGGCGGCATGGGTGCGGAATACAATTTGAATCACGCTCTGCTGGATACACAAAAATACTACTCCAATTTTGGTTACATCACCATGGGGCCTTCGTTTGCCTACCGGATAAACGATAAACTGGCCATCGGCGCCGGCTTACAGCTTTATTACGGCATGCTGGATTTCAAGATGCCGTTTTCTATCGATCCCGTAGCCAATCTGCAGGGGCATCCGGTCAACAATCCGGGAATGACGTTCGGCCAGATGTTCGCCGCGCCGACCAATCAGGGCGGTTTCGGCTATTCGGAAGTAACGGCTTACGCGGATATGAAAAACCTGACCGGTTTCGGTTTCGGCGCGAATATTGGGGTGTTCTATAAAGCCAATGATCAATGGGCATTCGGTCTGGCCTACACCAGCCCGACCACGATTCACCTTGAAGGTAAAGCGACCATGGATATGACCGCCCAGTTTAACGAAGCCTTTGGGATGGCCGTACAGGGCTATATGGCCCAGAATCCCACGGCGACGCTGGAAGACGCTCAAATGGCCGTCGGGCAGATGTTCAACGACATGGGGATTGATCTTCAGCAGGGTGTCGCGGCCAGCTATGGTGAAAATAAAGCGGCATTCGGTGTTCCGCAGAAACTGGCCGGCGGCGTAAGTTTCAAACCGACTTCCAAATGGACTATCGGGCTGGATGTGGAATGGATCAACTGGTCAGCCGCGTTCGATAAGATGCCGATTAAACTGAAAAAAGGCGCGAATCCGAATATCAATCTGATGATCAACGACGCCACGGCCGACGGTTCGTTTAATTATGATTTTCCGTTGAAATGGAAGGATGCCTATAATATCAAGTTTGGCGCCGAATACCAGGTAGCCGAAAGAACGAATCTGCGGGCCGGATTCATACACGGCAAGAACCCCGTCCCGGACAATACGATTTTCTCGATTTTCCCGGCCATAGTAGAGAATCACATTACACTGGGTTTTGGCAGAGGTCTTTCCGATAAATTGAATCTGGATATCGCCTATGGGTATACCTTTAACAAAAAACAAAAAGCAGGATCAACCAATTTAATTGGGCAGGAATATGCCAATAGCCGGAATCAACTTCGTGAACAATTATTAATGACATCCTTAACGTACGCTTTTTAGGCATGCGCACCATGAAATCACAGACCTGAGGCGGTGAATGCCGCCTCAGGATTTCTAATCCGCTGTTATTGAATAACCGTGTTTAGCGGAAAATAAGGCGCTGATAATTTTAATGTTGACAATACTATTGAATTCAATTAACTTTTTGCCAGTATTTTTTTTGTTCTCTTTTAAGTTAAACATCAAATTATCCAGTCTAACCTGTCATCAACAAAAAGCACAATCATGAATTCACTCTCCCGACGACGTTTTTTAAAGATCAGCGCCGGAACCGTTGTGGGTACGGCGGCAGCAGCGTCAATGATTCAATCCACGGCCGAACATTTGAAAGCGCTTGATAAAAGCCAATCGGCAGGCGGTGTGCGCACGATACCGACCTATTGCGATATCTGTTTCTGGAAGTGCGGGGCGATTGCCTATGTGAAAGACGGCCAATTGTGGAAAATTGAAGGCAATCCCGAAGATCCGCTGAGCCGCGGGAGGCTGTGTCCGCGCGGTACGGGCGGCGTGGGCGCGCATTACGATCCCGACCGGCTGAAAGTGCCGTTATTGCGGCAATCCGTGCGCGGCGATGAAAAATGGGTGGAAGTAACCTGGGACGAAGCGCTGGATTACATCGCGGATAAAATGAAGAAGATTAAGGCACAATACGGCGCCGAGGCGATGGCGATGTTCAGCCACGGCATCGGCGGCACGTTCCTGAAGCATACGTTAAAAGCTTACGGGTCGCCCAATATCGCCGCGCCTTCGTTCGCGCAATGCCGCGGGCCCCGCGATGTGGGATTCAAGCTGACCTTCGGCGAGGACATCGGGTCGCCGGAACGCACGGATATCAAAAACGCGCAATGCCTTGTTCTGATCGGTTCGCATCTCGGCGAAAATATGCATAACACCCAGGTGCAAGAATTCGCCGAAGCCGTCGGAAACAACGCGGTCGTCATCGTCGTGGATCCGCGCTATTCCATCGCCGCCAGTAAAGCGAAATATTATCTTGCCATCAGGCCCGGCACCGATATGGCGTTAGTACTCGCGTGGATGCATGTGATCGTCAAAGAAAAACTATATGATCCCGATTATACCGGAAAATATGCGTTCGGTTTTGAACAATTCTCAACTGAAATAAATGCCTATACCCCGGAATGGGCGTATCCGCTGACGGGCATTGAGCCGGATTTGATCCGTGCCACGGCTCGTGAAATGGCGCGGTATCGTCCCGCGACGTTAATCCATCCCGGTCGGCATGTCACCTGGTACGGCGATGACGCCCAACGAAGCCGTGCTATCGCCTTGCTGAACGCGTTGATGGGCAATTGGGGCCGCAAGGGAGGATTCTATTATCCCGTTAGTATGGATGTGCCGTATTATCCGTATCCGGCCTATCCAAAATCCGAAAAAGGGAAAGCGGACAATCCGAATAAAAAATACCCGTTCGCTATTGAAGCTATTACCACCGGCATCCGCGAGGCAACACTGACCGGGAAACCTTATCCGGTGAAGGGCTGGCTCATCTATGCGACGAATATCCTGCACGCCCTGCCGAACGAAGACGAAACCATCAAGGCGATACAAAATCTGGATCTCATGGCGGTTGTTGATGTCATTCCCAGTGAAATCTGCGGCTGGGCGGATGTCGTTCTGCCGGAATCCACCTACCTCGAGCGGTATGACGATATCAATGTGGAATGGTTCCGGGAGCCGTTTATTGCCCTTCGACAGCCGGTGATTGAATCGCCGCAAGAACAGAAACCGAATTGGTGGATCGCAAAAAAGCTCGCAGAAAAATTAGGTTTAGGCCATTATTATCCCTGGAAAGATATTGAGGAATATCTTGATTATCGCCTGACAAAGGCAGGATTTTCCTTAAAACAGCTGAAAGAAAAGGGGATTATCAAGGGCGAGAAAAAGCCGATATACTTTGATGAAGGCGTGCCGGTTGAATTCCCGACGCCGTCCGGGAAAATCGAGTATTATTCGGTCCAGCTTGCGGACGCCGGATTTGATCCGGTACCCAAGTACAAACCGCCTACTGAAGGTCCGCCCGGATCGTTCCGTTTGCTGTACGGGCGCGCACCTGTGCATTCATTCAGCCGCACGCATTCCAATCCGATTTTATCCGATATGATGGACGAAAATGAAGTCTGGATCAATATCGATGTCGCCTCACGCATGGGTCTGAAGAGCGGCGATTATGTGAAACTGAAAAACCAGGACGGCGTGCTCAGCAATAAAATCAAGGTCAAAGCGACCGAGCGTATCCGGCCGGAATGCGTGTATGTCGTGCATGGTTTCGGACATAATTCCAAAATGCTGAAACGCGCCTATCAGAAAGGCGCCAGCGACGCACAGTTAATTACGAAATACACGACCGATCCGCTCATGGGAGGAACGGCCATGAACGTCAACTTCGTAACCATAGAAACGGAGGTGGCGTAATATGGCGCGCTTAGCGATGGTGATTGACACCCGTAAATGTGTCGGCTGTATGGACTGCGTGGTGGCGTGCAAGACGGAGAACCAGGTTCCGGAAGGGCTCGACCGCGACTGGATCGTGCAGGACGCCAAAGGAAAATTTCCGACAATTCAATTAGAAATCCGCTCCGAACGCTGCAATCATTGCGACAATCCGCCCTGTGTGTACTGCTGTCCGTGCGGGGCGAGTCATATTCATGATTACGGCGGCGTGGTACTCGTTCATCACGATAAATGCAGCGGATGCAAGGCCTGCATGGCCGCCTGTCCGTATGACGCGCGTTTCATTCATCCGGAAGGATACGCCGATAAATGTACGTTTTGCATTCACCGGGTCGAAAAAGGTTTATTACCCGCCTGCGTATCCGTCTGTCCGACGCATTGTATGTACTTCGGCGATTTAGATGATCCAAATAGTACGGTTAGCCGGTTATTAAAAGAGCGGAAACATTATGCGCTGTTAACCTCTGCCGGCACAAAGCCCTGTATATATTATTTGACTTAACCATAGACCGATTTACAAACCATGAATGGTTTCTTATTTCAGGGAATTTACAATGGATGAAATAACAACAACAAGAACCAACGACCTGATTGATCCGTCGCTTCATATCTGGGGATGGGAGGTAGGCATATATCTGTTTCTGGGTGGTCTGGTTGCCGGTATGATGATTGTATCCGGTTATTTTATTTTCAAAGGCCGTCACAACGAACACACCTGCTCCTGTTTTCGGCTGCCCTTACTGGGTGTTATTTTATTAAGCGTCGGTATGTTTGCTTTGTTTCTAGACTTGGAATATAAGATACACGTCTGGCGCATGTACGCCACATTTCAGATTGCCTCGCCGATGTCGTGGGGTTCCTGGATTCTGATTCTGGTTTATCCGGCGCTTATGGCCAATATTCTGATGCGGCCGGCAGAGTGGATGGCGAAACGGCTGTCTATTCTGAAAACGGCCTCTGAGAAAATCAATCAATCCCCGTCTTTGATAAAAGCCATCGGTTTAACGAACATCATACTCGGCGCCATGCTGGGAATTTATACCGGCATATTGTTGAGCGCTTTCGGCGCGCGGCCGCTGTGGAATTCATCCATTCTCGGAATATTATTTCTGGTATCCGGATTGTCATCCGCCGCGGCGCTGGTTCACATGATCGCAAAGAACGCGGAAGAGCGCGTGCTTCTGGCCAAGGCCGATATAAATTTCCTGATTATTGAACTGGTGATCATCGGACTTTGGATCATCGGGCTGATCAGTTCCACGGATGCGCATCTTCGCGCCGCATTTCTGATTTTAAACGGGCCGTATGCCGCGTCGTTCTGGGTTTTAGTGATTGGTATCGGCGTCGTCATCCCGATTATTATGCAGTCGCTTGCGGTGAGGCACAGAATTCATCACTACAGCATTCTGCCGGTGATGGTGATGTTCGGCGGTCTGATGCTGCGCTTTGTAATTGTATTTGCCGGACAATACAGCCATTGGACGCGCGGTCTATAATCTTTGAATATGTATTATGATGAACCGGAAAACATATTGCTTCCGAAAATTGCGCGACACCGATTCCGATTATAATTATTGGCTGACGCGCCCAGCCATAGAACGCCTCCGTACCATCGAAATATTACGTCAACGTTATATAGAAATGTTTAATGACGGATCTGAACAAGGATTTCAAAGAGTTTATCGTTTTGTTAAACGAAAACGAAGTTGATTACCTCCTGATCGGCGGCTATGCCGTAGGGTTTTACGGTTATCCTCGGTTTACGCAGGATATTGATATCTGGATTGAACGCACCGAGGATAATATCAAGAAGTTATTCAACGCCTTGCGTGATTTCGGTTTTCCTGTCAAGGAATTAAAGATAAAGGATTTTATGAAATCCAATACCATATTTCAGATGGGCAAACCGCCATACAGGATTGATATTCTGAATGAAATCGAAGGCGTAAAATTTTCTAATTGCTTTAAGCGAAAAGTCCGGTTTACCGTTGATGCGGTTACAATAAATATCATATCCCTGAAAGATCTCAAAAAAAATAAAAAGGCGGCAGGCCGTTTAAAAGATTTGAATGATTTATATTATTTAAAGAAGAATAATTAAGGAACACGTATTATGCAGAATGAATTGCAACCCCCAAAACCCTATATGAATCCCTATCTTGCGGGCATAGGGCTTGGCTTGGTGCTTCTCCTGTCCTATGTAATTATGGGACGTGGGCTGGGCGCATCCGGAGCGTTTTCGACAGCCGTGGCCGCGGGAACGAATGTGGTGGCGCCGGCATTTACGGCCTCCAATGAATTTTACTCAGAATATCTCGGCGACGGCACAAAAAGCCCGTTCAAGGACTGGCTGGTATTCGAGGTGCTGGGGATGCTGGTCGGCGGGTTTATATCCGGCGCGCTGGCCGGGCGCGTGAAAAAAGGCGTTGAGAAAGGGCCGCGGATTTCAAAGTCAATGCGGTTCACGCTGGCCTTCGCGGGTGGCCTATTGATGGGATTCGGCGCGAAACTCGCCCGCGGATGCACCAGCGGACAGGCCTTAACAGGCGGCGCAGTCCTGAATCTCGGCAGTTGGGCGTTTATGATGATGGTTTTCGCCGGCGCGTATGCATTGGCGTATTTTTTAAGGAGGCAATGGCTATGAACCTACCATTCTATAAATTCGGATATTTTAACGAAGAAGTCAGTCTGATTATCGCGTTTGTCATCGGCATCGGATTCGGCTTTTTCCTCGAACGCGCCGGCTTCGGCAGCGCGCGAACATTAGCCGCGCAGTTTTATTTCTACGATATGAGAGTTCTGAAAGTCATGTTCACCGCCATCATTACTGCGATGCTGGGCGTGTTCTATCTGTCCTGGATTGGATTTATGGACTTGAGTTTAATTTATCTCACCGATACGTTTTTACTGCCGCAAATTCTCGGCGGATTATTGCTCGGTTTCGGATTTGTGATCGGCGGTTACTGTCCCGGCACGTCGGTTGTGGCTTCATCGACAGGCAAATTGGACGGTGTAATATATTTGCTCGGCATGATGGCCGGAATATTTGTTTTCGGTTTGGCGTATCCGCTGGTGAAAGATTTATATTATGCCACACCGATGGGAAAGGTCACTTTGCCGGAACTGCTGAACATTCCGTACGGCGTGATTGTTTTTGCCGTCGTCCTGATGGCGGTCGGCGCTTTCGCGCTCGCGGAATGGGGCGAGAAAAAAACCGCTCACTGGAAACCGGAGTAAAACCATGAAACAAATTTGGAATCAAATCAGTTTGAACCAGAAGCTGGCGCTCATGGCTGTCGCGTTAGGTTTTATCGGACTGTTTGCGGGAAGCCCATACCGCGGAAGCAAAGCTATGATTGACGCTAAAGAACTCGCTTTGATTGTTGAGAATAAGGTCGATCATGTCTCCGCCGAAGAATTGGCCGACTGGATTATTCAAGGGAAATCCGACTACCGCCTGCTGGATCTGCGCACGGAAAAGGAATTCAGCGAATACCACATTCCCACCGCCGAAAACGCCGCACTGGCGGACTTGTCCAATTATCCTATAACGCGGAACGAAAAAATTATCCTGTATTCCGAAGGTGGTATCCATTCTGCGCAGGCGTGGTTTCTGCTGAAAGCGATGGGATTTAAAGGCGTGTACATGCTGTTTGGAGGGCTCGAGGAGTGGAATGACAAAATATTATTCCCGAAAATCCCTGAAAGTCCGACTCAAGATCAGCTCGCCGCTTTCAATAAGATAAAAGAGGTCAGCAAGTATTTTGGCGGTTCCCCGCAAGCCGGAGTTCTCGATGAGAAAAAAGAACAGAAGAAAGTCATGCCTAAATTAGAGATGAAAGGTCCGGTTCAAAAAGAAAAAACCGGTAAAAAGAAAAAGGAGGGCTGCTGAGATATCGGGGAATGGCTCAACAACCGCTTTAATGAAATATTAACTTAAAAATATTTCTTCTAGTCTGTAACATCTGAGTATTTGTTTTCCCAATAAAGAATTCATTTAATCCGCTTTTATCTTGGATCAACTGAATTCTTAGACTGTACCTATTAACATAATGAAAATGATCTTTTATGATTACGGGAATAACCGGTTGTATCCTTGCCGGCGGTAAAAGCTCGCGATACGGAACCGATAAGGCGTTAATCCGAATCGGAGAGCAGACCATTATTGAAAAACTGGCGCATGAATTATCAACGGTATTTTCGAACGTCATGATTATCGCGAATGCGTCCGATACCTATCCGTTTCTGAAATATCCGGTGCATTCGGACATTCTACGGAACATTGGACCGCTGGGAGGCATTCATTCGGCGCTGACGCATGCGGAAACGGAAAAGATTTTTCTATTATCCTGCGATTTGCCCCACATGACGAGTGATTTTATAAGGTTTGTTGCTGAGTATCCGTCGGATCGGCCGATTACATTGCCGGTAACTAATGGCATCATCCAGCCGTTGTGCGGGGTTTATTCAAAAGCTTGCCTGCAAGTTATTATGGATATGATCGGCCAGGACGGCACGCATGCCGGTCCCCATGAACCGAAAAAATGGAAGTATTCCCCGCTGGTGCTGATTGAGCGTATGAAGGCGGATTTGATCGATGTCATGAAAACCTATCCGATGTATGATGAAAAAATATTTTTTAATATTAATCATCCGGAGGATTTAGGAAAAATTCAATCTATAATGCTATAATGCATCACGTATAGTATAACCACTCCGGTTCATGAAAGGCGGCATGATTATGATGAAACCAATTATATTATTTTTATTGGGACTAATGGCATTAAATCCCTCCCTGGAGGCCTGTACGACGATTGTAATTTCCGGTAAGCATACCCCTGACGGCCGGCCGATACTCTGGAAAAACCGCGATACGGACAGTCTGCAGAATGTTGTGGAATATTTTACCGATGGAAAATACGAATATATAGGGCTGGTGGACGCTTTGGATATAGAGCGGAAGCAGGTATGGATTGGCTGTAACAGCGCCGGATTTGCGATCATGAATTCGCATGCGTATAACCTGAACATCGGCGACACGAGTGCGCTGAAGGATCAGGAAGGTATAATCATGAAACGAGCGCTTCAGGTTTGCGCGACAATCGGTGATTTTGAAACCCTGCTGAGCGAGCAGCCAAAACCGATGGGACTGTCGGCGAATTTTGGCGTTATCGACGCGAACGGCGGCGCCGCTTTTTTTGAAACGGATAATTATTCTTATGTGAAACTGGATGCCAACGATCCGAAACATGCGCCGATGGGTTATATCATTCATACGAATTTTTCCTATTCCGGTGTATCCGGGCAGGGGAAAGGGTATATTCGTTATTTTACCGCAGAGGATATTTTTCATGAAGCGAAAATTAAAAATCTGTTAACGCCAAAATTCATACTCCAGGACGCGGCGCGCAGTTTAAAACATTCCCTGACCCGCACCGACCTTACGGCACTCAGTGAAACCATATGGAAAAACGCGCAATTTGTGCCTTTTCAGGATTATATTTCGCGTTACTATACCTCGGCATCCGTGGTCATTCAGGGCGTGAAACCCGGCATGGCGCCGGATATGTCAACCATGTGGACCGTGCTTGGTTTTCCGCTGACATCGGTAACCGTGCCGCTTTGGGTGGCAGGGGGTAAGCATTTACCCGCGCTGGTTTCCGCAGACAAAGATACCACGGCGCCCCTGTGCCGTAAATCCCTTCAGCTTAAGGCGCTAGCGATTCCTAATCAACAGGAATACCGGGACCGATATCTGAATATTAATATTCTGTATAATTCTGATCGCAGTGGAGTTATGCAACGATTAAAGCCGCTGGATGATGCGATTTTTCAAGAAACGCACAGACGATACAACACGTGGCTTAAAAATAAAAACAACAAAGAAGAAATTGCCCAATTCTATAAATGGTTGGATGATACCATATCAAGGGAATACATGGCTTTATTTAATCTGTAATAAAATAAGTAGATTGTTTTTCCCTAAGAAATCAAACAATATTTTTTATCCTGAGGAGATTAATCCTGAAGACAATACAATCCGGTTAAAGCGAATTGCCGAGTTGTATGAAATATAGTTTTCTCCTTCGGATTTAAGAATTCTTTTTCTGCAATGCTGTTGAAAAAAAACCCGCAGAGGTTTTCTCTGCGGGTTTTTCAATTGAGCGATAAAGGAAATTACTTTTTCCGTTTCTCATTGACCGCCGCCTGTGCCGCGGCGAGTTTGGCTATCGGGATGCGGAACGGCGAGCAGCTCACGTAGTTCATGCCGAGCATATGGCAGAATTCGACGGAGTTGGGTTCGCCGCCGTGTTCGCCGCAGATGCCGACTTTGAGGTCAGGCCGGGTTTTGCGTCCACGTTCGACAGCTACCTGCATCAGGAAGCCGATGCCTTCGCGGTCGATGACTTGGAAAGGATCCACGGGCAGGATTTTCTTTTCAAGATAATCCGGCAGGAATCCGCCGATGTCATCGCGGGAGAATCCAAAGCCCATCTGCGTCAGGTCGTTGGTGCCAAACGAGAAGAACTGGGATACGCGGGCAATCTTGTCGGCGGTAATCGCTGCGCGCGGGATCTCAATCATGGTGCCGACAAGGTGCGGGATTTTCTTCATGCCGAATTTCTGAGCGGTTTCGTTATGGATTTTCTCGATGATCGCGTACTGGTGCGTCAGTTCGGTGTCGACGCAGGTGACGGGAATCATGATTTCCGGCATGGCTTTTTTGCCTTCCTGGATGAGTTCGGCGGCGGCTTCAAGTATCGCGCGCACCTGCATTTCGGTGATTTCCGGATAGGTGATGCCGAGGCGGACACCGCGGTGGCCCATCATCGGATTGTTTTCATGCAGGGATTCTGCGCGGTGGTTGAACTCATCGGCGGAAATACCAAGACTTTGCGCCAGCCGTTCGCGTTCATCGGCCCGGTTCGGGACGAATTCGTGGAGCGGGGGGTCGAGCGTCCGGAAGGTAACCGGATAGCCGTCCATCACGGCCATGGTGCCCTTGACGTCGGCCTTCACGAACGGGAAGAGTTCGTTCAGCGCGGCGCGGCGTTCATCCTGCGTCTTGGAGACGATCATCTTACGGAGCAGGAACAGGGGCTGTTCGGAGTTTTTACCGTAGAACATGTGCTCGGTACGGAAAAGTCCGATGCCTTCGGCGCCGAACGAGCGGGCCTTGGCGGCATCTTCCGGCGTGTCGGCGTTGGTGCGGATACCCAGACGGCGGATCTGATCGCAGACCTTCATGAACGCTATAAAATCGGGATTATCCTCGGCGGCCTTAATCATCGGCAGAGAACCTTCGTATACATAGCCCTTTGTGCCGTTAAGTGTGATCATATCGCCTTCACGGATCTGTTTGTCGCCGACCGAAAAATATTTTTCATGATAGTTTACTTTAATTGAACCGGCGCCGACGACGCAACATTTACCCCAGCCGCGGGCCACTAAAGCGGCGTGACTGGTCATGCCGCCGCGGGCGGTTAAAATGGCTTCGGAAGCGCGCATGCCCTCAACGTCTTCGGGATTGGTTTCTTCGCGGACGAGAATCACTTTTTTGCCCTCTTTAGCCCAGGCGACGGCGTCGTTTGCGCTGAATACCACCTGACCGGCCGCGGCGCCGGGTCCCGCCGGAAGGCCTTTCGCCAAAGGATGATGCGTCAATTCCACTTTGGGATCGATGATCGGATGCAGCAGTTCATCGAGCTGGGAGGGGCTGACGCGCATAACCGCTTCTTCCTTAGTGATCATTTTTTCCTTCAGCATATCCAGCGCCATCTTGACCGCAGCGGGTCCGTTACGCTTGCCGACGCGGCATTGCAGCATCCACAGGCGCTCTTCCTGGATGGTGAATTCGATATCGAGCATGTCGGCATAATGTTTTTCGAGTTTACGCCGGATGTCCAGCAGAGCTTTGTAAGCTTTAGGCATGGCCGTTTCCAGAGACGGCAGGTGCTGGCTTTGTTCCGTTTTGCCTTGTTCATTAATCGGGTTCGGCGTACGGATGCCGGCCACAACATCTTCGCCCTGCGCGTTGGGCAACCATTCGCCGTAGAACATATTTTCTCCGGTGGCCGGGTTACGGGTAAATGCCACGCCGGTCGCGGAAGTCTCGCCCATGTTGCCGAAAACCATCGCCTGCACGTTAACGGCAGTGCCCCATTCCGCAGGAATGCCCTCGATCTGGCGGTAGGCGACAGCCCGTTTACCCATCCAGCTCTGGAATACGGCGCCGATGGCGCCCCACAACTGCTCCATCGGATCTTCCGGGAACGGCTTGCCGAGCACTTCATGGACCTTGGCTTTGTAGATTTCTATAAGCGATTTAAGATCTTCGGCGGTCAGTTCGGTGTCCTGATGAACGCCGCGTTCATGTTTCATTTTCTCAAGTTCTTTTTCCAACTGCTGGCGGACGCCCTTGCCTTCCTCGGGTTCGATACCGGCGGCTTTTTCCATCACTACATCGGCGTACATTTGAATCAGGCGGCGCTGTGCGTCATATACAAAGCGGGGGTTGTTAGTCTTTTTAATAAGTCCCTCGCGGGTGATGTTATTTAAACCCACGTTGAGCACGGTTTCCATCATGCCGGGCATGGACTTTCGCGCGCCGGAGCGGACGGATACGAGCAGGGGATTATCCTTATCGCCGAACTTTGCGCCCATGATTTTTTCGACAAATGCCATCGCTTTATTGACATCGGCTGTCAACTGGGCGGGATATTTCTTTTTGTTCTCGTAGTAATGATTGCACATTTCGGTTGTGATGGTGAATCCGGCCGGAACCGGCAGGCCGATCAATGCCATTTCGGCAAGGTTGGCGCCTTTACCGCCGAGCAGGTTTTTCATATCGGCATTACCCTCGGCCTTTCCTCCGCCGAATATATAGACATACTTGGCGGCGCGCGCTTTGCGGACAGTTTTATTGCGCGAATTTTTTACAGTTCTGGTTTTTTTTACTTTTTTCATGGTGTGTTCCCTGTTAATTATTTTAAGGTATTTAAATTTCAATTGTTCCTTAAGCGCGGAGAAACTACAAAAAAAAGTTAAACTTTGCAACAGAATATTGTCGTTAGTTTTGATTTTAATAAAATTTAACTTAAAGAAATAATACTTGAAGAATTTATAATAATTAGATATTTTTATCGTAATAATTCAGGGCTACATTACCCTACACTTCACGCTGAATTATTTCTGAAAGGAGCATTTCTAAAGACACACAAGCAATTTTAACTAACCCTTAACAGCTCTAAACCTAACACTCAAGGAGTACTGATTATGAGAAGAGCTACAACCCTTTTATGGTCGGCGGTTGCCGGGCTAGTTTTGGCCGCGTTAGTGGCGGGAGCCTTGTCGGCGCAATCGGTGACTACTGCGTCCTTCAGCGGCGTGGTGAAAGATAACAACGGACAGCCGGTGTACGGCGCCAATGTAATCGCGACCCACGTCCCGTCCGGAACTGTATTTGGCGCGGCGACTCGCGCCGACGGCCGGTACAATATTCCGTTTGCCCGTGTCGGCGGCCCGTACACGGTAACCGTGAATTTCATCGGTTATAAAAAAGAAACCCGCGAGAACATTATGTTAACTCTCGGCGAAGACAAACGGATTAACTTCACGCTGACCGAAGAAGCTGTGGAAATGGCCGGCGTGGAAATCGTGGTGGAGCGCAATCCGATCATCAGCGAGTCCCGTACGGGCGCGGCACTGACGGTCACCAACGATCAGATTACTAAGATGCCGACGATCAGCCGTAGTTTTGACGACTTCACGCGCTTGACGCCCCAGTTCTCCGGCAACAGTGCCGTGGGCCGCAACAATCGCTACAACAACATCCTTATCGACGGTTCCGTGAATAACGACCTTTTCGGACTTGCCGGAAGCGGCACACCCGGCGGCCAGGCTGGAACCACTCCAATCAGTCTCGACGCCATCCAGGAATTCCAGGTTGAACTGGCGCCGTATGATGTCCGCAAGGGCGGCTTCACCGGCGGCGGCATCAACGCGATTACCCGTAGCGGAACCAACAAGTATGAAGGTTCTGTATATATGTACGGCCGTAATGAGAGCTTTGTCGGAAGCGGCATCGACAAGATACCCGTCGCAGACTTTAGCGAAACCGTTTATGGCTTCCGCGTAGGCGGACCCATTATTAATGACAAACTGTTCTTCTTTGTCAATGGAGAATATTCCAAACGTAATTCCCCGACTAATTTCGGAATTACCGGTACCGGAGCGGCTAATGACTTTTCTACGATCAGCGGTATTGATACGGCCGAAGCCGAACAATTCAAGAACGCGCTGATCAGCATGTATAATTACAACCCCGGCAGTTATGGCATCCGCACCAATACCCGACCCAGTACCAAGTTCTTCGTTCGTTTTGATTATAATATCTCGGAAAAGCATCAATTGATTGTCCGTCATAATTTTATTAATGCATCCGATGACATTCTTGGCCGTTCGACCGGAACCGGATCCAGCAACGGATTTTTCTTCAGCAATACCCGATACAAGTTTGCCAACACAACGAATTCGACCGTGTTTCAGTTAAACAGCGCAATCACCAACAATCTCTATAATGAGGCGATATTAGCCTACCAAACGATTCGCGACAAACGGGAAACCCCAGGCAAACCTTTCCCTACCGTTCGCGTTACTTATGGTACGAGCATGCTGGTGGGCGGCACAGAGAATTTTTCTCAGGCGAATGCTCTTGACCAGGATATCATTGAGATTACCGACAATTTAACTTATGTTATGGGCGACCATTCCTTAACTGTCGGAACGCACAATGAACTTTTCAATTTCGAGAACCTTTTTATTCGTAACCTTTACGGTCTCTACACGTTTGCGAATTTCGATTCGTTCCTTGTCGGCCGTCCCAGCGCGTATGAACTCAGTTATTCGCTGGATTCCAATAAACAGCGGCCAACCGCTAAATTCGGCGTTAAACAGCTTGGGTTCTATCTGCAGGACGTATGGAAAATCATACCGAATATGAATCTTACAGCCGGTATCCGCTTTGACGTACCGATTCTTTCCGATAAGCCCGCTTACAATGAACGGGTTGATACGACGGTGTTTCTGGATAATATCGAGATCAATACTAATAAAGTTCCAAGCGGCAACATCCTGATTTCCCCGCGCGTAGGATTCAACTGGGATGTCTTCGGAAATAAGAAAACACAGGTTCGTGGTGGTATCGGTATCTTCTCAGGACGCACGCCGTATGTCTGGATTTCCAACCAGTATTCGAACACCGGCGTGGAATTCGGACGTATTGCCTACAGCGGTAGCAATCCGAATCTGGTCCGTGGATTCTTTGATCCAGACCCGAGTCAGGATTCTAAGAAAACCTACGGTCTGGTTACGAGCGAGATTGATGTTACCGCCAAGAACTTCAAACTGCCGCAGATATGGCGGTTTAATATCGGCGCCGACCATGAATTACCCTACGGTTTCATCGGTACGATCGATTTCATTGCCTCGAAGAACATCAATGCGATCCGCTATCAGGACATCAACCTGAAACCGGCGACCACAACCCGCAATCTCAGCCGCAGCGGCGATGCCGACGGTGTTGTACCGGTATTTTCGACAGCAAACACCGGCAAATACAATTCGAACTTCACCAATGTAATCTACCTTAGCAATACGGATCTGGGTTATGAATACAACCTAACGCTGGCGTTACAAAAGAACTTCAGCCCAGGTTTCTTAGGCGAATTTGACAAAGGCTATTTCGCGAGTCTCGCCTATACCCTCGGTCGTGCCGTAGATGAAAATAGCGGTACCTCCAGCCAGGCACTCTCCAACTTCCGGTACAATCCGATTAAAGGTGATCCGAACCATACGGGATCAGCTACTGCCAATTATGAAGTGCGTCACCGAATTATCGGTTCCCTCTCCTACACGTTGGAATTCTTCCCGAAATTTGCAACGACAGTTTCGTTATTCTATTCCGGTACATCGGGAAGTCCCTATTCAGAAACCTATAGCGGTGATGCTAATGGCGACGGTTGGAACTCCAATGACCTGGTTTATGTTCCTAAAGACCGGGATGACATTAATATTGTTCCTGTTGGTGGTGATCCACGTACCGCAGATGAAATCTGGGAAAAATTAAATGCCTATATTGAAGGCGATCCAGCTTTAGACAAAGCCCGAGGAAAGATAATCGACCGTAATGCCAGCCGTGCACCATGGATCAACCGGGTGGATTTACACCTTGGACAGCAGATTCCGCTTCAAGTTGCCCCCGGCAATTTTGAGCTTACCATGGATCTGCTGAACGTCATGAACTGGCTGAATCGTGAATGGGGACAAGTTAAATATGTACCCAATCAGACGAATAGTAATATTATTTATCGGGGTGTTATTAGCGGACAACCAGCCTTCACGTTCGGTACCTATTCTTCCTCCACCGGTAAAGTCACTTATCCTAAACGCTATTTGACAAGCGACCTTGCTTCACGCTGGCAGTTCCAGCTCGGTATCCGGTACACATTCTAAGATTTAATATCTTTTAAGTCTGAAGCCGCTCCCCGTGAAAAGGGAGCGGCTTTTTTATTAAGCGCTTTTTTGTGCTTCTGGATTATCTAAGTTTCCGCATACAGGGCAAAAAATTGTCTTAGGTATACCGCAATAACGGATATGCAATGGTTATACGATCGCTGTGCTTGAATGGTTTTCATGGGTTCATTAATGATATTTGGGGCATTTTGGGTAGGCGTAACATAATGCCGTTGCAGGAAAACTTATTTATGAAAAATCTGTGTTTTTTATTTATTTTGCATTTAGAATAAAAATGTCCTATATTGACTTAACTATATACAAAATACATTGTAATTAATTTAACATTAAAATAAAGTAAACACAACATGGAGTATGATAGAACAACAATGGGTTTTAAACAACCATCAGGACAAGGAGCGTGTTAAAGAGCTAGCGGCCAGTATCAACGTACCGGAGACTATCGCCCGTATACTGCTGAACCGGGGCATAACAACATTTGAAGAAGCACGGCATTTTTTCCGCGCGGAGAATGCGCCCCTGCATGACCCTTTCTTAATGCTTAACATGGACATTGCCGTAGATCGGATTCTGAACGCCATCAAACAGCGGGAACCGATTATGATTTACGGCGACTACGACGTGGACGGCACTACGAGCACGTCCATGCTGTATCTTTTTTTGCGCGACATCCATAAGGGTCTGCTCACCTATTACATTCCCGACCGGGTGAAGGAAGGCTACGGCCTGTCCATGCCGGGGATTACGGCGGCGCACGAAAACGGCGTGAAGGTGCTGATTGCGGTGGATTGCGGGATTACGGCCATCAATCAGGTGGAGCTTGCCAACCAGTTTGGCATCGACGTTATCATCTGCGATCATCATCATCCGGGCGACACGCTGCCGATGGCGCTGGCGATCCTGAATCCCAAGCAGCCGCAGTGCCGTTATCCGTTCAAGGAACTTTGCGGCGTGGGCGTGGCATTCAAATTGTGTCAGGCCATAACCCAGCGGCTTAAGCTGGATCCGGAGACGATAATGCAGCATCTGGACCTGGTGGCCATTGGCAGCGCGGCCGATATCGTGCCGCTGGTCGGCGAGAACCGTACGTTAGTCAAGAATGGCCTGCAGCTGGTCAGCGAGGCGCGCAAGGTCGGCATCCGTCAACTGGTGAAGAACGCAAACATCTACGGCAAGTCCATTTCCACGGCGCAGATAGTCTTTGCCCTGGCCCCGCGAATCAATGCGGTCGGCCGCCTTGGCGACGCCCACCGCGCGGTGAAGCTCCTGATAAGCCGCGACGAGCGCGAGGCGACGGAATATGCCAGCGTGCTTGAATCGGAGAACCGCAACCGCCGGGATATCAACGAGGTTATGTTTCTCGAGGCCTGCGAGATTGTCGATGAAGAATTTGATTTTGACCGCGACCGGGTGATTGTTCTCTACAAACCCGGCTGGCATCAGGGTGTGATCGGCATTGTCGCAAGTAAAATTGTTGAACGGTACTACCGGCCGACGATTATTATCGCTGAGGCGGAAAACCACGGCAAGGGATCGGCCCGCAGCGTCGAAAATTTCGACGTGTTCCAAGCGCTCAAATCCTGTGAAGATGTGATGGAAGGTTATGGCGGGCACAAATATGCCGCCGGTCTCACGATCAACCTCAAGCGGATTCCCGAACTGCGCCAGCGGCTGAACGACTACGCCCGGCTCCATCTGCCGGATACGGACCTGATCCCTAAACTGCAGATTGACGCGGAAATTCAGCTCGATGAAATAGACCAGCGCATGCTGACGCTGCTGGAACTGTTCAAACCGTACGGACCCGGAAATATGAGGCCGATTTTCCTGTCGCGTAACCTGCAGATTGTCGGATATCCGCAGTTGATGAACGAACGCCACATCCGCATGAAGGTCAAGCAAAACAATACGATCCTTGACGCTGTCGGGTTTAACCTCGCCCACCATTACAACCTTATCGGCGTGGGCAATCATCCGATTGACCTGGTGTATCAAATTGACGAAAACACCTGGATGGGACGCACCACAATCCAGCTGAAAATCAAAGATCTAAAACTTAGTTCCAACGGCTCGCTGAACTGACACGCATTGGAAACCGACCGGAAACATAAAGCGGTGTTTCTTGACCGCGACGGCACTATCAATGTTGAAAAAAACTACGTTTACCGGATCGAGGATTTTGAGTTTATCGAAGGCGCTCCGGAAGCTATTCGGAAACTGAATGATGCCGGTTTTGCAGTTATTGTACTCAGTAACCAGTCCGGCATTGCGCGCGGATTATATACGATTAAAGATGTGTTGGCGCTTCAGCAGCATATTAAAAACGAACTGCGAAAATTCCGCGCCCATATTGACGGTTTTTTTTATTGTCCCCATCATCCCGAAGGCATTGTCGAGCAGTATAAGACCGTTTGCGCATGCCGTAAACCCGCCATCGGTTTGGTGCAGGAAGCCGAGAAACGATTTCATATTACCCGTAACGGGTCATGGATGATTGGCGATTCGCTAAGCGATATCCGTATGGGCGTCAAGGCCTCGCTGAAAACCATTCTGGTGCGTACCGGATATGGCATCAAGACCGAATCACAATTACTTGAGCTTTCTATAAAAACTGACTATATTGCCGATAACTTATTTTCAGCCGTCGAATGGCTGACTGCAACCACCATCCATACATGAGGTACTGCCATGGATTATAAATTTGCCGCCAACATGAGTTACGTAAAATCATCCGCTACCGTTAGCTTAGCTGAAAAAGCCAAGGCGCTAAAAGATGCCGGCGAGGCCGTTATTGACCTGACGATCGGAGAACCGGATTTCCTGACGCCTAAAAACATTATCGAAGCCGGTTATCAGGCCATGTTGAAAGGATACACCAAGTATACCAACAGCCGGGGCATTATTGAACTGCGCCGGGCAGTGGCCAGAAAGCTCGAGGAGGATTATAAACTATCTTACAATCCCGACACCGAAATTATCGTAACGCCCGGAGGCAAGCAGGCGATTATGTACTGTGTGCTGGCTTTTATCAATCCCGGCGACGAAGTGCTGACGCTGGAACCTTGCTGGGTTGGTTATGAAAGCTGTGTCAATCTGGTTGGCGGAAAATATGTCGGTATCGCTACTAAAGAAGAAGAGAACTATGCGGTCACGGAATCGGCTCTATTATCTAAAATTACGCCGCGCACCCGCATGCTGATTATCAATAGCCCATCCAACCCCACGGGTAAGGTGCTTTCCCTTGAGGAACTGGAGATTATTGCCGGCGTATGTCGCGACAATAACTTGATTCTTATCAGCGATGATATTTATGAAAAAATCATGTTTGATTCCAATCAATTTTATTCCTGCGCGGCGCTCAAGGGCATGCGGGAGCGGACCATTATTCTCAATGGTTTTTCCAAGGCCTACTCCATGACCGGCTGGCGTTTGGCGTATTTGGCTGCAGATAAAAAAATCATCAACGAAGTTAACAAGCTGCAGCAATTGTCGGCAACCTGCCCGTCATCTGTTAGCCAGTGGGGCGGAGTGGAAGCCCTTCAGGGGCCGCAGGACAGCGTTCGGGAAATGACGGCCGCTTATAGGCGCCGGCGAGACCTTGTTTGCAAGGGAGTCCATGAAAACGGCCTGACGTGTTTCCGTCCGCAGGGCGCTTTTTATGCTTTCGTCAACCTGCGCAAATTCGGATGGAATTCTGACCAGGCCTGCGAGCAACTGCTTGAAAAATGCAAAATTGTCTCGGTTCCGGGAAACGCTTTCGGGGCCGCCGGCGAAGGGTATGTCCGGTTTTCATTCGGCACTTCCGATGAAAATCTGAAAAAAGCGATAAAAAACCTTGAGAATTTGAAAAAATAAATTATATTATGCAAAATATTTGCTCGGAATGTGGCGCAGCCCGGATAGCGCACTCCCTTGGGGTGGGAGGGGTCGGAGGTTCAAATCCTCTCATTCCGACTAACTGAAAGTTTATCTTAAAGATTCTTAAAGATAAAATCCCCGGTAAAATCTTACAATGAATCGGAATTAAATTTTAATCCGCTATGAAACGTATTGTATCACCCCACGAGATGCAGGAGATTGACCGTAAAACTATACAAAGTTACGGCGTTTCCGGCGAAACGCTTATGGAAAACGCCGGTCGCGCGGTTTCGGATTATATCCGTCAGAAATATTCTCAACAACTAGAGCGGCGCGTATATGTGTTTTGCGGCAAGGGCAACAACGGCGGCGATGGATTTGTTATCGCGCGCCATTTAATTCAACAGGGCTATACGCCGCTTGTATTTGTCTGTGCCAGCATACCCGATATACGCCATGACGCGCTGTTGAATTTCAACCGTCTGGTAGCTACCGGAAATGAGATTCATTTTGTGGAAAACAACCTTTCAGCCATACCCAAGGAACCGCCGGCGCTGATTATTGACGCCCTGTTAGGGACTGGGAACAAAGGCGATTTATCCGGCAGTTTTCTATCGATTGTCAATGTAATCAACGACTGGAAAAAAGATCACGGTTCGGCTGTCGTTTCGGTGGATATTCCGTCCGGGCTCAACGGCGAAACCGGTTATCCGGGTAATACCGCGGTGGAAGCCGATGTAACGATTACCTTTGGGCTGCCTAAACGGGGCCTGATATTCGGAAACGGGAAGACGTATGCGGGACAGGTAATAACCGCAGACATCGGCATACCTGACGCGCTCATCGGCGGCGGCGAGGTTTTGCTGATCGAAAAGCAGGATATAGCCGCCCTTTTGAAACCACGCCCGCAGGACTCTTATAAATACAACTTCGGAAAATGCGCGGTGATAGCGGGTTCCCGTGGTATGTCCGGCGCAGCGCTGCTGACAGCCCGCGCGGCCATGCGATGCGGTACCGGTATGCTCAAAGTCGCCGTGCCCCAGTCCATAGCCCATGTGATTGAAAACGGGCTTCCGGAAGCCCTCACCGTCGCTCTGCCTGAAACCAGCACCGGAAGCATCGGCCTGCAGGCTATGGATAAAATCATCGAACTGCTGTCATGGTGCGATATGGTGGCGCTGGGACCGGGTCTGTCGCGTCTTGAAGAAACGCAAAAAGTTGTTGAAGAAATTATTAAATGCAGCCCGAAACCCGTGATTATCGATGCCGATGCCATTTTTGCCTTAGCGCAGAAAACCGATATAATACGCAACGCGCCATCCAAACTGGTGTTTACGCCGCATATCGGGGAACTGGCCACTCTCTCAGGTCTGCAAACATCCGTCATTAAAGAAAATAAAATTGACGTGCTGATGCAGCAATCAAAAAAAATACGTCAAACCATTCTGCTAAAAGGTTCTCCCACGTTAATAGCGTCTCCGTCCGGTGCCGTAAAGGTGACGAATACCGGCAATCCGGGCATGGCTACGGCCGGTTCGGGCGACGTATTGACAGGCATGATAGCCGGTCTGGCATTGCAGAATATCCCTCTGGAACAAGCGGCCTGGGCGGGCGCTTACCTGCACGGACTTTGCGGCGACTTGGCCAAAAATGATCTTACCGAGTGGTCCCTGATAGCCAGCGATCTCATTCGATTTATTCCCAAAGCTCTGAAAACCGTAACCGGCGTAAACCCTGATGAAAATCAAACATAAGTTTATTTTAATAATCATTCTGGGGCTGGTTATTGCCGCGCTGATTTTCTTTTATCACCGCATCATCAATTATTATCACCGCTACGAAACGGACCGGCGTAACCGGGAAGTTCTGGAAGATTTACAACGGGACAGCCTTAAAGCCATTTTACCGGATTCCTCTATCGAACAGCCGCGAATTACGGTGATTCCTGAAAGGGCCTATCTGAAAGTGCCTTTTTTCTGCCAGGCGCCGTTTCAGAATCAGGCGAGTTGGGAACTTCATCATGCCAGCTGCGAAGAAGCCGCGCTTCTGCAGGCCGTCTATTATGACCGTCAAATCGATAGCGTCGATCTCCAAACCGTGGATAGGACCCTGCTTGATATGATTGCCTGGCAGATAAGGCATTTCGGTGTCCACAAGGACATTCACGCCGATTCGGTAAAAATGCTCATGACGGGATTTCTTGGCTACCGTGACGATCAGATTCAGATTATCCGTAAAGCTACCGTGGAAGACATTAAACGGGAGATTGCTTCCGGTTATCCGGTTATCGCGCCTACTTACGGCCGCACCCTGAACAATCCTTACTATACGCCGCCGGGGCCGGAATATCATATGGTTACGATTACCGGCTATACAAAAGATCGAATTATCACCAACGATGTCGGCACCAAACGGGGCAGGGATTTCACTTATGATATTCCGCTCTTTATGAAGGCCATGCATCAGGAGGGCGGCGATGTGCTTGTAATCCGACCGGCCAGGAAAAATAATGCTATCCGATGATACGGTTTCATTCCGCATATTTTTAATTATTAAAAAACCTCGGCGTTATTCGTTAATTCATATCGTTTTGCAAGATTTCGAAATATTCTTTGTATAGTAAGGCCGGTTGACGTCGCGTTGTAAAGCGGGATGGAAAAATGCTAATCACAGAAACGAATAGCTACTATCCGGCTTTTTTATTTCTTTTTAGTTCAAAAATTGTTATATTTAAAAATATGAATTGAATAATAAACCGATGCTGACCCCGCTGAAGTCAAAAATATTAATAGCCGATGAGGACATTGCCAACCTGCATTTTCTGCGGAATCTGCTGGAGGAAAGCGGTTATACCGTGGAGCACACCGAAAACGGACATGAAGTGATTGACAAGGTTCGGACGTTGCGTTACGATATGGCGCTCATTTCATCCGATATGGCCGGCATAGACGGATTTCAGGTCTGTCGGCTGCTGAAAGAATTCGAAAAAACGCGGCACATCCCGGTGATGATCTTCTCCAGCCAGAACGATCATGTCATCCGCAACCAGGCCATTACAGCCGGCGCGGAGGATTTCATTTCAAAGCCCGTCAACCGGGCTGAACTGCTGACGCGGGTCTACACGCTTCTGCGGATTAAGAGTCTTCATGACAAACTGGAGAACCTGATAACCGAAAAAGAGGCGGAAAAACAAAAACTCATCCAGCGTACGGAGGAGTTGCGCATTTTATCGGATATTGCACGGATCGTGATTTCCATTAAAGACCGCAAGGAAATTCTGAGTGAAATCACGAATAATGTCGTTAAAGCGTTCTATTCCGAAAGCGGTTTTTTGATTAGCAAGCTGGATAACGTCTGGACGCTTGAAGCCGTATCGGATTCCGCGGGTGCCCGGGTTCGTCCGGGGCCGCTTGAGGCACGGGCGACCAGTCTTTTTGAATTTATCGGACAAAACGAAAAACCAATAATTATTAACGATGCCCGGGCAGACGACCGGGTTTCTTCATTGCTGTCCGGCATTCTTGGCATCGATATTTCCAAAATGGTTTGTTCGCCGATCTTTGTGAGGAGCAAAGTGATCGGCATTCTAATCATCGTGAACAAGATTGACGGAACGGATTTCGCATCCTCCGATCTGACCCTGCTGATGACCATTGCCGGACAGATGGCCCTTGCGATTGAGAACATCCAGCTTTTTGACAAGCTCTCGGATTTCAACCGGAACCTTCAAGTGCAGATTAGCGAGGCCACGTACGCGTTAACCGAGTTAAAAAACTTTAACGAAAGCATTCTGCAGAACATCAGTTCCGGAATCCTGACCGTGGATTTCGAAGGCCGGATCATTTTTGCGAATAAAGCCGGCGAGGAGATACTCGGATTAACCAAGGGCCAATTAGTGAACCGCTCGCTCTCGGATATTTTCGGTCAGAAAGCTTCGCAAGTGCTGGTGGTACCGACCAAAACGGAAGAGGCCGTTCAGGGCGATGAAATTCAGCTGATGACACACGACAACAAGGAAATCTTTCTTGGCTACACAACCTCCGTTCGTTATGACAGCAACGGCAAGATGGCCGGATACATCATCAGCTTCAGGGACATTACCCATATCAAGCAAATGCGCGATACGATTCAACGGATGGATCGACTGGTTTCGCTCGGCCTGCTGACCGGCGGTATCGCGCATGAAATCCGCAACCCGCTGGCAGGTATCAAGACGCTGGCGCAGGCGCTGGAACGTGAAATTCCTCTGGACGACCTCAAAATTGAATATATCCGGCGCATTATCAAGCAGATTAACCGATTGAACGAACTGCTGAAAGCCTTCTTCACCTACGCCAAGCCCGGCCGTCCGGAGCGGCAATCGCAGAGCCTTCCGGCCATCATTAATGAAGTCAAGATACTGCTTAAACAGCGGGCTCACACGGATCATATTACTATCGAAGAACATTATGACCCGCATCTGCCTTTGCTGTACGTTGACGGCAACCAGATGGAACAGGTATTCCTGAATCTGCTGATTAACGCCATGGATGCCATCGGCCAGAACGGTAAGCTGACCATCAGCGCCCGGCCCGTCCGGCGGACCATACCTCCCCGGATACTAATTCCGCAGGATGCCGTCGAGGTTCGGATTACGGACACCGGCATCGGCATCACTCCCGAGAATGTTAAATCCATTTTTGATCCCTTTTTCACCACGAAGCCTAACGGCGTTGGACTTGGACTTTCCATCGTGTACCGTATCATTCATGAACACGGAGGTGAAATCGACGTGGAAAGCGAGCCGGGAAAAGGCACAACATTTATCATGGTTCTGCCGCTGAAGGACATTCAACAAAATTTAGATTTAACGGCTATTCAGAATAAGCTGACCGCCAACGGAAAAATTATACCCTGACCGGGTTGTAACGGTATTCAACCGGAGAGCAAATCATGAAAAAAAAAGTTCTAGTTGTCGATGATGAAGAAGACTTAACATGGAGCATATCCAAAAACCTTGCCAAGGATAAGGATATGTATGAGGTGATCTGCGTAAACAGCGGACAGGAAGCCCTGAATGTTCTGAGCCAGGTGCCTATTAATCTTGTTGTCAGCGATATTAAAATGCCCGGCATAACCGGACTGGATCTGCTTCTGAAGATTAAGGAAACCTATCCGACTACCAAAGTCATTATTATGACCGCGTTCGGCTCGGAAGAAGTTCAGAAACAAGCTACGGCGCGAGGTTCGCTGTATTACATTGAAAAACCGTTTGAAATTGAGGATCTTCGCAATTATATCATCAATGCCCTGACCGACAAAAAGGGCTTCGACGGCAAAGTGACCGATTTCCAGCTTTCTGACCTGATTCAGATGAACGTGCTCGGGCGCATGGTTGCGGCGCTGGTCGTCAGCCGGACGGACGAAAAAGGAATCATCTATTTTAACGAAGGCAATATCATTCACGCCGAATGCGGCAATCTGTCGGGCGAAGAGGCCTTTTACAAAATCATCACCTGGGAAGATGGTAAATTCGAGTTCCGCAAAGGAGAACGTCCTTCCAAAGAGACGATTACCAAAGGGTGGCAGAGTCTGCTGTTCGAAGGCCTGAGGCGTAAAGACGAAGTTACTCCCGAAATGAAGACCAAGAATAAGGAGCTTGACCGGCAGGAAATCCAGGAAAAAATCAAACAGTCGCTGGCCGAGTTTCTTAAAGTCAAAGGGATTGATCAGGTAGCCATTGTAGATAATGCCGGCTTCACCCGCGTTTCGGTAGTGCAGGAGAAAAAAGAAACTCCGCTTGATCTGACACTCCTACCGAACATCATTCCGGGAGGACTGGAATATATAGATAAAGTCAATACCGAATTACTCGGGAACGGACTGCGTATGCTCACATTAGAGTTCAACCATAATACGATGCTGCTGGTGCCGATTGCTGACAAACAGGAATGGATATTTATATTCGGTGATATCGATATGAATCTCGGCGGCGTCCGGCTGACCGTCAAAAAACAGATTCCGGTGTTAACGGATTTGCTGGATTAAGGGTGAAACGTACAACGATGAATTTTTTCCGGAACGACTGCAAGGCTGACCTGCATATTCATTCAACGTTTTCGGACGGTGCGTTGACGCCTGAAGAAATTGTAACGATGGCCGTTCAGGCCGGCATATCTATTATCAGTATAACCGATCATGACTCCATCGGCGGTATCGCGCCGGCTAAACAAGCGGCCCAACAGTCGGCGATTACCGTCATTAACGGCGTAGAATTCAGCGCGATGATTGAAGAAATTGAGATTCATATTCTTGGTTATGGTTTCGACACGGAACATCCGGCCCTGCAAAAACATCTTGAATATTTCAGGCACGAGCGATACCGGCGAGCGGAAAGAATTCTGGATAAACTTTCGTCAGCCGGCCTACCGATAAGCATGGAACAGGTCACCGCGAGTGCCCGCCACTCCGCTATTGGACGGCCGCATATCGCAGAGGTGATGGTTCAAAAAGGTTATACGGCTACGGCGGCTGAAGCGTTCCGCGATTACATCGGCCGGGACGGTATTGCCTTTGAAAGCAAGACCGATATTGCGCCGTCTAAAATCATTGATATTATCAAATCGGCGGGCGGCGTTGCGGTATTGGCGCATCCAAGCCGGTGTATTAAAGAGAAATATCTCATCGAAATGATCCGCGACGGTCTGGACGGCATCGAGACCGTGCATCCCTATGTACCCGCCGACAGCGCCGGGTATTACCGGCGGCTCATCAAACAATATCATCTTATAGAAACGGGCGGTTCCGATTTTCACGGGCGCCCGGGTCAACAGGAATTCGGACGACATGTCATTTCCGAAACCCTTGTGGATGATCTCAAAGCGCGCGTTGTTTTTAACAAATTAATGCTTTAATAAGAATCCCATCATGGCTGTTTCTAAAATACCGCAAATCAAGCCCCTATGGAACCATTCGTCCAATCAGGAAATCCCAAACCTTTCTGAGCGCGAAAAGCAATATGCCAACGCCATGTCCCTGAGCGATCTGGAGGCTATCCGGCTGGTATTGGCCGGAGATTCTGTTATTGAGTGGTTTCGTCTGAACTTCCGTTCGGATGATGATATCCTCTGGTTTCTTCGGGTTAACGGATATGACTGGGATAATGTGCATGACCAGCGCCGCCTGCGAAACATCATGAAACAGGCGATTAATTATCTGGATGCGCAGTTTCCGCACCGCGTTTCCCACGAGTTCCGATCCGATGACATGGACATTGTACGCCTGCTGCGGTATGCTTCATCCGGCGGCCGCCGTTCCAAAATGCAAGCTACCGCCTGCCTGATTCTGAAAATCATGCATACGATAAACCATATCGACGCACGGGAACTTCTGCACCGTTGTCAGTTGCCTCCGAGTGACTTGTACCGCTCGGTGGTGCGTAAAGTAGAAGATGCCGTAACGACGATGCAGGCGGAGGACTTTCACATTGTGGATTTTTATGGCAGTCATAAAGACAAGAACAGCATCATTACCAAACTGATATCCAAAAAAGAAAATCACGCGGCATCGATTCTTGACCGTATCCGCTTCCGCATTGTAACCCTGACGCTCGACGATATCCTCCCGGTGCTTTATTATCTGGGGCGAACGATTTGTCCGTTTAACTATATCATTCCGTATAGCTCGCACAACAATCTGATTACTTTTTCGGAACTGCTGGCCCACTATCCTCATTTTCGGCATTATGCGCATTATGTGCGCACGCATTATCCTGCGGACCTTGAGCTGAAGACCGCGCCTGAAAATTCATTTACCAGCCCCGATTATAAGATTATCAATATCGTAGCTGATGTACCTATCCGAGCCGATGAATTTCTCTATGCGCCGGAATTTGCCGAATATGGCCGGGTGGTTTTTGTAACGGTGGAATTTCAAATTGTGGATCAGTATCATTATCAAATGAACGAAATAGGGGAGGGTAGTCATCAAAAATATAAAATGCGGCAGATCGCTGCGGTACGTGATCGTTTAGGTATAAAGGATCAGTAATGGCTGGTAAAAACACATTGTTTACGCGCACGGATGTGCCTCCGGCCACGAAACGGCGGGAAGATGAAAAATATTTGACGCCCAGAGCCATCGTCAAAGAACTCGATAAATATATTATCGGGCAGGACGAGGCCAAGAAAGCCGTTGCTATTGCTCTTCGAAACCGCTGGCGGCGTCAGCATGCCGACCCGGCGCTCAGGGATGAAATTATTCCCAACAATATCATCCTGATTGGTCCTACGGGCGTAGGCAAAACGGAAATGGCTCGGCGAATGGCCCGTATTACGCAAGCGCCATTCATTAAAGTCGAAGCCTCCAAATATACCGAAGTGGGTTATGTGGGACGTGATGTGGATTCCATGATTCGCGACTTGACCGATATTGGCGTTAATATGGTAAAGAAAGAAAGGCTGGAAGCAATAAGACCTATGGTGGAAGCTGCCGCCGAGGACGCCCTGCTGGATCTGTTGCTACCCGAAGCGCCTGAAGGTAAAACAGCCAGAAAGAAATCCGTATCCTATGAAACCACGCGCGACAAACTGCGGAAACAACTGCAATCAGGACGTTTAGAAAACCGGATGGTAGAACTCACCACCCAAACCGATACCATGGCGATGATGCAGGTATTTTCGCCGTTTGGTATGGAAGAAATGGGCATGAACCTCCAGGAAATGCTCGGCGGCACGCTGCCGAAAAAGAAAAAAAGAAAACGCGTTTCGGTTGCTGAGGCGAGGCATTATCTGATTCAGGAGGAATCACAGAAACGCATCGATATGGAAGAAGTCATTCAGGAAGCGCTCCGGCGTGTACAGGAAACCGGGATTGTGTTTATTGATGAAATCGATAAGATTGTTGCTATGCCCGGTGAAGCTCATGGGCCGGATGTTTCCCAGCAGGGCGTCCAGCGTGATCTGCTGCCGATTGTCGAGGGCTCGGCCGTCAACACCAAATACGGCGTAGTCCGTACCGATCATATTTTGTTCATAGCGTCCGGAGCCTTTCATGTGTCGAAACCCAGCGATCTCATTCCCGAACTGCAGGGACGTTTTCCCATTCGGGTAAATCTTCACGGCCTCAACCAGCAAGATTTTGAGCGGATCCTCGTCGAACCAAAAAATTCGTTGATACGTCAATACACGGAATTATTCCGCACTGAAGATGTCGCTATAGAATTCACGGCCAAAGCCGTTAAAGCGCTGTCCGATTATGCAGCCGAAATGAACCAGCGGTCAGAAAATATCGGCGCGCGCCGTCTGCAAACCGTCATGAGCGTCTTGCTTGAAGACTGGTTATATGAGATTCCGGAAAGCGGCATCCGGCAGATTACTATTACCGAAACAATGGTACACGACAAATTACAAAAGATATTAAACCATGAAGATTTAAGTAAATATATATTATAGATGAACGCATTCCATACCCATACGACCTCGATTAACAACAGGAGCCATCGAATCAATTTGAAGGCCGTAGAGGCCTTGTTGTTTGATATGGATGGCGTACTGGTGGACAGCATGCAGGGGCATTTCCGATCCTGGCAGGCGGCTTTTGCAGTACACGGCATTGATATTGAATGGGAACCGTTCGCGCTTCTCGAAGGACAAAGTTTCCGCACCATCGCGCAGCAGCTTTGCCGGACTTATGGTATCAGCGAAGATCATATTCCGCCGCTGGCCGACCTGAAAAACCGTTATTATATGCAAAACCATATTCCGGAATTATATGAAGGCGTGACGGAAATACTTTCGGCCTGTCATGAAAACGGTTTCCGGCTCGGCATGGTCACCGGCGCCCACCGGGACCGCATTGAAGCGACGATTCCCGAAACACTTATCCGCTCGTTCCATACGGTCGTCACGGCAGACGACGTGACTAAAACCAAACCCAATCCTGAACCGTATCAGAAAGCGGCGCTCAATGTTGGAACAAATCCCGAACACTGTCTGGTATTTGAAAACGCGCCGCTCGGCATACAGGCCGCCAAAGCCGCCGGTATGACCTGCTTCGCTGTAACCACGACTTTAAGCGCCGGGCACCTCACAGAAGCCGACAGGATTTTTCCTGATATCCGTGATGCGTTCCGGTTTTTTTTATCAGCCAGACAATAATCTGTTAAGGATTAAAAGCGCTTTGGAATTCACCGCAAAACAGAAACAACATGTACCGCCGTATACCTTCCTGGCGCCTTATTATGACAGTATGATGCGCCATATTTCTTACCGTGAATGGGCGGATTATTATGACAGCATTTTCCGGCGCTTTGGTTTTTCGGTATTCGATATTTGTGAATTAGCTTGCGGCACCGGTTCTCTGGCTATCGAACTCTATCAGAAAGGATACAACCTAACCTGCTCGGATCGCAGTCATGAGATGATTGAAATCGCCAGAAAAAAATGCAAACGGGCGGCTCTCAACATCTCGTTTAAGGCCATGAATATGTTAGACTATCATTCGGCACACGCTTTTGACGCGGTTATTTGCGCCTATGATAGCGTCAATTACCTCCTCACGACCGGGGAAATTATTTCATGCCTGAATAGGGTCAGCCGTCTGCTGAAACCGAACGGTGTATTTATTTTTGATGTCAGCACCGAATATAATTCACGCACAAATTTTTCGCGAACTTACGAGTGGGATCCTCAGCAGCGCTTTAAACGATACGGTTTTTTTGACGCCGAAAGAAAGATTCAGCATCATATCATTGAAGTTGAGTCTGATGGCGTTATCTATTGCGAGGAACATCAGCAGCGAATCTACCCGCTTGATGACCTAAAAAATCTGATTGATGCGTCGGTGTGGGAAGTGTGGGGCCTATTCGGCGATTTTACTTACGAGCCGGTGCATGAATGTTCCGAACGGGCGCATTTTATCTTGCAGAAAAAATAATCCGCCATTTAACTATCAGGTGTAATCATGAGCGTCTACGAAATTATTCTCAAAAAGCGAAATAAACAGACCTTGTCGCCGGAAGAAATCCGTTCCGTCGTCCGGGAATATACGGAGGGGCATATACCGGATTACCAGATGTCCGCGCTGTTGATGGCGATTTTTTTTAACGGGATGAATTTTGAAGAAACCACTCAACTGACGCTGGCCATGCGGGATTCCGGAGTTGTCGTGGATCTTTCATCGGTACCGGGCGTAAAGGTGGATAAGCACAGTACCGGTGGGGTAGGCGACAAGATTTCCCTGATGCTGGCCCCGCTAGCGGCTTCTCTCGGCGTGGTCGTGCCGATGATCAGTGGACGCGGTCTGGGCCATACCGGCGGGACGCTCGATAAACTGGAATCCATACCCGGTTTCAAAGTGGATTTACCCATTGAGCGATTTATCGCTACGCTTAAAAAAATAGGGGTTTGCATGATCGGACAGACCGGAGAGATTGCGCCTGCTGATAAGAAATTGTACGCCCTCCGTGACGTGACCGGCACCGTAGAATCCATTCCGCTGATTTCAGCCAGTATAATGAGCAAAAAACTCGCCGAAGGCATCGACGCGCTGGTCCTGGACGTCAAAGTGGGATCCGGAGCGTTCATGAAAACTTATGAGCAAGCCGTAGATTTGGCCCAGCATTTAGTGGCCATCGGCGAAGGAGCCGGTAAATCGGTGGTGGCTGTACTGACCGATATGAACCAGCCGCTCGGTAATGCTGTCGGAAACTGGCTGGAAATGAAGGAATCCATTGACGTGCTTCAGGGACGCGGCCCAAAGGATATTATTGACCTTACCGTAACGCTGACCGCCTTTATGGTTCTTTTCAGCCGCAAGAATATATCGTATGAGGCCGCATGCGAACTGTGCCGGCAGAACCTGAACAACGGCCGGGCGTTTGAAAAATTCATCGAAATGGTTGACGCGCACTCCGGCGATGTGTCCGTGGTTAAAAATCCTGATACGTATCCCGTTGCCCGTTTTGCCCGCGAGGTGCAATCTACTTCGGACGGCTATATTCAATCGATAGACAGTTTTGAAATAGGCCTTACCGGGATACTCATCGGAGCCGGTCGCCAGACCAAGGAAGATCCCATTGATTACACCGCCGGTATTATCATACATAAAAAAACAGGCGATCCGGTGCGCCGCGGGGAAGCCCTTGCCACCATATATACTAATAAAGAAACCATACTGGAAGAAGCGGCCAGACGGGTGCTGGGGGCTTATAAAACCGCTGACTTTCAACCGGCGATGCAACCGTTGGTTTTAGCCACGCTCGATAAGCATGGTATTAAAACCTGGAAGTAAAAAAAAAGAAACAATACTCTTAATACGACGTATAATAAAGAAACGCTTTATGGCATCCCGGAACTTACGAAAAGCGACGGCTCGAGTCCCAGATAAAAAAACGGTTCATTCGAAAATAAACGCAACCCAAGAGGAAGCATCAAGGAAAATCCATACTGAAGACGGAACCGACAATGAGGATGAAAAACGCGAAAAACAAAAACAGGAAGATTTCAGATTTATTCGGCTTGCGATTAGCGGCGAACAAAAAGCCTATGAAAATCTGATGAAGCGTTATCAGCCGCAAATATATCATCTGATGCTTAAAATGGTTCATTCGGCCGATGAGGCACAGGATCTGGTGCAGGAGGCTTTTATGAAGGCCTTTGCCTCACTGCCCCATTTCAATTACGAGTACGCTTTCAGTACCTGGTTGTATAAAATCGCTTCCAACAACTGTATCGACCATCTGCGGAAAAAAAAGCTGCAAATGTTTTCGATTGATGCGCCGGTCAGCCATCAAGACGACACGTACCATTATGAGATTCCTGATCTGACCTATTATCCGGACAGGGAAATCCTGCAAAAAGAACGCAGCGAATTAATCCGTTCGGCGATTGATGCATTGCCTGAAAATTACCGTACCGTCATTCAACTGCGTCATGCCGAGGAATTGTCGTATGAAGAAATATCGGAAATCCTCAAAATACCCATTGGTACCGTGAAGGCACGACTGTTCCGAGCCCGGGAAATGCTCAATAAATGGCTTAAGGGCAAAATCGAGAAAGGAAACTGAGCATGACGGTCCTGCGTTTGCTCAATGTATGCGGTCTTGTGTGGAAGGGTATTTTTCTCTTTGTGGTGACCCTGAGCGCCCAGGAACGCGTCTTCCATAAAGATTTATCGGATGAGAAGGAACTGAAAGTGAAAATAGATTTCGGCTCCGGTAAACTCAGGATAAAAAAAGCCGCCGATAACGCGTTATACCGCCTGACCGCCGTTGAGACGAATGATAATATCGAACCAAAAGTCCGTTATGAAAAGAGCGGTACCGCAGGGGCGCTGACTGTATCCATTGAGCAAAGTAAGTCTGTCAATATTTTTAATGTCGGCGACCAGAACTGGACGCTGGAACTGACGCGGCAGATACCGATCCTCCTGAAGGCTGATATTGGAGCCTGCAACGGGGATATGGACTTTACGGATTTACGGATAAAAGATATTTATTTGTCCGGCGGTGCCAGTACCATCACTTTGCGATTCGAGAAACCCAACCGGGAACGTCTGCGTAGTCTGAAAATAGACGCGGGCATCTCACGACTATATCTGTACGGATTGGGACACGCGAATATGGAATCGATGAAATTTCAGGGCGGCGTGGGTTCCTACCGCCTTGATTTTACCGGTACCCAATTTGACAACAACCGCGTGGATATATCGGTCGGTGTGGGGAAAGCCGTGTTGTTGATTCCTGAAGATGCGGTGACGCGGATTATCACACAGGATAATTTTCTTTCTTCAGTAAATATTGATGCCGATTATTTTGAAAGTCTCGCGAATGGAATGTACCTTTCCAAAAAAAGGCGTGACCATAATCCCGATTTGACCATTAACATTGAGGCCGGACTCGGTAAGATTGATGTTATAGGCATTCCATAATTTTTTTAGCTAGACAAAGAAAGACAATGAGTGATTAAATGTTCTTTTAGATATAGCCTCCTTTTTTTAATATTAACAGTTTCCGGAGGGACTTTCGTTTTTTCACAGAGCCTGGAGCAACAGCTTAAGATGGCCAAGGCGCTCGAGCAGGACGGCCAGCCGGAAAAAGCTCTGCAGATTCTTGAAAAATTGTATGCGGCGGATTCATTAGACGCAAGAATCAGTGAACCGCTGAAATCATTATACCGCTTCCTTCAGCGCGATGAAGAGCGTCTCAAAATTATCCAGAAACAATATGCGCGGGACACAACCAGCCTGCTTCTGTTAGGTGAGATGATCGATGTGTACCTGCGTACCGGAAAAACAGCGGTTGCGGAACGGCTCATTAACCGTTTTCTTGCCACGGAAAATATTTCGCAGGAAATGTACGTCTATCTGGCCGGACTCCTCCTGGAAAACCGGCGATTCGAAGACGCTTCAACCGTTTACCTGACCGCACGAAAAAAACTTAACCGGGACAATCTCTTTCAGCTTGAATTAAGCCGCTTATACTTCTACCGGAAGGAATATTACCGGGCGGCACAGGAAATGCTGCGTTATTACGAAAACAATAAAGCTTACCAAAATTATGTGCGCACCCAATTGTATCAGCTTCCCGTCGATACGGCAGTTAACCGCGAAGTTATAAGAGCGCTGGAGGAGCACTACCGGATTACCAGCGATCTTACCGTTGGACGCTGGATGCTGGATTTTCTGATACGGCAACAGGATTACGACCGCGCTTTTGAACAAGTAAAAAGTCTGGACCGGTTAAGTGGGAAACAGGGTATCGAAATATTGAATTTTGCACAGGTGCTTTTTGATAATAACTTGTACGCCGTTTCCGTGCGCGCCTATTCATACTTCATTAATTTGTATCCTCAGGCGCCGCAGGCTGAACTCGGCCTGGCCAAATGTTATGAACGGATGGGAGACACTTCCGTGGCGGCCTTCTCACGCCAGGATTCCATTCGCATATCCGAATCTGCATTTACATCCGGCGCCGTTGAAATTTATAAAAAAATCATTGATCGATATCCGGATACCGACTGGGAAATTGAAAGCCGTTATCGGTTGGGCATGATTTACCTTAATACCTACGGCCAATATGACGAAGCGCTGGCTTGTTTTTTATCCGTGGCCGGTAGAAATGTAAATTCCTTTTATGTCTGGGAATCCAAATTTATGATTGGGGAGTGTTACCTTCAGCAAAACCGAATCGAAACGGCTCTAAAACATTTTCAAAACACTTTCAAAGAGACCCGTATGCCTGAACTCAGGGACAAAGCACAATACCGGACGGCGGAAAGCATGTTGTTTCTGGGTCGTTTTGACTCGGCGCGCGTCTGGCTGAGCCGGATTACCCGATCGCCCCAAGGAGTATTTGTAAATGATGCGCTGACGGATTTACTGATATTACAGGATGCCGGAAATGATTCGATGAAGTTGCAGAGTTATTTCAGGGCCCGTTTGCTGAATCGTCAAAAGCGCTATGCCGAAAGTATTGCTCAGTTGCAATTATTTATCAATACCTATCCCGGGCATCCTCTTAACGACGATGCGTTGATACTCAGCGCCGAAAACGCGGTTTTGTTGAAACGGTACGCGGATGCTTTGGCCTACTTAAACACTCTGTCAGAAGAGTATGCATCCAGCCCGAGACAGGATTTGGCTTTGAAAATTAAAGGCGATATTTTAATGGAAAAGATTGGCGACCTTAACGCGGCTATCGCGGTTTATAAACAAATAATAACCCGTTTCCCCGGGAGTATATTCATTCCAGAGGTCAGAAAAAAATTACGGATACTTGAAAAAAACCAGCAGCGCCAATCCTGAGAAAGTTACCGAATACTTTTTTTCAATTAGCGGCCTGAAGCCTTGAGTTTATCCTGCGCCATTTCAAGACGCCGTTTACTTTCCGCATCAGGTTCTTTATTATATGAATTGGAAAGATATTCAACGGCTTTTCTATAGTTGCCGACTTTATAATAACCCCAGCCCAGAATATCCATAGTTGTGACATCGCCGAGTTTGAGATCTTCGGCCACATGAGCGATTTTGAGGCCCCACTCATAATCGACGTCGCGGTCAATAAGCGTCCAGGCCACGATATGATGATTCATTAGTTTTTTTGTGGTAGGATTCTGTAGTATCTGGTTAAAAATCTCTTTGGCCGCTTTTTCATTACCGTCCTTCCAAAGGGATGCGGCGTAGTTGGCCTTATATTCCAGATTTTCCGGCATGATTTTAATAAGATGGGACTGATAGTCAACCGCTTTACTGTAATTACCGGTGCGATAATAAGCCTCTCCCAAATTATAAAGGATGTTGGGATCGTCCGGTCGAAGTTCGTACGCTTTTTTCAGTTGGACGATGCAGTTTTTGGTTTCGGCCCGCTCGTTATATAAATCAGCCAGTATGTTATGAAGCATGAATGTACTTACGCCACGGGCATCGGCATCGCTCATAAGCGCCAGGGCACTGTCTATCTGCTTCCGGTCATAAGCATGAAGGCCCAGTACGTAATTGCCGTAAGGGTGGTTGGGAGCCAGGCTAAATGTCCGGTTGAGGTAAAACAAAGACTGGTCAAACATGGTATTCCGCATTTCCAGATTTTTTCGTAATTTGTGCTTAAGGGCAGCCATATAATAGCATTCAGCAATCCGTGCGCTGATGTCCGGATTGCTTTCATCAATGTCAAAGGCTTTAAAGTAAAGATTCAGCGCCATTTCAACGGAATCAATAACCAGCGCCCTATCGCCTTCGGATATAAACCGAGCGACGGTTTTTGGCGTTTTACCGCCTGAAAACAGGTCAAACTGCTTTATGAAAAACCAGCCCATAAGAAGTATTACTGCGAACCCAACCGCATAATAAATTAATTTTTTGTTTGAAGATATCTTCCCGTCGGGTGTAGCGCTTGTTTTCTTTTCTTTCATAAGTGCTCCGTTGTATTAATCATTTACTTGGTTTCAAGCCAGTTTTCGCCCGTACCCAGGTCCACCTTAAGGGGTACACTGAGCGTAAGGACGTTTTCCATGCTTTCACGTATCATCGTTTGAACAATAGTAATTTCCTCTTCAGGGGTTTCAAATACCAATTCATCATGTACCTGAAGGATCATGCGGGTTTTAAGGTTCTTTTGCGACAAGGCATCATGGATGCGTATCATCGCGAGTTTGATGAGTTCCGCGGCGGTGCCTTGAATCGGCATGTTGACGGCCGCCCGTTCGGCAAACTGTCGAACCGTACGGTTTTTATTCTGGATGTCCGGAAGATACCGTCGCCGCCCGAATAAAGTAGTAACATAGCCGTCATGACGGGTTTTTTCAATAGTATCATCAATATACCGTTTGACATCCGGAAATGTGGCAAAGTAACTGTCAATCAGTTTGACAGCTTCGGCGTTGGAAATTTGTACCCGTTCGGTCAGTCCGTAAGCGGTAATTCCGTAGATGATACCAAAATTGATGTCTTTGGCTTTGCGGCGTATGGAGGGTGTAACCTGGTCGGGTTCCAGATTGAATACTTTGCAGGCGGTGGCTAAATGAATGTCCTGATCGGAACGGAAAGCGCTGATCAGCGCGCTGTCGCCCGACAGATGCGCCATGATGCGCAGTTCAATTTGGGAATAATCGGCTGAAATAATCTGCCATCCCGGCTGTGGAGAGCGGAAAGCCTGGCGTATGCCCCTGCCCAGTTCGGTGCGAATCGGAATGTTTTGAAAGTTCGGATTGCTCGACGAAAGCCGCCCGGTTGCGGTGACAGTCTGGCTGAATGTACTGTGGATGCGGCCTGTACGGGGATTAACAAGCGGCGGCAGGCCGTCGATATAGGTGGATTTGAGTTTGGCCAGCTGGCGGTAGTTGAGAATAGCGTCTATTACCGGCAGGCCTCTGTATTTTTCAAGATTTCTGACGTCGGTGGCATACTGTCCGGTCTTGCCGGTACGGCGAATTTTCGCTTCTCCGGCCATCTTATGAATCTGCAGTTTGTCAAAAAGAACTTCGCCCAGTTGCTGGGGCGAGTTTAAATTGAACCGGGTACCGGCTTCGTTGTATATCGTTTCCTCAATTGTTTTCATGTGCTCGCTGAATTCGACAGACATCGTCTGCAGATAAGGAATATCCAGCCAGACGCCGTAGTGCTCCATCTCGGCCAGTACGGGAACCAGGGGCATTTCCACTTCACGGAAGACCCGCTCCAGTTGATGTTCCCGGAGCTTGTTTTTCAAAACGAACGCCAGCCGGTACGCGGTATCGGCGTCTTCACAGGCGTAATCAGCAATGACCGGCAGAGGCACATCGGCCATACTCGTCTGCTTCCGCCCGCTCCCGATAAGTGCTTCTGTGGGAATTTTTTTATAACGCAGGTAGTCGGATGCCAGCTGGTCAAGATTCACACTGCGTTCCGGACGCAACAGGTGACCGGCGATCATGGTATCCAATGATAGGCCCCGCATAGAAACGCCGAGGTTTTTCATTACAATATAATCATATTTAATGTTCTGCCCGATTTTTTCTATTCGGCGGTTCTCAAGCAGAGGCCGCAGCGTGGAAACGATTACCTTTGGGGATAATTCCCGATTAAACGGAATATAATAGGCTTCATGCGGGGAATAACTAATTGATAATCCAACCGGGTCGCATTGCATCGGATCTACGGATGTGGTTTCGGTGTCAAAGGCTAAATGGTCGGTTTTTTCAAGCCTTTGGCATAATTCCTGAAGGCGTTCCGCTGTTTCAATAACGGTGTATTGGTGATTGGTATTGTTGATATTTTTTAAGGATTCTTCAGCCGGAACCTCCGCCAGCAAATCCGGGTCGGTCTCAGCGGAGGAAATTTTCTGTGCCAGAGATTTGAATTCCAGAGTATTTAAGATAGGAATCAGCTTTTTATAATCCGGTTTTCGTGAGCGCAAATGCTCCAGTGATATTTCGACAGGGACGTCCGTGCGGATTGTAGCCAGATGCTTGGATAAAAAAGCGTTTTCTTTGTCGTGAATCAGGTTATCCCTTAGTTTACCTTTAATAGCGTCGGTGTGCGCATAAAGATTTTCAATATTCTCGTATTGCAGAATCAGTTTAACCGCGGTTTTTTCGCCGATGCCGGTAACGCCGGGAATATTGTCCGACGCGTCGCCCATGAGCGCAAGAATATCCGTGATCTGATGGGGCCTCACGCTGAATCGATTCCGAACGCCTTCCTCATCCACGATTTCCGGCGCGGTGCCGCTTTTCATGGGATTGTACATCCGTATCATCGGCCGGATGAGTTGCATGAAATCTTTATCGCCGGTAACCATGAAGACTTCCACCGACTGTTCGGCCGCTCGAAGCGCCAGCGTACCAATGAGGTCATCGGCTTCAAAACCGGGCTTTTCAATGACAGGCACCTGCATGGCTTCGCTGACGGATTTTAAATACTCCAGTTGCGGCGCCATATCTTCCGGCATTTTTTCGCGCGTGGCTTTATACGGCTTATATTCCTTATGACGGAACGTGGGTTCGGCCGTGTCAAATACTGCGGCTATATAATCCGGTTTTTCGTCATTCATGATTTTAAGCAGGGCGGTGGTGAAACCGTATACCGCGCTGGTATTCTCTCCCCTGGAGTTTTTCAGCGGATTGGCAATAAATGCAAAATACGCGCGGTACGCGAGAGCCATGCCGTCTATAAGGAAAAGTCTTTCTGCCATACCCGTTCTGTTTTTAAAAAATTGATGCTAATAATAACCGCCCTTGCGTTGAAATACAAGCGATTTTTTTACAAAAAAGCCTGCCTCAGCAACAGGCAGGCTTTAGTCAGTATGATGTCCGTTTTACCGGCTACTGGAAATCACGGAGCGATTCGTGAATGCCTTTTAGCATTTCAAACCAGAAATTCAATCCCGCTTCGCGTTTATTCTTGTCGAATTCCGCAATCCAATGGTCCAGTTCCGGATGATTAACTTTATCCACTTCCTTTGTACGTTTGAGGAACGTATGAACAAAATCGAAGTTGCGCTCCGATTCCCAGAATACCGAGGCGTTCCGGCTGTTGATGCGGCTGGCCGTCACGGTGATGGCTGAAAGGAATTTTTCTTTCTGCTGGTAGAGCGACTCGATGATTTCGGGAACCATGTCTTCAGCCCATCCGCGGTGGAAGCGGCATATCCCCAGATTGTCCAGATAAAATTCTTTTTTCATCCGGTCCGCACACTTGCGTCCCAGCTCACGGGGAGGCAGGAAGTCGTTGCCGTAATGCATGTAGTATTTACCCATAATGGCCATGGGCGCGAGCGCTCCGGGTGTCCAGTACTGGTTAGGCACCATCCATCCCTTGCGTCCGAAGGCGGTATAGACGAACCGGTCGATGATTTTAACGCCTTTATCCTTATGGACTTTCCGTGCCCATTTTCGTACGCCCTGGGAGAAGTCAATAATACCGCGCTTTTCGAGAATCGCGTCGATCAGTTCGACCCCCAGTTCTGCGTTGTTCATGGAATCGTTTACCACGTCAAAATTTTCCAGATCGAACTTGGGCATGCGGGTCACTCCAAGATCTTCTTTGGTAAGCATGTTTTCATGAAGAAGTTCCATGAGCCATGCCAGAACGCCGCCACCGCTGATAGCGTCGAAGCCATTCATGTCGCAGTAATGATTAAGCTTCTCTGCGGCCCGCTGATCGAAAATTCCGCACAGAGGCCCCATGGTCTGATAGGGCTCGTAATCCTTCTTGTATTCGCCCCGCATCTTTTTACATACGGCGGCGCAAGGCTCACCGCAGGTGGCCTGCTGTTTGGTGGCGATGGTTTCCTCGTTAAATTGCTTTAGGTAATGGTTCAGGATATATTTTTCGTTCATCGAAAGCCGCTGTTCTTCCGTATCGTATATAGAACGGTAATTAAATGCAATGATACGCCCTTTGATCGTGGCGTAATTCACGCCGAGCGTGCCGCCCGTGCCGAATTTCGGGTCAAAGCGGTATTTGGTTGTGCTCTCAAAATCCTTGGCGGCGAGTTTTTGATTGTATTTATGCTCAAACCATTCGTCGGCCACTTTACGGTCGCGGAAGTCTTCTTCGAGGAACGTCCCGCCGTAAATGATCGCGACAATGCCATGGTCCTGAACCATCTTGGAGCCCAAGCCGCCGCGGCCCGCCCACGTGTCAATGAACGTCATTTTTTTCTTGACAATCGGCACCGACCCGATAGCACCAAAATCTGTCTTCATCGCGCTTGGCCCGGTGGCTAAGATACGCGGATCGTTTTCATACCGTGCGCCGAATTTCTCGTAAGTGTAATCCATCAGACTGTAGATGCCTTTGCGGCCGGAATTCCATATTTCGTTGATATCCACAGGCAGTAATTCGACCTCAATTTCCTCGCCGTGATTACGGTTCAGGTAGAGAATCGACGGTTTGGAAGCTCGCCGCACGAGACTGACCATATTGATACCGAGATTGTCAAAGACCAATCCGGCGCCGCCCATCGAGGATATATAGAACCCCCGCCAGCAAGGGGAAAATCCGGAAAAAATCAGGCGGTTTGACCCGGGAAAAATCGACCCGGCCAGCAGGCCCACGCCGAAATTCAGAGTGTCATAATTATCCGATATGTGAATGCCTAAGTCCACCGGTCCGAAATAATCGCCGATAGGATACCGTTTAACTTTGTAGTATCCCGTCCATGCATCCACAAATAAAACCTTCTGTGACGCTTTCATGATGCGGCCTCTTAACAGTTAATTTATAATCAGGTTTTTTAAGACTTGCGTATATTTTTATTTTAATAAAAAAAACACTCAATATCAAATAATTAACATAATTATTCAGAGACAAAAGCTATTTTACCCGCAATGGACTTCCAGCGCCGACGAGGCCGCAAGGTGTTTATGGCCGATAAAACATCGGTAAAAGCGTGACTGTCAGGTTCGATTACTCAAAATGAAACAAGTAATGTATTTCTTCTTTACCTGAACTATATCCGCTGAGGCATTCATGCCGCACGTTCTTAAGGCCGTACAATTCCAGAGCTTTTTTAACAAAGCCCATTGTGGTATATTCAAAATAGATATGCGGCGTCGTGATCCCCTGTATGTGTACATGAATCGTTTTCTTATCGATAACGCCGAACATTTTCCCTTCGGTATAATACGTAGACCAGACCATGGGCATGGTTTTGTCGATGAATGAATTCAGATTTTTGCTCGTCATAAATATTTTGTAAGGACCTTCTGTTAGCGCCCAGGCCGCCGATTTCTCCCCGAATATCCAGTAAACATCATTCTTGCCGCCGTAAAATTCATTAATTATTTCGTCGTTCATCAGCAAAAAAGACTTTATTGGAATGAGGGCGACCGGAGAAGGTTCCGTTCCAAAATACGTATCTTTACTTTGGATATGCTTGTAAAAGGTAATCCATTTCTCAAGGCCGAATGTGTGAATGATTTGTTCCTTGCGTGAAATAAATGCGGTTCCTTTAACGTTCATGGCTATCTCCCGGCGTAAAGTGAATAAGAATACCAACAAAGTGTCATTTTTAAATCTTGTCGGATAATTTTTACGAACATACCGGACACGGCTCCCGTTTGGAAATCATGACCCGTTCAAATTGTCCGGTTTCCATATCGATTGTGAGAATTTGGTTGTAAACGATGTTACCGTAATTAATCAGGATTTTAATGGCCTCTGTGGCCTGTATCGAGCCGACGATACCGGCCATGGCGCCGAAAACGGGCGGGGGCGAAACGTCGGTTTTTTCGTGATATACGCATTGAAAACAAGGTCCGTATCCGCTGTTGAATGTACCGACGGTGCCGAGAAAACCCGCAACAGCCCCATGGACCATGGTTTTACGGTAGCGGTGTGCGGCCCGTGCGATGGCCAGACGCGTTTCGTAATTATCCGCGCAGTCAATGATCAGATCGGCGTCAGGCAGGTAACGTCCGGCGTTATTATCACTGAATGGCTCCGGCACCGGTATCATCTGCCCATGCGGATTCATTTCTGTCAAACGGTGAATGGCCTTCTGAACTTTCGGCTGGCCGATTGCGTTCATCGTATAAAGTAATTGCCGGTTTAAATTGGTTTCGTTGACCGTGTCATATTCAAACAGAACAATGCGTCCCACACCGGCAGCCGTCAGATAGGACAGTACGGGGAATCCCAGCCCGCCGGCGCCGACAACCACAACCGTGGATTTCGACAAAGTATTCTGACCTTGTTCACCCCATCCGGGAATCGCAATTTGTCTGGCGTATCGGGTCTGCATTTTATGAGGTTAAAACAATCACACTTAAAAGAATTAACTAAAATTTTAATGTAAGTTATCCCCCCTGTACCGGCGGGCGAAGAGTGATGATGTCTCCCTCTGAAGGCATATAACTCATGGGTATTACTTTGCCGGAAAGGATTGCCATGGAAACCAGAGAGGGTTTCAGGTTAATCTGTTCCATAATTTCTCTGATGGTTTTACCCTGCGTGGTCTCGACTTTACGTGTGTAGGCGTCCACGTCGGGTTTTAGGTATTCTTTGAGCAGACCGCCGCCCTTGAAATAGATGGTCATCAGAAAGCCTTCGGTTTGTAACGTTCGCCGCGTACTTTGGGCAATGGGGAAATCAGGGTTCCCAGCATTCCGGCTTTTTCGAGATTGGCCGCGACCTCTGTCAGATTAAGGTCGGTCAGCACTTCCCGGGAAGGATTGCCGTTTTTTCCCCATCCGCGCGCTTCGTAATATTCGTCGAGCATCAGGTCTAATTGTTCCAATGTGAGTTTAGCGCCTTTGCCGGGGCCGGTGGGCACGGCTTCTTCATAGAACCGGGCGTTGGGATAATCAAAGGTGCGGCCGTTTTTACTGACCGCGCTGTTGCGCTCAAGAAAATGCGCCCGGTTTAGGTTCCATATCCGTTCGGACGTACGCATGGCCTCCTCCAGCGTGAAGTCGTTCCATCCCGTGGCCATGACGATCGCGTCGATATGTTCTTCCGGCGTAACGTCCACTTCGCCCCAAAAGAGCCGGCAAACCGATACGGTATCGAAAAACGGCCGGATGTGCTGCAGATACACGACGAGTTTCGCCTTGCCTTTAACGACGTCGCGGCCGATGTCATCGTCGAGGGTGATGGTCCAGGCGCGGTTGTGGTGGGCGCCGATATCCGCGGTCATATAAGCCAGAAGCATCGCCGGGGCAAAACGGCCGTCGTAGCCGCTCATCCCCTGACCTTTGACCTGCACGGCAAATTTCTCGGAGCCGCCGCCGATTTTTTTTGACGCCGGCACCAGCCCGTCCGCAAACCAGTCGCCGATACCGCGGCGGTATGTAACCATATTCAGAAAATGCTCGAAATCTTCCACATGGCCCCACCGCATCTCATGACCTTCAAGCTGTTCTTTGGTGATCAGGCCCTTTTCATAACATTCCATAGCAAAAGCCGCGAGCCCGCCGCCGGTCATCGAATCCAGCCCAAGGTTGTCGCAGACCCAGTTGTTGTAGGCGACTTCATCAATCCGTTCAAATCCGCAATTGCCGCCGCACAGCGCGTTCGTCTCGTATTCCGGCCCTTCGACATAAACGGTAGGTTTTCCGGGTAGAGTAACTTTGGAATATTTTCCGCAGTTCATCCAACAGCCGAAACAGGCCTTATGGCTAACCAGCAGTTTGTCCACCAGTTCCGGACCGTCCAGTTGTTCGTTGTTTTCCATGTAAGTCGTTTGAAAATTACGGGTAGGGTACACGCCGTTGTTGTTCGACCAACTGACAAACATGGCCGTGCCGTATTTCTGCCAGGGTTCCATATTCGGGTGAACGCTCGTCCGTTTAATAATTGCGAGATTCACTTCCTTCGTCTTCTGTAAATCATACACCGGCAGTGATTTTGTTCCGCGGACGGCAATGGCTTTGATTTTCTTGGAACCCATGACCGCGCCCACGCCGCAACGTCCCGCTTGCCGACCGTAATCATGCGAAATACAGGCGCAGGTAACTAAGTTTTCGCCGGCCGGGCCAATGGTCACTATCTGAAAGTCTTCGCCCAGATCCTCTTTCAGCATTTTTTCAGCGTCCATCGAACCCTTGCCCCAGTATTTTGCGGCGTCTCGGATTTCGATGGTATCATCATCGATATAAATATAACTTGGCGTTTCCGCAATGCCTTTGATGATCAGCAGGTCTATGCCGGCGAACTTCAACTCCGGTCCGAAATGCCCGCCAACCGTAGAATCACCGTGGCCGTTGGACAAAGGACTCACCGCTCCGAAGCAGCACTTGCTGCCCGACGGCGCAAAATGACCGGAGAGTATCCCGGGACTCACAACGAGCAGATTTTCAGGATCGAAGGCCTTTACCGAGCGCGGAACCTCGTCATAGAGCACTTTGCAGATAAAACCCCGGCCGCCAAGCCACTGTCGTGCAAAATCCGGGTTCAGATTATTTTTTGAAACGGATTTATCGGATACGTTGATGCGGACCTCCTGCCCGCCAAAACCGTAGATCATGGTCGTCTCCTTATAGTACTTTAATTAACGCGCCGGTATTACATACCTCAGTGCATTTCCAGCAAAAATCGCATTTATAGGGTATTCCCTGCTTCCACTGCATCATGACGCCTTCGGGACAGGCGGTAATACAGGCGCCGCATTCGGTGCATGCGTCGGCTACAACCTGAAGAATTCCTTCGGCGTTCTTCTGAATGGCTCCCGTAGGACAAGCTTCTGCGCAGGCGCCGCATTCCGTGCAGACCACGGGGCGATACGTGCCGGGCTCAGGGAAAAACGAGTCAACACGCAGTCGGGATTTTTTAGGGTTGACTTCACTGAATTTTTCAATCGCGCAAATCTGAACGCATAACCGGCATCCGGTACACTGCGCGGCGTTTACTTTAATCTGCATTTTTTCTTAACCTTAATATGTTAGGTATTTAATAGATGCCTGTAATAAAAAGGCCCGTAAATATACTATCAAAAACAGAACGAAGTCAAGAGAAAACAAACAGGACATATATCCTGAAAATTTTTACAAAATAATAACCCAATGCCAATTCGGACATACAATAAGATACATACAATAAGATGTGAATAAAATAAAAAGATGTGAATAAAATAAAAATTCATTCACGGTGTAGAAATATTAAGGATAAATACGGTAATATTTTGTTATTTATAAATTTATAAAAAAATCTTGATTTTTTTAAATTTTTGAATAACTTTATAGTTTATAGTAAGTCATCTAAACAATAATTCATGATAACCAAACAAGAGGTGATGTATGAAAAAGATGGGGTTATTTTTATTCGCTTTTATCTTTATGGCGAATATGGCCCAGGCGCAGATTACAATTGACGCGATGAAATTCGGTACCGGCGTGGAAAACAATCAGATTGTTGGAGAATCGAATACGTTTCCCAATGATGTGGAAAAAGTGTATTGTTGGCTGAAAGTGCTCAACGGCGAAGGCAAGACGATTACGCTGAAATGGTATAACAACGACGTTTTTTTGTCCTCCGTGCAGTTGGAAATAACCTATAATTCGATGAGAACGTATGGGTTCAAGACGATTTACGGCAACGGCGGTAATTACAAAGTGGAAGTGGTCGACGAGGACGGCAAAGTACTGCAGTCTGGTGAATTCAGCGTGGCCGGAGGTTCGGATTCCGGAGCCAAATCAACCAGCGGCTCGGTATCGGGCGTTGCAGACGGCACGGTTAAAGTTGTCGATATGAAATTCGGTACCGGTGTGGAAAACAACGAAGTGGTCGGCGAAGCGACCACATTTGACGCGTCCGTCGAAGCGGTGTACTGCTGGATGCGTGTTACCGGCGGCGAAGGCCAGCAAATTACCGTGAAATGGTATTTGAACAATGTAGCGGCGGGTGAAGTACCGCTGGATATCAAGTATAATTCCATGCGTACCTATTCCTATAAGAAAATCAACGGACAGAAAGGCGAGTGGAAAGCCGAGATTGTCGGCCCCTCCGGCGTCGTGATGCAGACCGGTACGTTTACAACCAACTAATTTAGAAATTAGTTAGCGCTAAAAAAGGGAAGAACCGGGTTCTTCCCTTTTTTATTTATTCTGTTATTTTTTTTAATAAATTATTCCCATGGCATTGCATACAAAAATTCTGTTTGGATTGGTTGTTGGTCTGGTCGCCGGTATTGGGGCAAACCTGCTGTTTGAAGCGGCCGGCTGGGATGCGACTGTGCTTGAAACCACGATTATCAACCTGACCGATCCCGTCGGACAGGTATTCCTGCGCCTGCTGTTCATGATTGTTGTGCCGCTGGTCTTTACCTCGCTGTCGCTGGGCGTTGCCAACCTGGGCGGCAGGCATTCGCTGGGCCGTACCGGTTTAAAAACAATGGCTATGTTTATCGTGCTCACGGTATTGGCGGTGCTGATTGGCATGGTGATGGTGCAGGCATTTGAACCCGGCCGGGGTTTCGACCCGCAGACACAGGCCCGCCTGATGGAAAAGTACGGCGAAACCTCCAGTCAGGTTATTACGACCAGCAGGGGAATCCATATCAACCTGATGACATTTCTGGATATGCTGATGCCGAAAAATATCCTGCGCGCCATCGTGGATATGCAGATGCTGCCGACCATCCTGTTCGCGTTTCTGTTCGGTGCGATGCTGATGCGGCTTTCACCGACGCTCACGGAATCCGTTAAGCGGGGCCTGTCGGCGGGGTACGAGTTTTCTGTTCGCATTGTGGATATGGCGATGCGTTTTGCGCCGTATGCCGTGCCGTGCCTTGTTTTCGGCATAGCCGCCCGTTTCGGCCTGAGTATCCTGAAACCGCTGGGTATGTATGTGATTATCGTTTTTATTGGCTATGCGGTACACATGGGCCTTACTTATTCCGTTATATTGAGGCTTTTTGCACGGACCGGACCCTGGTATTTTTATAAAGCCGTAAAATCGGTACTGGTAACGGCGTTTTCAACCAGTTCGAGCAGCGCCACCTTGCCGACAACAATCCGTGTGACCGAGGAGGTATTGAAGGTATCGCCGAATATTACAGGATTCGTTCTGCCGTTGGGAGCAACCATCAATATGAACGGCACAGCGCTTTATGAAGGCGTTACCGTGCTTTTTATCGCGCAGATCTTCGGCGTGGATCTCTCTGCAGGCCAGCAGGCGCTGGTGATTGTGATGACGGTTCTTACGGCGATAGGAACCGCGGGCATTCCGGGAGGTTCGCTGCCGATGATCGTGCTGGTCATGCAGTCCGTCGGCGTGCCCCCGGAAGGCATCGGTATCATCCTCGGCGTGGACCGCATACTCGATATGGGACGCACGGTCGTTAACGTCACCGGCGACATGGTTACCACGCTTTATATTGACCGCACGCAGCCTCCGTCCGGACAACCATAAAATCGTGGATTTTAATTTTTCCGTAAGTTATATTACGATCACGAAAGGACAGGCATGCATGATAACCGACTGAAGTTTTACATCGGCGGAAGCGTTCTGGCGCTTACGCTTATTTTTCTAGGTTACCGGGGCTTTAGCGGAAGTACCGCCTATTATCTGTTTGTCGATGAAATATCCGGCCTCGGTGATGAAGCGTATGAAACCCCTTTAAAAATCAACGGTCAGGTGACGCCGGGCTCATTAAACCGCGCCGGTGTGGTGGAGTTTGCCATGCAACGTAATGGGGCTTCGGTCAAAGTAATCTACGTCGGAAAAAATCCCCTCCCGGATATGTTCAAAGAAGGCGCGGAAATCGTTGCCGAGGGGCGGCTCAAACGAAGCGGCGTTTTTGAGGCCCGTTCAATACAGACCAAATGTGCCTCAAAGTACGAGGCCAGGGATACAACCTATCCAAAGCCCATAGATTTCCGATAAATAAACCATGACGAAATTATTCAAAAAACATTCGATAGTTTTTTATCTATGGCTCATATCGGCCACAGTTCTGGTGGCTATCGCCGGCCGGGATCCTATGAAAGAAACGGTTAATCTATTCAGGTCCGCTATGTCCGGTATGAATACGGTTTCTACGGGGGTTGTTGCATTGGGATATGACACCGTGCGTTCTGCCGAGTTCCGTGAGCATACCATGAAAGGGATGTTATACTCCAACGGGCTGTATCAGGGATTTCTTGCCGTAGCTTACGATGAACTGGATACTCTGCGAACGTATCACAGTTCCGTTGGCCGAACGAATGCCCGACGCTTTCCCGGAGACAGCAATACGTTCCGTTTTATAGCCCGTTCGCCGAAAATTTCCAATACCCGAATCGATTCACAAATGATTACCTTTTCCCTTCCGGGCCGGGAATCCAATCTGCGAATCCGTCAGTTACAGTATGCCTATAAAGACAGCGGCCATATTATTTATCTGAGCCTTGTGTTTGAATTTTATCGCAGAAATGATACGGATACGGTGCGGTTCAGCCATTTCCGGTTAATGCTGGGGTATGATGGCGATATCGGCAGCAGTTTGAGCGGTTACACGGACGACAGTTGCGGTTATTTTGCCGATGATACAGTCAAAGCGGTTTACGTTTTTGATCACCCGGACACCGGTTCGGTATTTTACAGCGGGATACGGTATCTTGGCGGCGGGCTCTCCGATAGCGCGGGCAATCTGCGCCTGATGCATCAGACGGTTAATGAAATCGGTCGGACGTTTGCTGATCTGGATACCTATCTGTATACCACGATACAAAATCCCGGTTTTAATCCGCTCTACCAGAAAACCGACGTTACCGTATACTGGATTGTTAATCTTGGCGACATCATTCCGGCGTCGAAAACCGATACGGTTCGGGACACGGTCCGTTTCGCATTTATTAACGGCCGTACCTACGAGTCATTTATTCAGTCCGTACGCGGTCTGAACGTACGGTATGACGATCCCGAACTCCCGCCGGCGGTTATACCCTCCCGCTACAAACTTTATCCGAATTATCCCAATCCGTTTAACGGCGGTACAGCGATACAATACGATCTGCCACAGAATGGTTTGGTATCGCTGAAGATTTACAACGCGCTCGGTCAGGAAGTGAGAACGCTAGTGAGTAAATGGCAGGGGAAAGGCGTGTACACGGTTAACTGGGACAGTCGTGACAACCAGGGTTCCACAGTTGCCGGCGGATTATACCTATACCGCTTAACGGCTGGCAGTTATACAGCCGTGCGAAAAATGATGTTGATTAAATAAGATTACCGTTTATTTTTTTTCGTCTTTCTTTTTCCCGAAAATGGCCGCTATCAGCGTATAGATAAATCCGGCTATGGACAGTTGTAAATAAGTGTTCATGTCGTAAATCGAATCGTTGCGGTAAAAATACAGAAATACCAGCCAGGCGGCGAGTACCGGAATACCGGTCCATACATACCGCAGTATACCGCAAATCATCCCGCCCATGGTCAGCATCAGAAAACCCGCAAGATATTCCCAGATAAAAACCGATTTTCCCAAAGCCAAAAACGGGACCGGAAAAATCAGCGTGAAAAGGGTGAGGAATCCGAAAAAACCAGTCTTGAAACCTGTCCAGGCGCCGTTCCGGTAACCCACAATCAGGGGAATGGCCAGGTACAGGGGGAAAAATACGATGTCGTCGAATTTTATGGATCCTTCCGTGAGGCGCTGAAGTATTCCCGCGATAAAATACAGGATGATGGTTAGGATCACCGCATGACCCAGTTTGAAATCCTTAGAAGGCGTGTTCTCCGTTACTACGGTGCCGGAAACCGGCGCGCTGATTTTGTTTTTTACGTTAAATGCGTAGGTCTGAATGTTGGTAATAAAAGAACGGAAGCTGTCTTTATCAGCCAGTGAGGATGTGATTTTGATTTTTTTCTGTGTGGAATATACCGTCAGACGAAGCATGTGATTTACCAGCCCGTAAAGGATAAGTATATAACCCAGGGGCATGAATATAAAGGATACGATGACGCCGATAAAAAAAATAATGAAATTTAGGAATTCCGAAAGAGAAATCGCGGTAATTTCCTCCAGATCCATAAACGTGAATATATTTCGCGAGAAAAGCCATTTTTTCTGGACCTGAAAAAGCCGGCGGTTGGTAAGCGTGGTTTCCTGTTTGTCAAAAATCAATTGCGTCTTGAGCGTGTCAATGCTTTTCTCTTCAGGATACAGGGTGGCTATGGGACGTTCTTGCTGAAACCCTATAAAATTGTAAATAAAAATGAAAATGGCCGTCAGTATCAGCACGCCTAAGAATATATCTAAACCGATCATGATGTATAACTCCGGATTGGGTTGTAGGTTATTGGTAATTGATGATGTACCAGTCGCCGTTTCTCAGTTTTAACGTGAAGGTTCCGAGATTGGTTTCGACCTCGGCGATATCATTATGCAGAAGAGCGGTATCAAAAGAACGGTATGTCATACGTCCCATTTCAAAGGGCTGCTGGCTGAGGGTTTCACGAAATGTGCAGAATAACTGCTTCAGCCCTGCCTGGTTAATAAAACGGTGATAGTTCTTCTTGATTTCCACACCGGCGGTATAATCAAAATTTTCGAGGATTTTTACGGTGCGTTGGTCGGTGTTTTTCAGGCCTTCCGCATAGCGGAATTCCATGCCTTTGGTTTCGTTCAGAAATATTTCGGCGTTGTATTTGGTCAGGTTGTATCGGTCCGGTTGCCCTTCCATGATGTCCTCAATGACGCTTTTATAGCCCTCGGTGTAAATAAATTCATTATAACTGCGGTTTTCGATTTCATTGCGCCGGATGCGTGGCAGGGCGTTATATTTGGCCGCGCCGGTTTTTTCAATGATAGCAAACTGTTTAATCAGTTCCTTTCTACCGGCAGCGGCAATCTTGCTATACAGTTTCAGGATGGCGGCGTATTTCCGCTCGGCGGCTTTGGCGCTGGTTTTTTTAGTTTCGTCTTTGATGAACTGTTTTTTGTTCTTAACAAAATCGCTGCGTTTGGTGTTGCCGATCAGCGCCTTTTCGTCTTCTTTAAGCGCCGAGAGCCCGTGTCTAAAAAGATAATTCTCCCTTTCGATATCATCGGCCAGGGTAGCGCTGTCTACCAGGGACGGATTGCTTTTTTTAGCTTCTCCGTAAAAAGTCTGTACCATATACAGACGCTTGCTTTTGTTATCAACCTCTTCCTTTTCTTCCTTGGACAGTTCCGCGTATGCTTTCCGGCCTGCGGTACGAACAAGGTACTGGGCCTGCTGATAGATCTTATTCCCTTCCCGATCCACTTTGACGTAGGAATTATATACTTCTTTGCCAAGGTCCTCAATCAGGTCATTGCTAAAATCAAAATGGTCGTTATTTAACAAATCGCTCGGATTGTTCTGTATGCCCTTAATGAGCGTGCGAACAGTGGCCTTCGGAGCGTGGTAATCGTTACGCCATTCGATGAATGCAAAAATCAGAAATGCAATAAACAACAAAACAGGAAAAATCAGCTTCAGTAACCAGCGGACTGCAAGAGATTCCTTTTTCGGTTCCGGCGGTTTCGAGTTTGCTTTTTCTTTTATAACCATAAAGGTAACCCTCCGAAAAAATGAATAATTATTTTTTTTAATAATGATTTAAAACAATCCAAGATTTGAACAAGATAATTTTATAAAAAAAAAATTATTATGCAAGGTATTAGAAATTTACTTTTCCAATCAAACATCATAACTATCGTTATATTCAAATGGATTGAAATCCTTGAAGCGAATACACGTTATATGGAAGACGGCTATAGGACATGAAAGTTTTTTATTTGCATTAAATAACCAGAACCAGTATCTTGAAAACAATGGCAAATAAATCTTAAAAGGAGGTTTTATGAAATTTTTTATTGATACGGCGAATCTCAATGAAATTCGCGAAGCGGCATCTATGGGCGTTCTGGACGGCGTAACGACCAATCCTTCGCTGGTAGCAAAGGAAGGCAAAGTGGATTTCAAGGAATTGTTGCAGGAAATTTGTAAAATTGTTGATGGCCCGATATCCGCCGAAGTTGTCAGTATGGACTTTGAGGGCATGATGAAAGAGGCCCACGAACTCGCGAAAATTCATGATAATATCACGATTAAACTGCCGCTCATCAAACCCGGACTGCAGGCCTGTAAACAACTGACATCGGAGGGCATTAAGACCAACGTTACGCTCTGTTTTTCTCCTTCGCAGGCGTTGCTGGCCGCCAAAGCCGGCGCAACGTTTATCAGTCCGTTTGTCGGCCGGCTGGATGATATCAGCACCGATGGCATGCAACTGATCGAAGATATCTGCACGATCTACGGTAATTATGGTTATCCAACGCAGGTGCTGGTAGCCAGCGTCCGCCATCCGATGCATGTCGTGGAGGCTTGCCGAATCGGCGCCGACGTCTGTACCATGCCGTTTAAAGTCATTGACCAACTCATCAAACATCCGCTGACCGATATCGGTATAAAAAATTTCCTGGCTGACTGGGAAAAGGTCAAATCGGGAAAATAAATGTGTTAATTGCCTATAAACGAAAAGGCAGTTAGGTTGCTGCCTTTTTTTTTTAACACTAAAAACGATTTACGTATTCCGGTAATAATGCATTCACTATAAAGTAAGGAATAATTATGCCGACGTTACACCGAAGCTTGATTTTATTTATGCTCATGCTGTCAACCGTTCAATGGTTGTACGGTCAGGATGTTTCCACTTCACGGCAGAATGCCCTGACACGCGCCATTAAAAAAGTGGTACCGTCGATCGTCGGTATTAACGTGGTCAGCATGAAAGAATATTCGTACACCAATTCATTCTTTAACGACGAATTTTTCAGCCAATTTTTCCCGAAATATCGTTATTACGATAAAGTAAAGGGGCTTGGCTCGGGTTTTATCATTTCGGAAGACGGCTATATCCTGACGAATGAGCATGTGGTACAAAACGCCATCGAAATTGTAGTGACCCTGACCGACGGTTCCAAATATCCGGCGCAGATCGTCGGGCTTGACCGCGTAACGGATATCGCCCTGCTGAAAATCCAGCCGGAAAAAAAAATCACGCCGCTTAAATTCGGAGACTCGGACGATATTATCATGGGGGAATGGGTTGTGGCGCTCGGCAACCCGTTTGGGTTGTTTGACATCAACAATCAGCCGACGGTGACGGTAGGCGTCATCAGCGCCACACGGCGCGATTTCGGGCTTGTGGACGGCGAGCATGTGTACCAGAATATGATTCAGACGGACGCCGCAATCAACGGCGGTAACAGCGGCGGCCCGCTCGTCAACGCCATGGGCGAAGTCATCGGCATCAACACGTTTATTTACAGCGGTTCCGGGCAGGGCAAAACCAGCATCGGTATCGGATTCGCCATCCCCATCAACCGCGTCGATCGTATCCTACCGGACCTTAAAAAAACCGGAGCCGTGGACCGCAATTTCACAATGGGTTTCACATACCAGTCCGTAGACCGCATGATTGCTCAGTATTTAGGCCTTTCGCAGGTCAGCGGGGTTGTGATTGCCGAGATTTTCAAGAATGGGCCCGCCGAAAAAGCCGGGCTGAAAATCAGCGATGTGGTTCTGAAAATTAATAATCAGCCCGTCAACAACGATTACGACATCCAGAAAGTCATTCTCGGCGATGATCTTCGTGTCGGCGATGTGATCAATCTGGAAATCGTACGTGATAAAAAGATTTTTACAGCCAAACTGAAACTGGATAAACGGTGAGCTGAAGGAATAAAGCATCCAACATCCCCCGATATCCGGTTTAACCGGTTTTATACACGTCTGCGGCAGGAATTATAATACCCTTGCTGCATATTCTGCTATACATGCAGGGTGGAAGTCCTGTATTCTGTAAATGTTTATTTAATATTGCATCACAAAAAACAGGTATTCTCCAACGAAACGCAGAGAATGGATACGATTTATTACGCTGGAAGTCTTTAAAAAATGATTTACCACAAGATCCGTGATGGCAATTATTACCGTATCAACATCGGTCGGTTACAGAAAAAAACATTGATGCGGTATATTAAAAAATAAAGAAAGTTTTTTTGTCGGATAACAGATCCATTACCAGCTTAACTGCCGGTCGAGACTGCGGTATTGAATAGCTTCGCTGATATGTTCGGGTTTTATATCGGATGAGTCGGAGCAATCGGCAATGGTGCGGGCGACTTTTAGGATACGGTCATACGCTCGTGCGGACAGGCCAAGACGGGTGATGGCCATTTTCATCAGTTCCGAACCACGGTGGTCAATTTTACAAAACTGCCGTATCTGCTGGGTTTCCATGTCGGCATTGCAGAACAAGCGCTTTCCGTTTTCCCGTAGAGGTTTGAAACGTTCTGTCTGAATGCAGCGGGCTTTCATGACGCGCTGTCGGATGGTTTCGGAAGATTCCCCGACGGTTTCACCGGATAATTCCTGGTAATTGATGGAAGGACACTCGATATGAATGTCTATTCTATCCAGTAATGGTCCGGAGATTTTCGATATATATCGCTGAATAATAGGTGGAGTGCAGGTGCATTTATTGGAAGGATCGCCGTGATAGCCGCAGGGACAAGGATTCATGGCGCAGGCCAGCATGAAGTTCGAGGGGTAAGTGAGGGAGATTTCCGCGCGGCTGATTGTGACCTGTCCGTCTTCCAGCGGCTGGCGCATGACTTCAAGGACGTTCTTTCTGAATTCGGGCAGTTCATCCAGGAATAATACGCCGCCGTGCGCAAGGCTGACTTCGCCGGGTTTAGGAATATGCCCGCCGCCGATGAGCCCGGCGTCGGATATCGTGTGATGGGGCGATCGGAATGGGCGCGTGGTAATCAGAGGGTTATTCGGTGGAAGCAGGCCGGCAACGGAATGGATTTTTGTGGTTTCCAGGGCCTCTTCCATCGTAAGGTTTGGCAGAATTGTCGGGAGGCGTTTAGCCAGCATCGTTTTGCCGCTGCCCGGCGGTCCGATCATAATGATGTTATGGCCGCCGGCGGCCGATATTTCGAGCGCCCGTTTGGCGTGAGCCTGTCCCTTGACGTCCTGAAAGTCTATACCGTAATGGTCGTGTCGGCTGAACAACTGCTGAACATCCACACGATGGGGTTTTATTTCAATATCGCCATTAAGAAAAGCGCAGGCCTCCTGAAGCGAGGCCACGGGTAACACGTCGAGATGATCCATCATAGCGGCTTCGCCGGCATTGGCCGCCGGGAGAATGATTCCGCGAAGATTTTCCGTTTTGGCTTTAACCGCTACGGATAACGCGCCGTTCACGGGACGTACCGTACCGTCGAGCGCCAGTTCTCCAAGAATGATATACCGGTCCAGCAATTCCCGCCGAACCTGCTCATGCGCCGCAAGTATGCCAATAGCAATCGGCAGATCAAACGCCGAGCCCTCTTTGCGGATATCCGCCGGCGCCAGATTGATGGTAATCCGCTTGAACGGAAACATAAAACCGGAGTTCTTGATGGCCGCGTTCACGCGTTCCTTGCTTTCCTTAACTGCGCCATCCGGAAGACCGACGGTAATATAATAAGGCGCGGCACCTTCCAGATGGGCCTCGACTTTAACGATATAGGCGTCAATGCCGTAGGTTGTTGCGCTCAGAACCTGGGCCAGCATGGTATCTTTGTTGGATATATCATTGATAACACGAATTAAATAATTTTTCTATCCTCAACGGCTTTCAGGAACAGATTAAAGTTGTACTGCGCATACTCGGCCAGTTGAATAAGCGTCTGCATCTGACGTAGTCCGGCTGCGAATCGTCTTTTATGCCGATAGGTTTGTCCCGGTTGAATATCCGTGTACTGGGTAAGGACGGCGAAAAACGCCCAATAAACCAGCGAGAGAAACTGTTCTTTATTGAACCAGAGAACCTCGTTATGCCAATTACAGTAAAGGTATTGCTGGACTTCCGGAGATTGCCATTTGATGTTCCATCCCGGCCAGTCCACCGGCTTGCGATGACGGGTTACCGGCCGTGTAACGAGAATTTTTATCAATTGAGAAATATTCCATGCCTGCGATTCATTTTTGCCGTCATGCATCACGAATTCGCGCAGCTTGTTCCATAGTATTGTTTGCGCTACCGGCTGGTCAACAATCTGAAGCAAATGGTATTGCAGCGCCAGACGGTATATGCGGCGCAACCCTTCGTCGGTTTCAAGCGTCAGCACATCAAATGTATCAAACGAGCGAAGGATGCGTTTATAGGCGTGAGAGGCGCGTAAATTCGTATAGTCCGGGCCGGTAAAAAACGTGTACATTTCTTCAACGCCCGATTTAATTTGTTCCACGCAACCCGGTCGGTAGAAATCCGTGGGAAATACCCGTTGACGGCAAACCACAAAACCTCTCAGGCGTTTTTCAAGTATCTCTGTCAGACGGTTCCAGGAATCGCTGTCCGGATATTGTACGGCCTGCACGAATAAGGAAGTACTTTCTTTGCCGATCAGGTGATAATAATGCTCTAACGCTTCCTGAAGCCGCATTTCCCATACCGCTAAGTCCAGACTGGGTACCCCGCGTCCGTTAAGATGAAGGGCAAGTTTAACATATTCACTGTAAGGATCGGTGATGGTCTGGAATTCCATGAACACATGATACTGATAACCTTTAAGGTCCACAAAAAGACCCTTGCGTGAGATTTCCCGCGCGGACTGGATGTATTCCAGTCCGGTAACCATGTCGCGGAAGCGGTGCCAGCCGTCGTGACTGAGTTGCAGGGCGTCCAAAATATGTTTGTGCAGGGGTTTGCCCTGTCCGCCGGGGCGGTAACCCGCTGACTGCTTGATCCAGCCGCTGTGGCCGTGATAGCTGTTATTGTAAACAATCAGGACTTTTTCATGGCCGCGAAGGTTGGAATACGCGAAAATATCATGTTCGATATGGCCGTATGGATTGTGGACTTCGTAGAGGTAAAAATGCTCGACTTCGCTGAATAAGTATCTTCGCTTCAACAACGGAAAAATTTCCCTTTGATGCCGTTCCAACAGAGCAACGTCCACATGTTCGTTCCAGTAAGCGCGTGCGTATTCCATGCCGTATTTCTCGTAGAAACCTTCGATCTGGCCGTGCCCGAACATCGGCAGGCCAGGCATGGTAACCATCATCAGGCAGACGCCAAAATACTTGTCGCCTTTACCGAACTGCTCGGCCGCAGGCTCTTCATCAGGATTGTTCATGAAATTGACAAATCGTTTCAGGATTTCCGGATTAAAATCAAGAATATTTTTAATGGTCTGCCGGTAGCTGGCGTTGTCTTCCCGTTTCAGCATGTTCATGAACGCGCTGTTGTACACACGGTGCATGCCGAGCGTGCGGACGAAAAATCCTTCCAATAGCCAGAACGCTTCGGCCAGCAGAAGCGTTTGCGGATTTTCAGCGGCAATGCGGTCTACCACTTCGCGCCAGAATTCGTTCGGCATGGCCTGGTCGAAAGCTTCCTTGGTAAGTCCGCGTTCCGCGCGCGACGGGATGTCGCCGCCGGCACCCGGTTCAGGGAACCAGAGCCGCTGATAATGTTTCTTGGTCAGGGTCATGGCGGCATCAAAACGGATGACGGAGGAATACCGCGCCACTTTCAGGATTTGCTGAATGACGGCCTCGCGCACTTCAGGCAGGAGGAAATTCAGCTGGGCCGTGTCATTCCAGGGCATATGCGTGCCGTCGTTACCGTGATAAATGAAGCGCGTTTCACCGGTGCGGTGATCGGTACGGCGAAAAACCACGGCCGCATCACTGCGGTTGTAATAGCCGTCCTCAAGATACATACCCACGGAGGGATCATCGGATAAGTCCATGCCGCTGAACGAATACGAAGGGAATGGGGGATGGCTGGTCTGGATAAACCAGTCGGGATGCTCCACCATCCATCGGGAATAAATGCCGGTGTGGTTTGGCACCATATCCACAGCGATGCGGATACCATGATGCCACGCCCGCTCCTTTAGCCGCCAGTAGGCCTCATCGCCGCCGAGGTCCCACGCGATCTGGTAATCATACAGGGAATACGCCGAAGCCAGCGCTTCGGGGTTGCCCATGGCCTGTTTGATCTTACGCGAAGCGCCGCTGCGTTCCCATACACCGATCAGCCATAACGCCGTAAATCCGTAATGCCGCAGTTGGATCAACTCTTCATCGGGAATCTGATCCAGTTTAGAAATGTCGCGCTGATACTTCTGCGATAACTGATACATCCATACATAAATATTTTTTGCAATCAGCACGACATTGGGCATCCAGTCCAGGTCGGGAGAAAACTGCTCCGGTTCATATTCCGGATACTGCGAACGGTCGCGGAAACGCAGGTGGGAAAAATCAATTACCGGTGCTTCTCCGGTACCAAAACCGCGCATTTTTTCTTCTTCCTTGATGATGCCCAGCGCGATTAATAAGCGCTTCAGAAGTTTATCGACAATATCAGACGGCAGGTAATCCAGCCAGTAATCCTTAATATAATTCAGCTGATCAAGCAGGGAATAGGGTGCCACCTTAGCCGGGGCTTTCAGCATTTCGATAAGCGTCTGATTAAAAGGACCGAACGTTGGTTGGGTTTTAAAGAAATCATCCAGCGCGTTCATAACCGGTAAGTAGACGGTCTGCTGTTCTAACTCGATATCATGAAATAATTCCAGGAAGGGCGTAAAACCAGGATTTTCATTGGCAAGGTAGAGCAGAAGCATTTCTTCCAGTACCATGTCCCGGTTTTTATAATTGTCCGTATCGCCGTTCAGGTATTGTTCCGCGGTTTCCTGTCCACGGTAAACCGGCATCGGTGGAAATTGGTTGATAAAAGCAAGAAGACATTTCTGAAGTTCTTCTTTAGGAAGTACTTTCTGAAGATAATCAATGGCTTCGGAAAAAACATTGGCTTTTTTCCTGATACGGTATTGCGCCACAACATAATGCAGTAATTCGTCAATCAGACCCATGGCTTGCAGGAGGCCGGCGCGTATAGTCAATTCGGGATGTTCCTTGACATTGCGTACGCGGTTCATCGCTTCAGCCAGTTCCTGCGCGGAAGCGAAATTTATAAAAATAACATTTCCGTTTATGGTAAACAACTGCTCGTTTACATCATATTTTCGGCGACAATCATGAGATATGTGGAAATGGAATGTCGGAAATTTAGCGTCAGGTAATGGAGGTAATATGATTTGAATCATCTTACATTCAGATTTGCTCATAAACGGTATCCTGTGTAAAAAGGTGCCTGTACAAGCCTTTCAGAAAAATTATAAATAAATGTATGAAATTTTTTTTTAACAGAATAGCAAAAAAGAAAATATTTTATATTACTATGAACGCAATCAGCTGGCTGAGTTACGCAATCCATGGGTTCAAAAAAAACAACGAGTATAATAAAATTATAACGGGGTACTTTATCAAAAAAAAAAATTAATATTTGATGAAATTAATGGCAACCAGTATAGCCGTGCCGCTTAAGCCGTCGCTAAGACTGGTATAGGTAAAATCGCCGTTCAGGAAAATATACTTGCTTAATTCATAACCGAGTCCGCCGTAAAAAGCAAAGCCCGATTTGGGATCGCCGAATTCCGGAACCGACATGGCCGGGCCAAGGCCGGCGCTGAGATAAGCTTTGCCGTTTTCAGAAAAGAAATGCCTGTAATCGGCTGACCATACGAGTCCCTGGTATGGGCTGTCCGTGTCAATCCAGGTCCAGCGGTAACGGAAAGATACGATAGACTAATTAGTCAGTCCGTAGCCTATATATAAATTCGCGCCGTAACTTAAAGCGTCATCCGTTCCGCCTCCGCTATAATTTATTGTGGTGTGTCCCACTACGCCGCCTGCGCCAAGCTGAAAACCTTTTTGCTGGCCGTCACCCAACTGTCCGAATGCCGAGGATGGTGCGTTGATTACCAGACTTGCGGTAATCATCATCGCAAAAACAAACTTTCCCATAATAGCCTCCTTGTCTTATGTTTTGACAAATACCCCGTTCTTCTTAATGGTTCAATGTTATCATATCTTTTAATTAAAGCAACATGGAATGAATCATTCATTTCCAAACACCTTAAACGGTTGCCGGTTTCAGCGTCAGATTATTTTCATTTCGCGGAGCAGGTGGTCCGCGCCGGCGTATTTTTCGAGCAGCCAGAGAATGTATCGGACATCAACGCCGATAGAGCGGCTGTAGGCCTCGCTCCATGCAAAGTCATTAATCGTGGCTTCAAAGCAGCGATCAAAATTCAGGCCGATCAGCTCGCCGCGGGCATTCAGAACCGGACTGCCGGAATTGCCGCCGGTGGTATCGGAGTTATAAATCATCGCAACCGGAACGTCACGAAGTTTTTTGTCGGCATAACGGCCGTAATCTTTCTTTTTATAAAGATCGATTACTTTAGACGGCGTGTCCCAGGGCGCCACCACGCCGGTCTTGTCAACGAGGCCTTTTAGGGTCGTAAACGGCGCGTAATATACCGCATCGGCAGGGCTGTAACCCCGCACGTAACCGTAGGTGAAACGAAATGTCCGATTCGCATCGGGTATGAAACTGGTTTTAAGGTATTCCATACGGACCTGCAGAAGATCTTCATGGTATTTATTCAGCAAGGCCTCCCGTTCCTGTCGCATTTGGCGCAGTTTTGCGGTGAGTGGCGCCAGCCAGTTGTTTAACTGTATAAACGGATCATTCATCGCTTTAAGTTCCGCGGGCGTTTTGTCCAGATACGCCAGAACGACCGAATCCTGCATAAGCCGACTGGTCCGATAGATTTTTTCGGTATAAAGCGGAATAGCATTCCGAGCAGGCATTCCGTACAAGCTGTCAATCATCAAGGTAATACTTTGAAAATCCTTGATGGATAGCATCCGGGTTACGATTTCTGTCAAAAGCGCCCGATCGGTGGCTTCATGGTAATCTTTTAGGTTTTTTTGCAGTGATGCCCGGAGTTGATCGATATTCTTATCCTGATACGACGACGACCTCAGGGAATCGGGTTTCTGTCGTTCATAAACAGCCGCGTGAACGGTACGGGCTACCGACAACATAACATGGTTGCGGGTTATGTAGTCAAGTATAAATTCAAACTCCGCGTAAGGTCTCATGGCATCGTACGTGGTACGGATGTTCTTCAGCAGGTCTTTATATTTTGCGGAGCGATTAGGGTCCGATTCGATAAAATTCTGCAGTTCCTGCTCTTCTTTGCGTTTGTTTTCAACCAACTGAAGGCGTTTCATGCCTTTCAGTTTACCGCGAAAATTTTTTGTGGTATTAGCTAATCCTTTGATTTTGTCGGCCAGCTTGATTGCAACGGCTCTGTCTCCGGCTCCCGCCTGTTCCATCAACTGTATGTGCCAGTCCATAAGGTCGGCCAGATAGGGCATGCGTACTTCTTCTTCGTACGCCAGAAAATCTGCGGGACGGTGGCGGAACGTGCGGCCGGGATAACCCAGCACAAATACAAAATCATTTTCACGGACGCCATCCGGCTGAATGCGGATAAATTTTTTCGGGCGGTAGGGTACATTGTCCGGCGAATATTCGGCGGGTTTTCCATCCTTGCCCACATACGCGCGTATGAAAGAAAAATCGCCCGTGTGCCGCGGCCATACCCAGTTGTCCGTTTCACCGCCAAATTCACCAATGGACTGTGGCGGCGCATAAACTAAGCGTATATCCGTGAGGGTGGTGTATACAAATAAAATATACGATTTTCCGGGCAGCATTTCGGATATTTCAAGATACTGTCCCGGATAGGCGTTCTGATAACTTTTAAGCAGCGATGCGCTTTTATCCTGAATGGCCGTGGCGCGGCTCAGGGCATCCATGGTGTCGGAAACCGCGCTCAGGATTTCGGCGGTTATATCTTTGAAGGATTCAATAAAACGCACATAAAAATTCTTAGCGGGATATTCTTCGGAACGCGTGCGCGCCAGAAAGCCTTCCTTAAGATAGTCGTGCTCCATGGAACTGGCCGACTGAATAATGCCATAACTGCAGTGATGATTCGTAAGAATCAGTCCTTCCTCGGAAACAAAAGAACCCGTACAGCCCGGCGTCCGGACTATAGCCTGAGCCAGACTGATGCCGTTCGGATTGTAAATATCCTCCACTTTGATATTCAGGCCCTTTGACTTGAGATTTATTTTATGAATTTCGTTAAGCGGCCACATGCCTTCATCGGCATAGGCCTGAACCGTCATAACGCATGCCGTTAACCACAAAATGATTCCATAAACTCTAAAACGGTACATAGGGCAACCTTTCATTTTTAATAAACAAATAAAACATATCTGATATTTTTTAAGTCAACATCCGAATATTAATTATCAGAAAATCTGTCTTCCATAATCCGTTCGCTGCAGTTTGATATCGCGCAGATTCTGTGCTTTAATCTGCACGATGAAAAAATAGCCAGCAGCCGGTCCCATCGGCGACCACTCGAGCCGCATTTCCCAGCAATGCAGATCCCGCATAAATGAAAAACTATGACTGACTAATTTCTTGTTCTGGATGTCGTAACGCGCCGTATAACTGACCTGCCATTTTTCGGTCAGTTTAAGTCCGCTATTGACATTTACGCCGAAATTTTTGGAAACCTGTTTTGGGTTGGACTTATTGATGTCGTAATTGAAATCCATTCGGGCGTTCCAGGGTACGCCTTCGGGCAGCGACTGACTTTGAGGCACAAACCGTTCGCCGTAAACCGTGCCGGCGCCTCCGGGTGTGACCGGATTATAGGCCGTCGTTTGCGTTTGCGGCTGGGAAGCGCCGGTAGATTCGCCGCCATTCAGAGAAAACCCGGCTGTGACCGTCATGGAAATCAAGCGGGGTATTTTATTTAATTTATCAATACGCCGGTTTAGCGTACGATCAAAACGGTAAAAATCGTGTACCGTGCTCATGGACAGGCTGATATTTTTTGCCAGGTCGTTACTTACGGATAGGGACGAATTCAGGGTGGATAATTTGAATTGTTCCGCCTCGAAATTATAGCTAATGCCGGAATTCCAGTTCATGAGGTCGATTTTTGCTTCTTCGTGGTTGGATTTTCCGGTGCCGGTACTGTCGGTCATCGTTCGGACGCGCAGATACTTGGCCTGAAAAATGTTGGCGAGATTAAAGCCCATGGAAAGTACGCGGCCCGCCGGCGTTCCGCCGAACAGGATATTACCGCGGTATCGGTCAAACCGGCGCACTCTTCCAGTGCTGTCACGGACGTGTTCCCAGTAACCCCATTGCTTGCTTGAAAAGTCCGGCTGGTAGGTCATGTTCACCGAAGGCGTCAGAACATGGCGCAGCGTCTTCAAACCGAAAATATCCGGGTTCATCATGCCGTATAGCTTCGTGGATGCTGTGATACCCGTGGAAAAGGTATGACGCGCAAAAAACGACCGGACCGTATCGCTGGTTTCGCGGTTACCTGATGTTAAACGAAAATTTTGCTGGCGGCGGTCAAACCATGTTTCTTGAAAATTAAAATTCGGACTGAGGTTAACATACTTGAGCACTTTAAAAGGCGCGCTGAGACCGCCGGTGTGATTCATGCCGATTGCGCTTAGAGTGACGGCGGTATCATTGGCCTGGATTTCCTTGCGCAGAGCGTTTGCGCTGTAATTGTAACGGATAGTTTCATACCATCGGTCCGGCCGGCTTTCATTGGCCGGTTTGGCAAACAGGGCGGCGGATGACTTGCTGACGGTTACATTCGGGAATGTGAAATCGCGCTGGCCGTTATCCAAATTCCGAGATTGCTGCAGACTGCCTGAAAGGCTCCCCCAGTCATAGGATGCATTATACACCACATTGGTGCGTACCTGCCGGTTGAGAATCTGCTGCTGGTTGATGCTGGTGTATTGATAAAAATTTTTATTGCTGACGTAATGGATATCCGCGTTAAGGTTAGAGCGTTCCGTGATGGTGTGGCTATGGGTTGCGTCGAAATTCCACAGCCGGGTCTTTTCGCCGGTGATATAACTCAGTGAGGAATACGAAAACTGTGCGCTGCCGCTGAATGCATAGCGTTTGGCGTAGCGGGTGCCGCCGCGAAATATGTAGCCGGCTTTGTCGAGGTAATCCACCTGTCCCACGGCGTCGAGATAATCGTTCGGGGCCCAGTAATAACCGAAATTACGCAACTGGCGTCCTTCGCGCGGCGTCTCGCTGTATGAAGGCGGAATCAGTCCGGAGCGGCGGCCTGTCTTGTTAGGAAACACGCCGTAGGGTATGGCGAAAATCGGCACTTCGTGGATGTAAAGTATAACCGGTTTGGCAACGACTTGCTCCCGCATCTCGATTTTGAGTTGTTCGGTGCGGAAATAGTAATGCGGCTCCTGTATGTCGCAGGAAGTGAACCGGCCGCCGCGTACATAGAGCGTGCTGTCGCCGATCTTGCGTATTTCCCGCCCATAATAAATGCCTTCTTGCATTTTGGTCTCGCCCATGACGACCCTGCCGCGGCGGGTGTCAAAGTTATATTCCATAACATCGCCCGTAAAGGATTCACTGCCTTCGGTAAATACCGGCCGTCCTTTCCATTTATGCACCCGGCCGGACGAATCCACGGAGTCAGGAAGCGCCTCGGCCGTCATCAGTTTTTTGGGCTGTTCAATGGTGATTTTGGCGGCGCGTATTTCCATGCCCCGGTAACGTACCCATGCATTGGTACGCAGGATGACAGTGGAGGTGCCCATGAACCCTTCTGTTGAATCGGCGCCGTAGTAAATGACGGTGTCCAGCGTGCCCTTCGATAACTGGCTGTCGGCCGGTATTCGTGCTGAAGTATCTGCAAATAAAGCGGCCGTACCGGTTGAATCGTGGTGTAGTGAATCATGAATGATAGGTTCCTGAGCTGCCGCTTTTGCAAAAGATAAGCCGTGTAAGAGGAGCAGGACGAAAGATATTTGTGATAATCGGATCAACGGTTAATTCAAAACATGTTTTAGTTTGGATGGGGGAGTGCAATCGGTTAATAAATACGCTATCACAGCTCAGCGGTGAAAAAACATTTTATATATCCTGCAGCCATTAAAAGGATTTACATTTTATGGCTTTTGCTTTCCAGGAGTATTTTTTTAAATCAATCATTTCTCGTGTAAATTGTATGCCCTCTTGGGCCAGTAATTGTTTTTGTAAGCGGCAGAATGCATTATTTTTCGGGAACGATAGCATACCTTTGGCATTGATCACGCGTTGCCAGGGAATATCGGCGCCGGGCAGCAGACGGTGCAGGGCATAGCCGACAAGTCGCGATTGGCCTTTCAATCCCGCCAGACAGGCAACCTGACCGTAAGTGGCCACTTTGCCGAAAGGAATTTTTTTAACAACACGGTAAATCCGGTCGTAAGAACTTTCTGATTTCAAATAACTACTTATGCTTTCGTGTTTACAGATAATTTATGTTTTCTGAGCGGCAGCCAGACCATCATCAGGCCAATCAGAGTCATAAGTATCATGCTGGCCAGATATGAGGGTTCCTCGAAAACATGCGCGATTTTGATTTCAGCAAAAGCCAGCAGGGCGAAAAGAATCCCGATAAGCGCCTCGCCCGCAATTAATCCGGAGGCGATTAAAGTCCCCGTGTTCGAGACAGATTCCCTGGCAGGGTCGTCCATATTTTTCTTGCGGGTATAATAGTCCACAACGCCTTTGAAAAGTCCGCCGGCAAAAATGGCGAATGAAGTCTCGATGGGCAAATACATGCCAACGCTGATGAGCATCGGGCTTTTGACCTGCATCATGATAAAAGCCAGGCCCATAAAAATGCCGACAAGAATGAGAATCCACTCTGTTTTTTTCTCGATGATACTTTTTGCCACAACGGCCATGAGACTGGCCTGCGGGGCGGGGATGCGTTCGCCGCCAAATCCCGCGTTAACGCCGAGAAATTCATTCTGCTGTTCCGGTTCCAATTTCCGGATATCGCTGACGGACAGGGTTTTACCGGCCCAGATTTCCAGGTCGCCGCGGTAAGTGTGGGCGGTTACACCGGATTTATCCATTTTTTCAAGACGATCATTGACGTTTTGTTTAATATCGCCAAGATGCAGGATGGAAAGGATTATAAACATGGTTGTGGCGGCAGCCGTAATGCCGAACATGTCGCCGAACTGCATCCGCCAGGGCGTGCCGCCGAGAATATGACCGGCTTTCAGGTCCTGCATCATCTCGCCGGCGACCGATACCGAAACACAGGTAAACGCCGCCACGCCGAGGACCGCCGCGATACCCTCATGACCCGACATGCCGAGCGCGACCATCAGAAAGGCAACGACTATCAGTACCGCAACCGTCAACCCGCTGGTGGGGTTGCTGCTGACGCCGATAATGCCGACCAGATAACCCGACACGGCCGCGAATATGAATCCCATCAGGGACATGACAATCATTGCGACGAGCGCGGCGATCAGATTCTGAGAAAACCAATAGAAAATCATGACCATGATGACCGCGATAATAACAAATACCGGTACCGCCCAGCGAATGTGAATGTCGCGGTCGGTCCGGAGAAGATGTTCCTGTCTGGTGGATGAGCGGCGCAGGTTTGAGAACGATTTGCTTATGCCCTCCATCAGATTATCTTTCATTTTATATAACGTATAAAACGCGCCGACAAGCATGCCGCCGATGGCGATATAGCGCACATAGTTTTTCCAGATGCGGATAATTTCGTCCGGCCAGTTATCCACCGTCTGAATATTTTGGTAATGCATGGCAAACGCAATAATCGGCGCCAGCAAACCCCACGCCAGCACGCCACCGCTGAAATTGATACCGGCCAGTTTCGGGCCGATGATATAGCCCACACCGAGAAACGCCGGACTCATTTCGGGTCCACGGATTAGTAAATGGCCTTTCCCGATACTAATGAGCTTCTGCCACTTTATCGCGATGAATTTATATTCCAGCAATCCGGTGAACAGCGCGCCGATACCCATACCGGTAAACAAGAATCCGCTGCCGCCGGAGCCTTTTTGCCCGGATTTGTGTATTTCTGCCGCCGCAATGGATTCCGGAAACGGCAGTTCGGCGTTTTCCACAAGTACGCGGCGTGTCAGGGTTACGAACATCACGCCTAAAATACCGCCGGTTATCAATATTACGGTCGAAATAAGATAGTGGGATATATCGTAAAAAGGCGACCAAATGGTTGCGATGAAAAACGCCGGCAGCGTAAATATCGCCCCCGAAGCAATATTACCGCCGATCGAACCGATGGTCCTTGCGCAGTTCTCCTCCAGAATGCTTCCTTTAAGTCCTTTTAGCACGGCCATGGCAATTACCGCAGTAGTATAGGTGGCGGCGATGGTCATACCGGCTTTTAATCCCAAATAAGCGTTGGCCGCGCTCATGACCATTGCCATGATGACGCCAAGAAAAACGGCGCGGAATGTAAATTCCTTCATGTCGCTTTCAGCCGCGACGTATGGCTTAAAAGGCTTTCTGTTGTTCATAGAATTGAAAGTTAGTTTATAATTTTAAGCGATTATAACAAATATAAGTATTTTTATCAATCTTTATCGGTTTGAATTTTAAATTGTATAAAATGGTTTTTTGAGGTTTCAATTTGATAAACAATAAAAAGTTTATATATTCATAGTAAGTAAGTTTTAAAACTTAACAGGGTTATATTCTTCATGATACCCGATTCAACCCCTTTCCTTGGCAAATACCACATCGCTCCTAAAAGGCTTTTTGTCTTTTTGGGATCATATATTCTTGTTTGTACGGTATTTCTTGTCTTTTGTACCCGTCCAGTTGTATCCCAGACTTCGGATGTACGTTTCGATCATCTTTCCATCGAGCATGGATTGTCGCAAAGCGCTGTGAGCGCTATAGAGCAGGATAACTTCGGATTTATCTGGATAGGCACTCAGGAAGGGCTTAACCGGTATGATGGCTACCGTTTTTTAGTGTTTCGGCATGACCCTGCCGATTCGTTATCCATATCGGACAATTATATTTGGGTTATCAGAAAAGATAGCGCCGGTTATCTCTGGCTGGGTACAAATAATGGCGGACTCAATCGCTTTGACCCGTTTACCGGTATTTTTATAAATTATAAAAATGATCCGCAGAATCCCTTATCCTTGAGTCACAACAGCGTGCGCTCGATACTGATTGACCACGCCGGAAGTGTATGGGTAGGTACACGTGACGGGCTGAACAGGTTGAATTCGGACGGTAAGTCTTTCATGCGTTATCGCCATAATCCGGATGATTCCAATACAATTGCCGGAAACATTGTCCGTGCGTTGGCCGAAGATCATAAGGGTAATTTATGGATAGGCACGAATAAGGGAATTTCCGTAATGGATCCGCAAACACAGCGAATCAGGCATTATCGCTATAATCCGGCCGATCCGGCGAGTCTTAGTGATAATATCATATGGTCTATCTATAAGGATTCCGAAAACCGGATGTGGGTTGGTACGCGAAGCGGCGGCGCGTGTCTGTTCGACAGCCGAAACGAAACGTTTGTCCGTTATCGGCATAATCCCGGCAACCTCGGCAGTATTGCGAATGACGGTATTTGGACCATTTATGAGGATAGCAGGAAACATATGTGGTTCGGCACAGAAGGGGGCGGATTGTGCCTGTTCAATCCCGTCAGTCAAGCATTTACGACCTATATGCCGCAGCAGGGCAATCCTTTCAGTCTCACACACGGAATTGTCCAGTCGGTTTTTGAAGACCGGAGCGGTTTATTATGGATCGGAACATTCGGAGGGGGCATCAATATATATAATCCTCGTCGAAGCAAGTTTTCCCATTTTCATAATCAGCCGGACAATCGCAACAGTCTAAGTTATAATTATGTTTGGGCGATTTACGAAGATCATAAAGACGATATCTGGATAGGAACGGAAGGCGGCGGGCTGAACCTGTTTTCAAGAAAAAATTTATCTTTTAAACGCTTCCGATACCAGTATAACGACCCGTTTTCTATAGGTAGCGACATTATACGCTGTTTGTGGCAGGATGCCGAACAAAAACTGTGGATTGGAACGGAAGATGGTCTGGATCTCTGGGTGCCTGCAAAACAACGATTTATTCATTATCGTCCCGATAAAAACAACCCCGGTAATAGTCTCAGCCATCAGGTCGTCTATGCCATACGGAATGACGATAAGGGATTTTTATGGGTCGGTACACAGGGTGGAGGACTGAACCGCATTGATAAAACGACCATGACCTTCAGGCATTATGTGCATACGCCTGGCGATACTCAAAGTCTGAGCCACAATATCGTGCGCTGTATTTATATTGACGGCAATCGCCGTATGTGGGTGGGTACCGATAACGGCCTGGACTGCTATGATCCCCATACGGACGGATTTTTTCATTACCGGAATGATCCGGCTAATCCTCATTCCTTAAGCCGTAACATGGTTCTGTGCATAACGGAAGACCGCAATGGATTTATCTGGGTCGGCACTTTTGGCGGGGGACTCAACCGGTTAAATCCGCAAACCGGCGTCATTACACGCCTGACACAAAATGACGGATTAGCCAATGATGTCGTTTATGGCATACTGGAAGATAGGGACGGTAATTTTTGGGTCAGCACCAACCGCGGTTTGTCAAAAATTACGCCGGTAGGCGATGCCACTTTCCGGTTCCGGAATTATGACGCCAATGACGGTCTTCAAAGCGATGAGTTCAACCAGTCATCGTATTGCAAAACCCGCGATGGGTATTTTCTTTTTGGCGGGATAAATGGATTTAATATATTTCATCCCGACAGTGTGGCGGATAATCCCTTTGTGCCACCTGTAGTCCTTACATCGTTTCAGAAATTCAACCGACCGGTTTTGGAAGGATCGATGACGCATACACTGCGGCATATCGATTTGTCCTACAAAGACTATGTTTTTTCGTTTGAGTTTGCCGCGTTGAGTTTCGCTTTTCCGGAAAAAAACCGCTATGCCTATAAAATGGAAAATTTTGACACAGACTGGATTTCTGCCGGCAACCGCCGCTTTGTCACTTATACGAATCTGGATGCCGGGGAGTATGTGTTTCGTGTAAAGGGCTCCAACTCCGACGGTATATGGAACGAAAAAGGGCTCACGCTGACGATTACGGTACATCCGCCGTTCTGGAATACCGTTTGGTTTAAGCTGGCGGTATTTATTATGATTCTGAGTTCGGCGTTTTTATGGTACAGGGGCCGCATAAAGAAAATCGAGAAACAAAAATCCTTTCTCGAACATCAGGTTGCGGAACGAACGAAAGAATTAAACCGGAAAAAAGAAGAGCTGGAATCCGTGAACGCTGAGCTGAAAAGACTGAATGAGCAAAAAAACGAATTTCTGGGCATTGCCGCACATGACCTTCGCAATCCGCTGAGCGCAATGATCGGTTTTATTGATCTGATTATTGAAGATATTCGTAACGGCCGGTTTGATGCGGCCGATGCCATTGAAGACCTGGAAAGCGTTTTGAAGACCGGGCGCCAGATGACGCACCTGATCTCCGAACTGCTTGACATATCGGCAATAGAATCCGGTAAAATCAATCTGGATCTGCAGCGCGCAAACCTGAACCAGATATTCGAGGAGTGCGAGAACCTCCACCGCCGGCGGGCCGCACAGAAAAACATCCGGCTCATTGTCGAGAAAAATGATAACATTCCCGAGGTCGTCATAGACAAAACGCGTATCGCCGAGGTCGTTGACAATCTTTTAAGTAATGCGATTAAATACACTTTTCCCGGAGGCGAAGTGCGGCTGTTCTGCGAAATTGATTTGGATCGTGTCATCACGAATGTCAAAGATACCGGTCAGGGACTGAGCGAAGAAGATATCCGCACGTTATTTGAAGGCTTTAAACGCCTGAGCGCCAAGCCGACCGGCGGAGAAACCAGCACGGGGCTTGGTTTGGCTATTGTGAAGAAAATTATTTCTCTTCATAACGGAAAAGTCTGGGTTCAAAGTAAAAAAGGCGAGGGTTCTACGTTCAGTTTTTCATTGCCGATTAATAGTGCAAAGTGATATCAATAGGCCCAAAGCCTTTGCGTCTCGGAACGGATTGACAAAAATTCGCTTAGGACATTTCGTTAATGGAATGAGGCCCTGGAATTCTAGTATATACTAAATCCATGATTCCCATTGACGTTATCCCTTGTTATGTACATTACAAAAAAAATTTATTTCTCTTTGAAATCCTAAAAATTTGACGTAGCTTAAAGTTGCCTTATTACCGGAACAGGCATTCTCATGCAACAAAAACGAACACTTCTTTTCCTTGCTTTAATATTCATCTTTGCGGGTACCGGACTGACAATGGAAAATCTGAAGCTCATAGCGGGTTTTTCCGTGCATTGGCCGGTTTGCCTGCTGGTGCTGGGCGCCGGTCTGATTTTACTGTTTTATCACAGAAATAAAATCGACGAAGTGCTGATTTGGTTGGGCTCGTTCATTTTTCTTCTCGGTCTTTTCTTTTATTATCTTAATTTTACATCCTGGCATGATCTGGCGTTTTTATGGCCGGTGTTTCTGGGATTAGCCGGTTTCAGTTTTCTTGCGGTTGGTCTGATTCGGCGCAACCGGATATTTACGTATCTGGGCATTATTTTCATCAGCCTGTTCCTGACCTTCACGCTGGTATTTACTGTATCCAAGGATTTATGGCCGATGTCGTTTGTGGTTTTTGGCGTCTGTCTGCTGATTATAGAAATTTATAATAAAACCATTGAAACATAGGGGACTGTTATGGCACACAAAACCAAAGTGACTTTTATCGAGCCGGCGGGAGCGTATTCCAACGTGTTTGCGCAATATATGACGATACCCATGCTCGGGCCGTTGTATCTGGCCACACTGGCGGCGCGAGCGGGATTTGATGCGGAAATACTCAACGAGAATATCCTGAGCCGGCCGGTTATTGCCGACGATCTGGCGGATACCGATATTTTATGCCTCAGTTGCCTGACTCCTTCCATAGACCGGGGCCGCGTAATTGCACGGGAATATAAAGCCCGTCGTACCGCTATGGGTAGGCCGTCGCGCACTATCGTCGGCGGCATTCACGCCAGCATGATCCCGGAGGACGTGGTGGATGATTTCGATCAGGTATTTGTCGGCGAAGGAGAAACTAAAATTGTCGATCTGCTTTCCGGCAAATATACCGATAAAATTGTACACGGAGAACGCATGGATAATCTGGATGCGGTCCCGATACCAAATTATACACTGCTTCGGCACTGGCAGAAAATCCGTTACTGGCCGGTGATGACCTCCCGCGGATGCCCCTATGAATGCACATTCTGTTCGGTTACAGAAATGTTCGGACGCGGCTACCGTATGCGTCGCGTTGAGCAAGTGATTGAAGAAGCGAAACAGTACAAGAACAAATGGATTTTCTTCGTGGACGATAATTTTGTGGTTCACAAAAAGCGAACGGATCAGTTGCTCGAATTAGTCAGAAGCAACGGTATCAAACGCTGGTCCTGCCAGATCCGGGTGGAAGTCAGCCGTAACCTGTCGCTGGTTCGGCGCATGAGCGAAGCCGGTTGCCGTACCGTGTATATCGGCTTCGAATCCATCAATCCCGCCAGTCTTGAAGAGATGCATAAAAATCAAACCGTTGAGGATGTGAAAAACGCCATCCAGGTTTTCAGGAATCACGGTATCAATGTTCACGGCATGTTCATTCTCGGCAGCGATGCCGACACCGCCGAAACCATTCCCCTGACTTCACGGTTCTGCCGGGAAAGCGGCCTGACCAGCGTACAGTATATGATACTTACACCCTTACCCGGCACGGAGTTCTACCGGAAAATGGAAAGCGAAGGGCGCCTCCTGCACAAAAACTGGCAGTACTACGATGCCATGCATGTGGTTTTCCGGCCGCGCCATTTATCTCCGGAAGCCCTGCAGAAAGGCATGATTGAATGTTTCAGCGATTTCTATTCTTATACCCATGCCATACATGATGCCGTAAATCTTTTCTTCATTACCCTTGGCAATCTGTTTAGAAGTATTAGAAACAAGGTATATTTTCCGTCATGGGTATCACCGCTGGTAAAATTGTTCGGGAAACGAGTCGTACATAACTGGCTACGGTTCAATCGCGCCTATCTGGGTTATCTGAATATTATTTCTGTGTCCGGACAGAAAAACGATAATCTCTGAGGCATTTCCGGTAAGTGTTGGCAGACGACTCTATTATTGGGAGTTATCTACACCACGAGAATAAGCAAACTCTTATTGGGTTCAGCTTAGGCATGAATCCGGTCTTAATCGTTATCTCATTTATTAAGTGGTCGCCAGACTTAATTTATTCTTAAAGTAGTTCCATCGATTCAAAATAATATTTTTTTGCTATAGTTTAGGGAATATCTTTTTTAGCTTTTTGTTTAACTAATAAAGCATACAATTATGAAAAGGAATTAATATGATTAAGATTCAACTAATGGTCTTGCTCTTACTTTCATGGATATCATGGAATACCATATCAGGCCAGACGAAGCATATCGTCAATGTTCAAAATTTCAGTTTTTCGCCCCAGCATATAAATATTAGTGTCGGTGATACGGTTCGATGGCAATGGGTGAGTGGTACACATACTACTACCTCTACCGCTACAAGCGGAGCCAATAGCTGGAATGCGCCCATAACCAGTTCGTCAACGACTTATGAACAGGTGATCACCGAGCCCGGAACACATACCTATTATTGCATTCCACATCAGAGTATGGGCATGACCGGCAGTATAACGGCAACACTCGTAAATATTGAACAAAATCCAAATGTTGTGCCGATACAATTTACTTTGCATCCGAATTATCCCAATCCGTTCAATCCTTCAACCACCATCCGCTATGCGCTACCAAAATCGGGACGAACAACACTTACGATATATAATTCGCTGGGACAACCTGTGGTTACTTTGATTGACCGGTATATGACTGTTGGCTCTTATGCAACGACGTTTAATGCCGGCGCACTACCGACGGGAATATATTTTTATCGGTTAGAGTCTGCGGGCGCAACGGCATCAAGAAAAATGATTCTCATCAAATAGTATCAAATGACCCCATGAGGGGTTAAGGATTTGAAAAAATATAAGT
>CAZSRX010000012.1:0-93529 GCA_964609675.1 uncultured Bacteroidota bacterium | reverse complement strand
TTGAAATCGAGAATTGGCTATTATCAGGATAAATTGTTGAATCATCTGAAAGTACCTTTTTATATTTGTAGGCTTTTTCAGACAGATGGTTAAAAATTTATTTAGAATCAACTTCTAATTTCACAATATGTCCCTTCTTCGAACACCGGCGAAAATTCAATAACTGCATAAATCGCTGAAAAAAAACGAATACGACAAACCGTAAATTATTAAAAACTACAAAGCGGATAGAATTTTAGAAATTTGTTTTTTCGATTCTTTTAAAATAGCCGTTTCATCCAGTGTTTTTAATTTCCTGTCAGCCATCACGATTTTTCCATCAATGATTACCGTTTTCACATCGGTGGATTTTGCAGAGTAAACGATTTGCGCATAAATATTTTCCGCGGGCTGGCAATGAACTTTATTGAGATCCATCAGAATAATATCCGCTTTTTTCCCTGCTTCGATACTTCCGATTTCTTTTTCCAGCCCGAGTGTTTTGGCGCCGCCAAGCGTTGCCATGGTGTACACTTGTTCGGCCGTAATCGCCGTGGGTTTGAGCACGGGTTTTTGAATCAGGGCGGCATGGCGCATTTCGGTAAACATGTCCAGATTGTTGTTGCAGGGCGCGCCGTCAGCCCCGATGGATACCGTGATGCCCTTTGAAAGCATTTCGGGAATGCGGGCGATACCGGAACCGAGTTTCAGGTTAGCCGACGGACAGTGCAGTACTTTGGTGCCGGTCTCCTTCAACCGGTTCATTTCATTATCGTCAAGCCAGATGCAGTGCGCCAGCGCCAGACGTTCCCCCATTAGCCCGATATGGCTGAAGTAGTCAATATTACGCATACCGGTTTGCTTTAGCACCGCCTCGAGTTCACCGCGGTTTTCGGAGGCGTGCGTATGAATGATAAGCTGATTATCCTCGGCGATTGCTTTCACCTGTTTAAGCAGGGATTCGCTACAGGATAAAACAAACCGTGGCGCCAGGGCGTAGTGAATCCGGTCGTTTTCGGCGCCATGCCATCTTTTGATAAGGCGGCGGCTCTCCTTCAGGGAATGTTCGGTCGTCTCCTGTAAGCCGGCGGGGCTGTCGGGGCTTTGGTCCATCATGGCCTTGCCGCAAAAAGCGCGCATGCCCGAGAGGGCAATCTGCTCAAACACATAATCGGTATGACGGACGGTGGCCATGTCCATGATCGTTGTCGTGCCGCCCTGGATGAGCTCCGCCAAGCCCATTTGCGCCGAAACACTGATGGAAGCGGGCGTGTGGGCGGCTTCAAACGGCCAGATCTTCAGTTTCAACCAATCTAATAGTTCCAGATCGTCGGCATGATTACGGAACAGCACCTGGCACAAATGCACATGCGTCTGTACGAATCCGGGAGCGGCGGTCAGACCGGCAGCGGCGATAATCCGGGCCTGATGCATTTCCGACGGCTTCAGGCGCCCGATTTTCTTGATGCGGTTACCCTCGATTAATATATCGGCACGCACGATGTCCCGCGCGGCGTTCATCGTTATAACATGGGCATCTTTTATGATAAGATTCTTCATAACTTCCCTATTTCTGAATGATGAGTATAATTATATCCATGACATTGGTACCGGTCGGACCCGTAAATACGTGACCTCCGGCGCGTTTAAAAAAACGGTATGCGTCGTGCGTTTGTAAAAAATAATCAGGATTTAATTTCAAATCAACGGCTTTTTGCAAAATCGACGGATCGGCCCACGCGCCCGCCTGTTCCGTTGGACCGTCGGTTCCGTCCGTACCGGCTGCCAGAAGCACGTACGGGAGCGGGCTGTTCCATGTTTGCAAGGCGGCCAGTGCAAATTCCTGATTGCGTCCGCCGATTCCTGTTCCGGTGACTTTTACCGTAGTTTCTCCTCCGGCAAGGAAACAATACAACCGGGATCCTGCGCGCGCCTGAACCACGTCCTGTGCTTGTCGGATAAATTTCCCGGCAGATCCGGCCGCATCCCCCGTAATTAAATCCGGGTAACGCATGATTTCATATCCGAGATCCCGCGCTTTGGAAGCGCAGCCCGTTAATGCCGTATGAATATTGGCCAGAATAAAATTATGCGTACGCCGGAATGTTTCCGCCGGTAGGCGGTCCGGAGCCGGTTTTGTGAGATAGTCACAGACACCGGCCGGTATTTTGCTATAAAGCGCATCGTGGTCAAGAATACGCCGGACATCCTCCGTCGTAGCGGTGTCCGGTACCGTAGGGCCGGAACCGATGCTTTCCATATCATCGCCGGGCACATCGGATAGCGCCAGCGTGACCACGGTAGCCGGATACGCAAGCGCGCTGAACCTGCCGCCGAAGAGCCCCGATATTTTTTTTCGTATTATGTTTACCTCCCGTATCGAGGCGCCGCAACGCGCGAGGACGGCATAAGTACGCGCTATATCGTCAAAGCTCAGGCCATCCGGCGCCGATGCCAGAAGCGAGGAGGTGCCTCCGGACAATACATAGAGTATCAGGTCGCGTTCGCCGGCCGATTTTAGTAATTGTATAATTTCTTCCGTCGCGCGCGCGCTGCGGTAATCCGGCACGGGATGGCCGGCTTCGATACATGGGCAACGCTGCAGACGAACCGCATGACGATCCTTGGTAACGATGATGCCGCCGCTTATTCTGCGCTCCAGCATCTGTTCCATTACCGCCGCCATCGCCGCAGCGGCCTTCCCGGAACCAATCAGGTAAATGCGTTCATACGCATCTAAATTAAAATCGGTTCCCTGCACGCTAAGAATCGGATCCGAAAACCGTACGGCATTCTTCATAAACGCAGAGGGTTTCACGGCTTCCAGTCCGCTGCGATAAATATCCCAGGCATCCGCCCGCAGGTCTTCTAATGATTTCATTTTAAAAATTTATAGGGTTGGATGGCCGCGGCGCATTTCATAAAGCAAGATACCGCAAGCCACGGCGGCATTAAGCGATTCCGCGTGCCCATAACGCGGAATCCGAATCAGCCGGTCGCAAAACGGCAGTATGGCGTCCGCGATGCCGTGAGCTTCGCTGCCTATAACGAGGATGATGTTTTTTTCACCGTTTTGCGATGGCATCGGCGTATACGGCCCGGCGGCAGAGGTGCCCCATATTTCAGCGCCGCTTGCTTTAGCTTCTGCAAATAAGCGGCTCAGATCCGCCCGCTCGTGAAAACGCACACGGAACACGGAACCCATCGTCCCGCGTATCACTTTTGGATTGTACACATCCACGCAACCCTTGCTGAGCGCGATATCCGAGACGCCAAACCAATCCGCGCACCGGATGATCGTACCCAGATTTCCCGGATCAGCGATGCGGTCCAGCGCCAGAATGATTCCATGTTTTTTTCCCCTGAATATGGCTTCCGCAGATGGTTGCGGCTTACGGATAACGGCCACAACGCCCTGCGGCTCGTCCGTATCCGATAATTTCCGGATTTGCTTTTCCGTTGCCGTGAGCGTTATACCGGAATATTTCCGCTGCAGAATCTGATAAACATCCGCATGGCGATTTTCAAACCCGGATTCAATGACAATGACGGCAGCGGTGTATCCGCTGTTGATAAATTCCCGGAACATGCGGATACCTTCGATAAGGAATAAATCGGATTCCTGGCGACGCGTTCTATCCGACAGCGCCGCGATTTCTTTTAAGTTCTTTTGAGTGAGGGCGGGGAATGCCATTATGACGGTGACGTAGGGTCTTACTGCGGACGCATCATCCACGGCGTTTTGAGATCAAACTGCACGTGGATCCGGTGAATGTTCCCCAGAACATTATTTCCGTTGAGATAGGTGTAGGCATAATCCATCTGGAACAAACCCAGTTTGATCCCTGTGCCAAACGTCCACGCATTGAGTTCGTTATAGCCCATCCGGAGGAAGAGGGATTTTTTATACTGGTATTCGAGGCCCGTGTGAAAATCCATGCTCCAGGAACCCCAGTGCCACTGAGCTGCTGAACGGCGGTTTTCAAAGCGATGCTCGGCGTCTAACATCGGAATCAGGCAGTGATCGTCGCCAATGGGAAACCCGTAGGCCGCGCCCAGGCGCAGACTGGGACGAATCCACTCGCGCTTGCCGGTGTTCCATGCCACCAGCGTACCGGTAAGATCCTGCAGCGTCGCCCCGAGCAGTAAGCGGTCGGTGTACCGGTATTGCGCACCGACATCAAAACCAATGCCGTTAGCCGAAGCATACCGGTGGCCGTGATGAATCAGCTTGGCGTTCGCTCCAAGCGTTAAGTTGTCGTCGTAACGGCGCGCATAAGAAAAAATAAACGCATAGCTCGCGTAATTGAAATAATTACGCACCCGGGTCCGGTGCTGGGAAGGATCATATTGATCCGGATCAATAATTTCGATGTCGCCGTTCGGCAGGATGCGGTACGCTTCGGTATGCGGTATATTATCCACGCCGAGGCGCACCACACTAAAACCGAGGCTCTGATGGTCTTTCCACGGCATGGCAAACGCACCGAAATCATAATTAATATCCGAAATGAACAGCCGCGTGTGGTTATAGGCGATTTGTCCGTACCGGAGCTGCATCAGCCCGGCCGGATTATAATAGCCGGCTGTCACATCATTTACCGTGGCAATCATAGCTCCGCCCAGAGCCGACGCCCGCGCGCCTGCGCCAAGATTCAGAAATTCCCCCGCATACTTACTCTGAGCCGATATCCCGGATTCGGCAATCCATACGACGCACAGAACAAAAAAGAGATTTTTTTTCATTCAGCAACTTTCTTCTTGTGAATCTGGAAACTCTTCGTACGATCAGTTCTTGTCAAACAACGTTTCCATGCCGGATTTATCGCCGGTTTTTTCAGCGGGTATAACCTCCGCTTTAAAGGTCAGGACAATCTGCTGATGGTCCTTGTCGTTCGATATGACCGATATGGTTTTTTTGTTCATTCCCGGCCTTCCCTGGCTGTTAAACACCGCCTTGATTTCTCCTTTTTCGCCGGGGGCAATGGTGGTATTGCTCAGCAGGGCAGCCGTACACCCGCAGGAAGCCTTGACATGGATAATCTTTAGTGTATCATTGCCTTTGTTTGTAAACTGGAAAATATGTTCCACCGATACGCCTTCGTTGATTTTACCGAAATCATGGTCCTTTTCGGTAAATTCAATAAACGGTTTTTTGTTCGGGTCATTCAGGTTTTTTCCGTTGAGAATGTTTGTCTGAAACAATACAACATACGCGACTGCCGCCAGAACCATTGCGGCGATGAATCCAAAAAGCGCTCCTTTTTTCATAGGTTTTCCTCGGATTATTTTTTTTGACATAAAGATTAACATTTGATTATATAAATATCATTGAATAAGCTGATAAAATCAAGTCAAATTTACATTAAAAAAGCCAATTACTGCAAAAAGCAGTTGATTTTACGTTCATAAAAAAATATTATTAGCCGGCTCATTGATTGAATGAAAGGCGTTTCATGGGCATCAAAAGGACCGAGGCGGTGATTTTGCGCTCACAGGCCTATGGTGAAACGAGTAAAATTATCACGACGCTGACACGGGACAGCGGCAAGCTGAGTTTTATGGCTAAGGGTGCGCGGGATATCAAAAGCGCATTCGGCGGCTCGCTGGAACTGTTGAACCACACGCAAGTCGTTTATTACGAAAAATCCGGCCGCGACCTTCAACACCTGAGTGAAGCGTCTGTAATACAGCCGTTTTTCATGCTTCGGGACGATCCCCGGCGGCTTTTAGCCGGATTATCTGTAGCCGAATTTTGTGACCGCTCCGTCCACGCCAACGAAGACACCACACAAATATTTTCCCTCCTGGTCGAAACCTTAACCCGGCTGAATGAACCCGATAAGCCCGTTTTCAACCAAATCATTTATTTTCTCCTGGCTTTGTCCGATCGATTAGGTTTCCGTCCGGATTTTTCCCGCTGCCGGTTTGAGAAAGATTTATTGGAACATGATGAAATTTTTTTCGATATTAGGCACGGACGGTTTACCTGTTCGAGTTGTGCGGCGCAGACACCGGTGGACACGTCTCTGCCGCTGTCGCGGGAAGGCCTGAGCGTGGCCCGCTATCTGATTAAGAGCCGCGGCGCCGGTTCCGGCAATGTCGTGATAAGCGACAAAGCACGCCATGACCTGATGCGCATCCTCCTGCGGCATTTGCAGTATCATGTGGAAGAACTGAACAACCTGAATGTAATAAAATTTTATGACCTGTAACAGCCACCGCTTTCGCCTCCAATTGATTGTTTTACTGATAACGGCGCTTATGAGTTGTTCCTACAGCCCGCAGGAAGAGGAATTCGCATCGGGGCCGGCGGACCTTCCGAATCAGGAAGGGTGGGATTCTGAGGTCATTATCACGAGAGACGGCATCGTTCAAATGAAACTGAAATACCGGCACATGATGCGCTGGGACAACAAAAATCTTACAACCTTCCGCAGCGGGTTCCGGGCCGATCTTTACGAAAAAGGCGCCCACAGCGCCTGGCTCACGGCCGACAGCGGCGAAATACGGCACAACAACCTGCTGGCTTTCGGATCGGTAGTCGTTACTTCCGACAGCGGCCTATCCCTCAATTCGACGAACCTGCGCTGGGACGATTTCAAAAAAAGAGTTTTCGCCGACGGCCTGGTCCGCATCACCACGCAGGAAGACACGCTGTACGGTTATGACTTCGAATCCGACCAGGAATTGAACAACTGGAAACTGAAACGCGCGTACGGACAGTCGTCCCGCGACGTAGACATCCGCACCGGCACCATCCGCTCCCGGAAGCAAAAAGACCAGTCCGGCGATCTGGACCGTGAGGTGGAAAATATATTAAAAAATGAAACGCCATGAACTGAAAAAACGCATATGGTACTCCGGTTAAAATATTTTTCCTTATCGGTTATACTTCTTTTTCTCATTATAAACAGCGCGGCGGCACAGAATCCGGATTCCCTCAGCCTGGCGCGCGCGGGCAGGGAAAAATACAAACCCTTGCGTCTGGAGCGATCCGACGAACTGGAGCAGCAATTAATCAACGGCGTGGAAGTGCTGAAAGCCACCGGCGATGTCGCTTTTTCGCAGGACACTTTGAGCGCCTCGTGCGACCAGGCGGCATTTTTTCGCGACAGGCAGATCGCGGTGCTCATGGGCCATGTGGTGCTCTTTGATAAGCACCGCACCATCTTCAGCGAACGGGCGCGATATTACGCCAAGCAGAAAAAAGCCGTTTGTGAAGGCAATGTGCTGTTCGTGGACGGACGCACTACGCTGGTGGCCGATTCCCTGGTATATTTTCAGAACATCGAACAGTTGACTGCGCGCGGCCGCGTTGTCATATATGACAGTCTGGAAGAAGCCGCGTCCTACGGCGAGGAGGGTTTCTACGATGTCAGGAAAAAATATTCCTATGTAAAAGGCAATCCGTATATGATCCAGTACGACAGCGTCTATTACAAAGGACAGAATATCGCCCGGCTCTCCCGGGGACTTCCCGCACCGCCGTTTTTAGACAGCACCGGACAACCGGCGCGTTACGACCCGCACGACCAGATCGTCATTCGGGGCCGCTTTGTCGAATCCTATATCGACAGCCACATTGTCTTCGTCCGAGACAGCGCTGCGCTGACCCGGGATTTGCTTCATGCCACCTCCGGCCTGGCGGTATATCATACTAAAAAGGAAATCCTGGAACTCCACACAGAACCGCGCGCCAGCTACGGCCGTAGCCTGATCTTCGGCGATTCGATGACCGTGCACTTTGAAAAGCGGGAAATCCGTTCGATAGCTGTCAGGGGCAAAGCCCAGGCATCCACCGAAGCGGATTCCGTTACCCGCAAACGCAACCGCCTCGAAGCTAAGAATATCCTAATGAATATCCAGGACCGTAAGCTGAAAACCATGCTGGCCGAAGGTAACGCCTATAACGCCTATTATCTTGAGAATGACGAAGGCGTCAATGAAATCACCGGACCCGCTATGGAACTCTTTTTCAATAATGATTCCAAACTGGAACGATTTCTCGTCCGCGGCGGCTCGGAGGGAACTTATTTTCCCAAGGCATTTGAACATTTGAGAAAAAATGATTATCATTAGGGAGCTATGAACAATACAACACAAAATATTTCCTCAACGCCGGACTCGGGAACCCTCATACTGCGTACCGAAGGCCTCGTAAAGAAATACAGCGGGCGGAAAGTCGTGGACGGCGTGGATATCTTCGTCAAACAGGGCGAGATTGTCGGCCTGCTTGGTCCCAACGGCGCCGGAAAGACCACGACGTTTTATATGATTACCGGCATGATTCGTCCGAATAAAGGGCATATTTATTTCGGCGATAAAAATATCCGGCGCATGGCGATGTACCGCCGGGCGCGTTTAGGCATCGGATATCTGGCTCAGGAAGCGTCCATTTTCAGAAAACTGACCGTCGAAAAAAACATACTTGCCGTCCTGCAGACGCGCCGCATGACGCGCGCTGAGCGCCTGCAGCGGCTGGATCAACTGCTGGAAGAAATGTCCATCACCCGCATTGCCCGTTCCAAAGGCTACAGTCTGTCCGGCGGCGAACGGCGCCGCACCGAAATCGCGCGCGCGCTGGCTACGGATCCCAAATTTCTACTCCTTGACGAACCGTTTGCCGGCATTGATCCCATCGCCGTAGAAGATATTCAGTCCATTGTGAAGAACCTTAAACAGCGCAACATCGGCATTCTGATCACCGACCATAACGTCCATGAAACGCTTGCCATCACCGATCATGCGTACCTGCTTTTCGACGGTAAAGTGCTGAAAAGCGGCACCTCCGAATTTCTGGCCGAAGATCCCGAAGCGCGCAAGCTTTACCTCGGCGATAAATTTCAACTGCGTAATTAATAACGGTTCCTTATGGCCCCCGGTCTCAAACAAACACTCAGTCAGCAGTTGCGGTTAACCCCCCAGCAAGTCCTGCTTTCCAGCTTACTCCAGCTTCCTATCCAGGCACTGGAACAGCGTATCAAACAGGAAATGGAACAGAATCCTCTGCTGGAAGAAGTCAACGAACTGGAAGAAACCGCCGAACTTGAGGACGTTCAGGAACTCGAAACCGAACCGGAACCACTGCTGAAACAGGAAGCGCCTGAAACCGACGAACAGGAAGAAAAAATCCAGGAAGCCGCCACGGAAAAAACCGAACGGGAAACCGTCGAAAAAGAAGCGCGTGAGGTGGATTGGGAACAATTTCTGAACGACGAAAACCGCTACGAGTACCGCGCCCCACGCGATCATTCCTCCGAGGAAGAGGAACAGGAATTCACGCCGACCGAACGCCGCACGCTGGCCGACCATCTGCTGGAGCAGTTGAGGTGGATTCGCCTGAATGATTTGGAACGCCGGATCGCTGAATATATTATATGGAACATCAATGAGGACGGCTATTTAATTTTTGACACGGCCGCTCAGTCTTCTCAAAACGACATCAGCAGATTTTCAGAGGAAGTCATGAAATCGGCGGCAGCCCTTCCGGAAACACCGGTTTCGCCCGCCGAGCCCTCAGCCGCCGACGCCGATGCATCCGACGAACGTCCCAATACGCGTTATCCCCTGCATCATGACAAACCGGATGAAATTATACAACTCATAGCGGACGAATTCCAGACGGACAGGAAAACCGTGGAAAAAATCCTACAGACGGTGCAGGCCTTTGACCCGCCTGGCATTGCCGCCCGGGATCTCCGTGAATGTATTCTGATCCAGCTCCGGCGGCGGGAACAAAGCTATTACGACGAAAACCGTTCCTTAGCCATCCGCATCATTCAGGAAGATTATCCGGACTTCATCAACCGCCGCTATGACAAATTAGCCAAACACATGAAACTCAGCATCGAAATCCTGAAACCGGCTATACAGGAAATTCTGACCATCAATCCCAAGCCCGGCGAAGGCTACATTATACCCGAGCAAAACTTCATCATACCCGATCTGATTGTCAAGCGGCTGGACGACGGCTTTGACGTCCAATTGAATGATTACAATGTGCCGCGACTGCGCATCAACAACGCCTACCGGAAAATGATGCTCGACAAAAAAAACGGCGGGGCCGACGCCAAGGAATTTGTCAAAAACAAACTGGAATCGGCCAAATGGCTGATTAACTCTCTCTACCGCCGCCGCGACACCCTGCGCCGTACGATGGAGGCGATTGTGGAACTCCAGCATGATTTTTTCGCCAAGGGCAAGGATTATCTGAAGCCGATGAAACTGGAAGACGTCGCCTCAAAAATCAACATGGATATTTCCACCGTTAGCCGCGCGACCAGCGGAAAATACGTGCAGACCGACTACGGCGTCTATGAACTTAAGCATTTCTTCTCAACGGGCATAAGCCGCAGCGACGGCGAGGACGTCTCTACGCGCCAGATTAAAACGGCGCTCAAAAAACTGGTCGACGAGGAGGACAAGCGCAAGCCCTGGAGCGACGACGACCTTGCCCGGCTTCTTTCCCAGCAGGGCACGCCCATTGCGCGCCGTACCATCACCAAATATCGCGAACAAATGAAAATACCCGCGGCACGATTCCGGCGCGAGATATAAACTTAATCGGAACAGGAGACCTATGCGAACACTTGTAACCGGCGGCGCCGGATTTCTCGGATCCCACCTCTGCGACTATTTACTGCAACAGGGGCATGAAGTTATCTGCATTGACAATCTCATTACCGGTAGCACCGCCAATATTGAGCATATCCGGGACAAACGATTTACGTTTATTCATTATGACGTTACCAATTACCTCTACGTGGACGGCCCGGTGGATTTTGTTCTTCACTTTGCCAGTCCCGCCAGCCCGATTGATTATCTCGAACTGCCGATCCAGACGCTGAAAGTCGGCTCGCTCGGCACGCATAAAGCGCTGGGCCTCGCCAAGAGCAAGCAAGCGGGGTTTCTGCTGGCTTCTACCTCCGAAGTGTACGGCGACCCTCAGGTGAATCCCCAGCCGGAGAGCTACTGGGGCAACGTGAATCCCGTGGGTCCGCGCGGCGTTTACGACGAAGCCAAGCGTTTTGCCGAAGCCATGACAATGGCTTATCATACCTACCACCATGTCAACACCCGCATTGTACGCATATTCAACACCTACGGCCCGCGCATGCGCCCGAACGACGGCCGCGTGGTTCCTACGTTCATCAATCAGGCCTTGCGCAACGAGCCCATTACCGTATTCGGCCGGGGTCAGCAGACACGCTCGTTCTGCTTTGTGAGCGACCTCATTGCCGGTATCTACAAACTTATGTTATCCGCCGAACACCAGCCCGTTAATATCGGCAACCCCCATGAAATGACCGTGTTGGAATTTGCCGAACTAATCATTGAACTCACGAACAGTAAAAGTGAAATCGTCTATAAACCCCTGCCCCAGGACGATCCTACCGTGCGCCGGCCGGATATCACCAAAGCCAGCGAACTTCTTCAATGGCAACCGAAGGTCCACGTCCGGGACGGATTAAAGGCCACCATCGAATATTTTAAAAATAAAATGAAAGTATAAATGATGTATAAATCCATCGGGCTGTTTTGCGTTATGCTTTACGCTCTGCTTGCCGGTCATTGCGCGGGCACGCAGGGTGTTCCGGCTAAAACCGGCGATTACATTCATGGTACCGTGGTTTTTGTCGAGCTGGAGGGCGGTTTCTATGCAATTCTCGGCAACGACGGCACCAAATACAATCCGGTCAACCTGGAACCGGCTTTCGCTAAAAACGGACTAAAGGTGCGATTCCAATACCGCCCTGTCCGGAACGCCGTTTCCATCCATATGTACGGAACCACCGTGGAAATCACTGCAATTCTGATCGATAAATAATCACGCTTTGTTTTCTTTACCAGCTCTCAACTTCTGGAAGAAGTCCTTAAGAATCGCCGCGCATTTTTGTTCGAGTATTCCAGAGGTTATTTCCATCCGGTGATTCAGCCGCTCGTCCTGAATAATATTATACAATGATCCGCAGGCGCCGGTTTTTGGGTCCAAAGCGCCGAATACCAGCCGCTGCAGACGGGCCAGCACCATCGCTCCGGCGCACATGGCGCAGGGTTCCAGCGTAACATAGAGGACCGCGTCGTTCAGCCATTTGCATCCGATGGTGCCGGCCGCCGCCGTAATCGCGATCATTTCGGCGTGCGCGGTCGGATCCTGCAGGGTTTCAATCTGATTGTATCCGCGGCCAATGACCCGGTTTTCCAGCACGACCACAGCGCCGACGGGCACTTCGCCTGCGGCGTACGCCCGCTCGGCTTCACGGTACGCCTGCTCCATCCAGTATGCGTCAGTATGCATCGGTCAGACTTTCGCCCTTGATTTAAACCTAATAATAAAGTATCATTAAGCAGTTAATATATAATTTTTTACGGAACATTCCGCACTTTTTTTTGTTGCATATTATGTAAAAGGATAAAATTTAACAGGAATCAAAATGGATCCTATCGGCATTAATACGAATGTATTCGCAGGCGGAAAGATGTACCACATTCAGACCGCGGGCAATTTCGGCCATTTATCGATCAAATCCGAAATATGGGAGCAGGGCCGGGTAATCTATGTGGAACGCACCAAGGTAGATCCCGAACGCGCGCATAAGATGACACCGGAGCAGTTCAACGATTATATGAACGCGTTTCACCAGGAAGTCTCGTGGGAAATCGAACTGCTGTATATCATGCGGGACAAAGTACGCTCCATCAAGCATCCTGTATCCACCAACAAGATGGGCATGGTGTTCCTGCGGCGCGGCATGCTTGACGAAGCTATCGGCGAATTCCTGCTGGCCGCCGAATATCAGCCGGACATGGTCGAAGCGTACAGCAATCTCGGAACCGCTTACATCCAGAAGAAGGATTACGCGGCCGCCTGTTCCGCACTGACCCGCGCGCTGGAACTGGCGCCGAATTATCCGGACATCCATCATGCGCTCGGCATGGCCTACCATCTGAACAAACAATACGTAGAAGCGCTGGAGTCGTTTCATATGGCCCTTAAAATCAATCCCAACTACGCCGATGCCCTGTTCAGCGCCGCCGCGGCATTTATTGACTCCTGCATCTTCATGCCCGACCACGATACCCTGCCGCCGCCCTCCATCCGGAAAAAACGCGCCGTCGAATACCTCGAAAAAGTCAAAACACTCCGAACCGATATCGGACAGGATAACACGCTGGCCGCCATGTTTCAGCAGTTTATTGATAACATCAACGCCGACCAGCTTGCCCAGGCCGTAAAAAACGCGAATGAAATCCGCGAGTATCAGAAGAAAGATACCTACGATGAACTGATGAACAGTTTCTACCTGAAATTTCTGTTCGGCGGCGCAGGCAAAGATGAAAAAATACTGGAGAAATACCAGAAAAAACTCGAAACCATCACCGAAAACAATCCGGTTTTCGCCGATGTGCAGAACACGCTCGGACTGGTATATCTGGTGCAGTGCCGGAATCTGTTCATCAAAGCCATGAATCAGTTTAAAAAAGCTTCCGAGATAAATCCTTCCTACAAGGCGGCTTATAAGAATTACCGGCTGGTGCAGAACGACGGTAAAGAATTCCTCAATCTGCTGCGCGCGATATTAAAATAACCGGACCCTCACGCGGACAGACCAACCATGAAACTCGGATATTTTATTAAAGAAGGTTTAAGCGGATTAGGAAGAGCGACTCTGTCAACGGCTGTAGCCGTTATCACCATCACCATCGCTTTGGGCCTGCTGTGTATTTTTCTGGTCATCACCGGCAACATCGGACGCATGATCGAGGACATACGCAGCCGGGTCGAACTGGAGGCCTTCCTTGACAAGTCGCTGAATCCCATTCAGATCAAGGCCATCGGCAGTATGATTCAGAACACTGAAGGCGTAGACTCGCTGACGTATATTTCGAAGGCTGAAGCGGCGCATATCCTGAAAGAAATTATGGGCGCCGATGACCTGTTTGACCTGATTGAAACCAACCCCCTTCCGGCGTCCTATAAAATCAAACTAAAAGAAACGCACCGCACCTGGGAACAGGTGGAACGCGTAGCGCGGACTATCGAGCGAATAGAAGGCGTCGAAGAAGTCCAATATCAAAAGCAACTGCTGAAAACGCTGGACGAACGGATTCATACCTATCGGCGGATCAACCTGATCATTGGTGTGTTGGCGGCCTTAGCGGCCATTCTGCTGATCTCTAATACCATCAAGCTGAGCATTTACGCCAAACGGGACGTGATTCGGACCATGAAATTAGTGGGCGCCACCAACCGGTTTATCGCCGCGCCGTTTCTTGTGGAAGGCATCGTGCAGGGCATTGCCGGCAGCGCTCTGGCGGTTCTTCTTATCTATTTTCTCACAGAGGCTGTACGGAAGCATATTCTCGAAAACATACAGGTCTCGGTGGACACTTACCTGTATACAATCGGCATGGGTATCGCTTTGGGGCTCACCGGCAGTTTTTTGTCCATCCGTTTCTTTCTGAAAGAAAATATTGAAGACCGCTGAAACGCTTAGGAGCCGCCGGCGGCATTAATCAATCCATTTTAAAGACAGGTGTAAACCGAAATGATAACCCCCTATCTCAGCAAGAAACCGGTTATTCCCTCAAGCGTTTTCATAGCCGAGGGCGCCCGCATTCTCGGCGATGTAGAACTGGGCGAGCAGTGTACGGTCTGGTTTAACGCCGTCATCCGCGGAGACGTGAACGCCATCCGCATCGGGAACCGTACCAACATTCAGGACGGCGCGATCATACACGTTACGCTGAACAAATATGCCGCCCACATCGGTAGCGACGTTACTATCGGTCACGGAGCCATCCTGCACGGCTGTACGGTACACGATCATGTTCTCATCGGCATGGGCGCAAAAGTTCTCGACGGCGCCGTGGTCGGACCTTATGCCATCATCGCGGCCGGAGCGCTGATTCGCGAAGGCTATGAAGTCCCCGAAAAAACCCTGATGGCCGGCGTTCCCGCAAAACCCGTGCGGAGTGTCACCGAGGAGGAAATGCGCAAAATCGAACGATCGGCCGGCATTTATATCGCCTATGCCGAATGTTACCGAAAGCTCTATCCGGATGGAACCAAGCGTTGAAAAAAATAATGTAATTTTTATTAGACTTTTAAAAATATTTTTTATTAATTTATTCCAATATATAAAATCCATGGTAGATGACAGGCAGGAAAATGGCTAATAAAATTGTAATTATTGATGATGATGAGGATCATCTGACCCTGACCAGAAAAATTCTTTCCCAGGTCGGTCATTTTAATGTGGCAACGTGCAATAACAGCTTGCAGGCCATTGAGACCATTCACAAAGAAAACCCCGACATTGTCCTGCTCGATATTATGATGCCGCGGTTGGACGGTTTCTCGGTTCTGAAACAAATTCGTGAAAACAAGGAAATGGACCGCATCAAAGTCATCATGTATTCGGCCAAGATTTTCGACGTGGATAAAAAGAAAGCGCTGCAACTGGGCGCCAATGCTTACATATCTAAGATTATTGAGTCTCATAAACTGATTGACACCGTTAACCAAATGCTGACAAGCTAAACATTTATTAACAGTAGTGAATACATAAAGGCCAATCGCGAGATATGAAAATAAAATTCTGGGGCGTCCGGGGATCCATACCGACACCCGGGCCGGAAACAGTCGGCTACGGAGGGAATACCTCATGCTGTGAGGTTACGCTCGATGACGGCAGTCTGATTATCCTTGATGCCGGATCGGGTCTGCGGGTTCTGGGCAACGACCTGCTGAAGCGCGGGAAAAAACCCATCGAAGCCGTTATTTTACTCAGCCACACTCACTGGGATCACATACAGGGTTTTCCGTTTTTTGTGCCGGCTTTTCTGCCCGGCAACAAGTTCGTCATTTGCGGCGGCGAGGAAGCCGATGTCCAACTCGACCAGATCATTACCGACCAGATGAAAAGCGCGTATTTTCCGGTAGCCCTGAGCGATTTGCCTTCGTCGATCGGATTCAAACGACTCTATGAAGGCAAGTTTAAAATATACGGCGCCAAAATCACCACGCTTTACCTGCATCATCCCGGTTGCGCGCTGGGCTATCGCATCGAGCACCAGGGCAAAACCCTTGTTTATGTCAGCGACAACGAGCCCTTCCCGGTTGAACATACGGACCATCCCGATTTTGAAGGTATGAAATACAAAGGCAATAATAACTACCGCATGGTGGAGTTTGCCCGCGGTGTCGATTTGTTTATTCACGACTGTCAGTACACGCCGGAAGAATACGAGAAAAAAGTCGGCTGGGGCCACTCACCCTATGATTATGTCGCTGAAATTGCCTGGAAAGCCGGCGTCAAACGACTGGCGGTTTATCACCACGACCCTTCGCATAACGACGCTTTTATTGACGACATTGTGAGTAATGTCAAAAAACTGCTTGCCGCCAAACAATCGGCGGTGGAATGCTTCGGGGCCAAAGAAGGACTGGAAATTGTTTTATAATATAGTTTATCAATATGATACTACAAGGAGATTTACATGATTATCAGGGAAACGGATAGTATTGTATCAAACCTGGGTAAAAAGATACTGGACAACCAGCCGTCCATATCGCTCCGGGAAATTAAGAATCGCGACATACCGAATTTTATAAAAAATTATTTCGATCGGGAATCTGAAAAATGGATTCGCGAGGAATCCTCTATGTTCCTCTCGTCCGGACGATTCAATTATGATCTGCCGGAAGTCCGCGCCAAGTTCGACGAATTATACGAAGTGCTAAAAAACACCGCGATCTTCAATCGCCCCCGTCTGATCCGCATCCTGGAACAGGCCGTCAAGCTTCAGACAAACTTCTTAATCATGCCCCAGCGCACCATGGTTCAATTCGTTTACCGCGACGACGATGTGATTACACCCGCGGAAGTCATTGACTCCATGAAATATTTCGTGGACTATGAATACTACTACAAGGGTCTGGAACATTATTTTCAGACCAACCCGATGGAGAGCATCTCCCGGGCGAAATTCAAAAATTTCATCCAGCAACTCGATGAGAAAGCCATCGCGCAAAACAAAACCGCCGCGGCTGTGAACGTAGCTAAAGTGATCATCGGCTTCCTGAACCTCGGCCGGGATCAACAATCCGATGAAGTCGAGCCGGACGTTCTCATCAGCGCTTATCAGGACCGCAACCTAACCGAATATGTCGCTGCCATCAAAGGCGTCCTCGCTAAGAAAGTCGGCCCCATCAGCGTGAGCAAACTGGAAGGCATATTCAAATCCTATCTGGAGGGCGGCGAACCGGAAGCCAAACCTGTCACCGAAGAATTCATCAAGACAGAAGACCTCACTAAACGTATTACGCCGGCCGAAACGCCCAAACCGACCGCGGTCACTTATGAAGAAAAGAAGGAAATTGTATCCACCGAGAACCTCTCATCCCTGATTTCGGAAATTGAGGAATTCAAGGAAGAAGTCGAAGAAGCGGCTGTAGATTCATTCTTTGAAGAAGAAGAGGAAGATATTGAACTGCCGCCATCGCCCGTTGCGACTGCGCCTCCGGTCAAAGAAGAAAAAACCAAAGCCGAAGCCAAACCGGAAACCAAAGCGCCTGCCCAGGAAGCCGTTCCGAAAGTTTCCGACCTGCTGGCCGACCATCTGGCCAAACAGATGGGTCAGGCTACCAAGCTGGAGGATATTTATACGCTGATTGAAGACCGCGATAAAAAAGTCTATATCAAGAAATTATTCAAGAAAAAAGACAAGGAATTTTTCAATCTGCTCAACGAAATCAACGCGGCCAGCAACTGGAAAGATGCTAATATGATTATTGAAGACACCTTTTACAATCTTGAAATTAACCCGTACCAGAAAGAGGCCATTGCGTTTACCGATGCCGTGTACAGCCGTTATTTTCCGAAAGAAAAATAATCGCCATTCCGCATTGTTCAAAAATGCCAAGCCCGTTGGATGGATATCCAACGGGCTTTTTTCATTGGAAACTGTATGATGGTTTACCCCAGACTATTAATCAGATCGACCAGTTTGCCCAGGCCGCCCATTCCGGTTTTGGCAAAGGTCGCATCCGCGCCGGCCGCTTCGGCCTGATCCTTATATTCCTCCAGCGAGCCGGTATGAAAAATGATTTTCGGCCGCGCGGGATTGGCCTGCTTGACTTCACGGCATACCTCGATGCCGTTCTTGCCCGGCATGTTGGTATCCAGAATCACGACATCCGGATCATAGCTTTTGATTTTATCGACAGCCTGAAGGCCGTCTTCGGCAAAATCCAGTTCAAATCCGGCTTTGGATAAAAATATTTTTAACAGACTGCGTACCGTATTTTCGTCATCAACTATAAGCACTTTTTTAGCCACGGCGGTTTCCTCGGTTTAATGGTGGTTCGTTACGGATTCTGTATTCTGATAAAATGCATACCGGCCGTCTGCCGCACCAAACCGGAGATTTCCAGATTCAACAGCCGCGCCAGGACTTCGGAAACGGGCAGACGGGCCTGGCTGGAAATCACGTCGATATGCAACGGCTCGGTATTCAGGTATTTCAGCATTTCGGCTTCGGTTTCGGTAAGCGCGGCCGTTGGCGCTGCGGATGGTGCGGCGCGCCGGAAGGACAGCCGGCTCTCCAGTTCGGAAAGGATGTCATCCACGGTTTCTACCAGTTTGGCGCCTTGCCGGATGAGGCGATTGGGGCCTTTAGCCTGGGGCACGACGGCATTACCGGGTACCGCAAACAACTCACGGTTCTGCTCCAGGGCGTATTCGGCGGTAATAAGCGCGCCGCTGCGTGCCCCGGCTTCAACAATCACCGCGCCCAGACTGAGCCCGCTGATAATACGGTTTCGGCCGGGAAAATGTGCCGCATCCGGCGCGGTGCGCATCGGATAATCGGACACCAGCGCGCCGTGCTGGATGATTTCCATCGCCAGTTTGTAATTCTCCGGAGGATAAACCCGGTCTACGCCGCAGCCCAGTACCGCAATGGTCCGGCCTCCGTGACGTAAAGAAGTCTGATGAACAATCGTATCGATCCCGCGCGCCAGTCCGCTGACCGTCGTAATGCCGCGGATCGCCAGTTCCCGCGAAAGCGTTTCGGCCATATACCGCCCGTATGCCGTCGGCTCGCGCGTGCCGACCAAAGCCACACTGTAATCATCCGCCGGATTAAATGACCCGCGCACAAACAGGAACGCCGGCGGATCATAAATATTTTTGAGATTTTCCGGATACGCCGGATCCCATAAGCTAATAAATGCAACCTGATACTGCCGCATCATTCGCAATTGCTCTTCCACAAACGCCTCGTCGCGCTGGGCCGGATCAAGTATTTTTTCAGCGGTCTTTTTCTCAAAACCTTCGGTGGCCGTGAGTTGCTGCAAACTGGCCCGGAATACCTGTCCGGCATGGCCAAATTTCTGACATAAGGCGCGCAGCCGTGCATGACCGATTCCGGATATGGATGATAATAAAAGTAGATTGTATATTTGTTCTTCGTTCGCTGTCATTACGCTATATTACAAAAAATGCCCAGTAAATGCAAGTTTTAGAATCTTATCGTTATGAATGTTTTACAAACTTTTTTGTCGGTTTTTTCACAATAATTTTATTTGTAAATCGCTGCAATAATAGATATATTTATTACACCAATCACTCATAACAAAGGTAAACGCGATGAAAAAGCACTTATTTCTCACCGACGCCCAATTACAAGCCGAGATTGAAAAATGTGAATTTTGTGAAGAAAAGCCCTGTAAAGAAGCCTGTCCTGTAGATTGTTCTCCCGCGGATTTCATTATGGCCGCTAAATTAGGAACGCCTGTGGATTACCAGCGTGCGGCTTCGGTTATATTTGGCAGTAATCCGCTCGGCGGTGTGTGCGGCGCGGTTTGCCCGGATTACCATTGCATGAAAGCCTGCGTCCATCGGACATTCAATGAACCGGTAAAAATCCCGGCTGTTCAGGCGACGATTATTCAAAAAGCGAAAGACTTAAACAAAGTGCCCGCATTCCGCATTCCCGAACCTAACGGTATGCGGGTGGCGATTATAGGCACCGGGCCGGCCGGACTGGGTGTCGGGGCCTATCTGGCGCAGAAAGGATATGAGATTCATTTTTACGAACGCGATAAAAAACCCGGCGGCATGTGCAACCTGATTCCGGATTACCGTTTAAACAAAAAGGTGCTGGCTACGGATTTGGAATTCATGAAATCGCTCGGCCACTTTGAATTCTATTATGGTAACGATATCACCGATTTTAAATCCTTCCTTAAAACGAAACGCTACGATGCGTTGGCTGTCTGCGCCGGATTGGATCGGCCGTTCCGGTTAGGCATTCCGGGCGAAGACCGCGCTGTTATGTGGGATGCGTTTCTCAAAAATCCGAAGAAACATCCGCTTACAAACAAACGGGTGGCCGTCATCGGCGGAGGCGCTATCGCAGTGGATTGCGCGGTTACGGCCGTAAACCGGGGCGCGGCGACCGTTGAAATGATCTGCCTGGAAGTCCCGGCCGAAATGCCGCTGACCGGTGAAGAACGCAAAACGCTGTTTGAACATCCAATCGCTATTACCGGAAGAACCCGTGCGGCCAGCATCGCAGTCAAAGGGCGTTCGGTAACGGGCGTATATTTGAAAAAAGTCATCCTGCCCAAAGGCAAACCTTTCCATCCGCGGCATGTCGTTGACGATAAAAAATCCCAGGAAACCTACCGTCCGTTTGATGCCGTGATTTACGCAATCGGCAGCCGCCCGTCCGTACAGACCGAAAAAATCAAAGGTGTTTTTTATTCCGGCGATCTGGTTAACGGGCCAACGACGGTGGTCGAAGCCGTCGCGGCCGGGAAAAATACGGGCGCCGTAATCGATGCCTATCTTCAAGGAACCAAAATTCCAAAATTTAAAAAACCCACCAAGAGCCGTCTTGCTCTCGCCGGCCGGATGGACTATCCCGTATCGCTGGAAACCGATTTCTTCGGCCGCCCCATCATTTCGCCCTTCCTGCTCTCAGCCGCGCCACCCAGCGACGGTTACGAACAGATGAAGAAAGCCTACGAAGCCGGTTGGGCGGGCGGTGTGATGAAAACAACCTTTGACAACGTACCGATTCATATTCCCGGCGAATACATGTTCGCTTTCACCAGGTCCACCTACGCCAACTGCGATAATGTTTCGGGGCACCCGATGGATCGCGTATGCAAAGAAGTCGAGAAACTCATTCGTGAATTTCCAGACCGTCTGACGGTCGTTTCCACCGGCGGCCCTGTCACCGGCCACGATGAAACTGACAAACACGGCTGGCAGTCCAACACAAAGAAACTGGAAAACGCCGGCGTGATGGGCATCGAGTACAGCCTGTCCTGTCCCCAAGGCGGCGACGGCACCAAAGGCGACATTGTATCGCAGGACGCCGAACTCACGGCCAAGATTATCGATTGGGTCATGGAGATAAGCGATCCCAACATCCCGAAATTGTTTAAATTAACCGCCGCCGTTACGGCCATTTATCCGATTCTCAGCGCCATTCAGGAGGTATTCAATAAATACCCGAATAAAAAAGCCGGCGTAACACTGGCTAACACCTTCCCCACTCTGGCATTTAGAAAAGGCGCGAAAAAGCAATGGGAGGAAGGCATTGTCGTCGGCATGTCGGGCGAGGGCGTGATTCCCATCAGCAACCTGACGCTGGCCAACGCCTCGCGTTTTAATATGATTATCTCCGGAAACGGCGGACCGATGGATTACAAAGCGGCCGCTAATTTTCTCGCGCTGGGCGTAACCACCGTGCAGTTCTGCACCATCGTAATGAAATACGGATACGGCATCATCGAACATCTCGATTCCGGCCTTAGCTACCTCATGGCCGAACGCGGATTCAGGTCCGTGAAAGATATGATCGGTTGCGCCCTGCCTAACCCAATCACCGGATTTATGGAACTCTCGGCCATCAAAAAAATATCCGATGTAAACAAAGACCTGTGCGAGCACTGCGGCAATTGTACGCGTTGTCCTTATCTTGCCATTGAACTGAATAAAAATAAAGTACCCTTTACCGATCCTTCTAAATGTATCGGCTGTTCAATCTGCGTACAGAAATGTTTCGCGGGCGCTCTTTTCATGCGCGACCGCACACCGGAAGAAACGGCGCTGTTGCGTGAACATTAATGGGATAATAAAAAAACCGTGAGGCCGTTTTAAAAACATTACAGGGACACCGATGGGAAGGTTAAATTTTGGCGAACAATAATTTATGCCGCCGTAACCACCAACCCGCTTGGACCCGCATAGCCCGCTAGAGTACGATCAATGAAATAATCATGGGGAATTTTATGAACAATACAATATTAATTACCGACGGGGTCATCATTGCGTTGGGTCAGCCGAACCGCGTTCTTTACGACAACGCGATTCTGATTGAAAACGGTACGATTAAAACCATCGCGCCGAAGACAGCGTTCAAAGCTAAATATGATAAAACCATCAGCGCGCAGGGCAAAGTGGTTCTGCCGGGCTTCATCAACGCGCATATGCATTTTTACAGTACGCTGGTCCGCGGCCTCGGCAAAGCGAAGCCGTCAAAGGATTTTGTGGAGGTACTGAACCATCTTTGGTGGAAGCTCGACAAGGCGCTGACGCTGGACGACTGTTACTACAGCGCGCTGATCATGCTCGTCAACGCTATTCGTCACGGAACAACGACGCTGATGGATCACCACGCCAGCCCGACGGCCGTTCGCGGTTCGCTGATGCGCATCGCCGACGCGGTGAAAGAAACCGGACTGCGCGCGTCCTTATGTTATGAAGTCTCCGACCGCGACGGCGAAAAAATCGTTCAGGACGGGCTCGAGGAGAACGCCGAATTTATCAAATATTCCCAGCAACTGAAAAGCCCGTTCCTCAACGGCCTGTTCGGCCTGCATGCGTCGTTTACGATTACCGACAAAACGCTGGAGAAAGCGTCGAAACTCGCGCATGATCTGAACGCCGGATTCCACGTACACTGCGCCGAAGCCGCTTCAGACGAAGAGTATAACGAAAAACATTTCGGTATGCGTGTCGTGGAACGGTTTGATAAATTCAGCATACTCGGCCCGAAATCCATTGCCGTTCATTGCGTTCACATTAACGAGAAAGAAATGGACTTGCTGGCCCGAACCAACACAATGGTCGCGCATAATCCGCAATCGAATATGAACAACGCCGTCGGCATCGCGCCGATTCTGAAAATGATGGAAAAAGGAATTCTCGTGGGGCTCGGCACGGACGCCATGACCGTCAACATGACCGAAGAACTCCGCGTGGCGCTCTGGCTGCAGCATCTCGGGCAGAACAATCCTTCTTGTGGATTCATGGAAGTTACCGGTATGCTGTTCAATAATAACGCGAAAATCGCGAAGAATGTTTTCAACGTACCGTTGGGTGAGTTGAAAGAAGGTTTCGCCGGCGATGTCATCCTGGTCGATTATCATCCCCCGACGCCCTTAGATGAAACCACGGCGCTTGGACATTTAGTTTACGGCATTTCACAGTCGGCTGTCGATACGACGATTGTGAACGGTAACGTACTGATGGAAAACAAAAAGCTGCTATTGGATATTGACGAAGCCGCCATAGCCGCGAAAGCAAAGGAGTTAACAACATCATTATGGAATAGATTTTAATATTCATTCATTTCTTCATGTGGCTGGCCTTTTTGCCGAAACGCCTACGTGAATTCATAAATACGGAGAAACTTATGAATCCCTTATACGAAAAAATTCAGAAACGCTCGAAAGAATTAGAAAACGACACCGTTAATTTTCTGATGGATATGGTCAAAACGCCGTCTTTTTCAGGAAAAGAAAAAGAAGTCATCCAGGTTATTAAAAAGGAAATGGAAAAGGTCGGCTTCGACGAAGTCCGCATTGACGGGCTCGGCAGCGTCATCGGCCGCATCGGCAACGGCAAGCGCGTCATCGCCTTCGATGCGCATATTGACACCGTCTATCCCGGCGACGAAACCCTGTGGGATTTTCCGCCGTTTGACGCGCACGTAAAAGACGGCAAAGTCTGGGGCCGTGGAACGGTGGATATGAAAGGCGGGATGGCCAGCATGGTTTACGCCGGCAAGATGATCAAAGAACTGGGGCTGAATGACCAGTTCACGATTTATTTTACCGGCACCGTTATGGAAGAAGACTGCGACGGATTATGCTGGGATTACATCATCAAAGAAGAAAAGATTAAACCGGAACTCGTCGTCATCACGGAACCTACGAATATGAATATCTACCGCGGGCATCGCGGCCGCATGGAGATGCAGGTGCGTGTCAAAGGACTATCCTGTCACGGCTCGGCGCCGGAGCGCGGCGATAACGCGATTTATAAAATCTCCCGCATTGCCCTTGAAATTGAAAAACTCCACGAGCGCCTCGCCACCGATCCGTTCCTCGGCAAGGGCAGTGTCTGCGTCTCCCAGGTCTTTTTTACCGGACCCAGCCAGTGCGCGGTACCCGACGGGGCCTGGATCAATCTCGACCGTCGGCTGACTCTGGGCGAGACCAAGGAAATTGCCGTAAACGAAGTCAAAGACGCCGCCAAACGCGCCGGCTATCCCGACGCTGAGGTCATCGTACTGACCTACAATGAACCCGCTTATACCGGCCTGGTGTATCCGATGGAAAAATATTATCCCACCTGGGTCATGCCGCCCGATTCGCCCTATCTGAAAGACGCGGCCGAATCCTACGAAAATGTTCTCGGCAAAAAACCGTTGATTGACAAGTGGACCTTCAGCACCAACGGCGTGGCCATCGCGGGACTGCACGGCATTGCCTGTTTGGGTCTTGGACCGGCGAACGAAGTGCTCGCCCACGCGCCAAACGAAAACGGGCCGATCGAACACTATTCTGGAGCGGCGGCCTTCTACGCGGCGTTCGTGGCCAAACTGAACGGAAAAGTATAACCTGTTTTTTACTATTCCAATCTCTGCTTCTCATTCCCGGGGAAGCAGAGATTTTTTATTTCATGATGGATGGCGAATATTCTTCGTTCAGCCGCGGTATCGAAAAGCTGAACGTCGAGCCTTCGTTGACTCTGCTTTCCACCCACACACGCCCGTGATGCAATTCCACGATCTTCTTCACGATGGCCAGGCCGAAACCGGTACTGGATTCCCCGCCGGTCGGGCGCGCGCTGAGTTTTTTGAAACTCCGGAATATATGCTGAAGATCGGTTTCATTTAAGCCCTGTCCCGAATCGCGTACATGCACGCATACTTCTTTGGGCTGCACTTCGGTAAAGAGACGCACTTCGCCGTCGGGATAGGTGTATTTGATCGCATTACTCAGCAGATTATCCACGACTTCAACCATGCGCGCTTTGTCAATCATTACTTCGGGTAACTCACGGTTCTTATCAATAATCAAGCGAATGTTCTTCTGCAGGGCGTGTTTCCGGTGGATGCGCTCACATTCCTCAAAGATGACATTCAGGTTATATCGCTGAAGCTCAATATTGACTTTCCCGGCCTCAATAGCGGAAATATCGAGCAGTTCCGTGATGAGATTAACCATTTGCCGCGCGGATTTCAGGACCGTTTCCAAATCAGCAACCGCTTCGGCAATGTTCAGTTGATTGGCTTTCATATCCTGAACTACCAAATCAATAAATCCGATAATCGCTCCAAGAGGACTCCGGAGATCGTGCGCGGCAATGCCGAGAAACTCACTCTTCGATTCGTTCAGTTTTTTTAGTTCCTCGTTGGCCTGCTGCAGGTGCGTCACCAACTGCGCTTTAGAAAATCCGGAAAGGATATGCTGACGGAGACGGGACAACAACTGCACATCCGCGTCCGTGAACGGTTCCTCGTCGCTCATGCTGTCAAATATGATGTAACCGGAAACAAAATCCTGATTACTGATTTTAAGAATCAGCATGGACTGGGAAACGGTCAGACCGGCAAATTTATCCTCCGCGGGCCGGGGTCCGGTGCGGTTTATCAGATATATATCTTCGTCAACGCGGGCGTTTACCGGCGCATAGCGAGCCTCCGCCTCCGCGGGACTTAATTCAATATGGCTTAAACGGTCGGTGTTCCATCCCCGCGCGTAAATGAAACGGAACCGGTCGGTGGCCGCCTGATACATCAGCACCGCCGCGTTTTGGATTTTATCGGTAAAAGCAATTTCATTAAGCAGCGTGTTTAAGAAATCATCGATATGGATTTTTGAATTAATGACGCGGACAATCTGATCAATCTTTTCGAGTTGTTTTTCTTTCAGAGCCAGTTCGGCGGTTCTTTGCGATACAAGCGCTTCCAGCGCCTGTTTTTCATGAATCAACCTCCAGGATCGCCAGCGGACGATGCCCCAGATGCCGATTACGCAAACCAGCGAATAAATCAGATAAGCCCACCAGGCCCTGTACCACGGCGGCAGGATGACAAATTCAAAAACAGCCTCTTCACTGATGATACCGTAAATATTTTTGGCGCGGACATGAAAACGATAATGTCCCTCCGGAATATTGGTATAATCCTTCCTGGTTTCCCTGTCCCATTCCGTCCAGTTATTATCGTAGCCGTCCAGATAACACTGAAAACGGTTTTCCTTTTCACGGTCATACCCGGGCAATGCAAATTCAATGCGGATTTTATTAAGGCTGTACGGCAGTGTGTAGAGCGGATGGCCAGCCGCCGTTTCAACAGGATGCGTAGGCATCGCGCCGCCGAAGATCAGCGAATCCTTGCCGGCGATAACCCTTCGGATTAACACCGGAAATAGGTCGGATATCTTCGGTCGTATGTTCGAGTCATAGCGAATAAGCCCATCAGGCCCGCCGAACCAGACCACGCCGTTCGTATCGGAGTAAATGGATAAAACATTAAAATCAAAAAATCTCATGAACAAGGACTTGTCGGCTTTGAACGATCCGTCATGCTTCCTGAAAACCGGAAAAAATTCATACTCATCGCCTTTTTCGGTGCTGAACCATATCGTTCTGTTCTTATCTTCGGCAACCTGGACCACCCAGATTGTAGTATCCGTAAATAAATTACCAAACGAAGTGTCTGCAACAAAACGGCGATGGAGCTCATCAAAGCGGAACAGTCCGTAACGACCGGTAAATACCATACGGTCGCTGAGCGCAAAAGCATTCACCCCGCCTCGTGGCAAACCATGTTCGGGTCCAAATCGCTCAATCTTCCACGGATCATTTTTCAAAATATTTCCGGCCGGAGGGGTAAGCCGTAGTAATCCTTTGTAATTAGTGCCTGCCCACAAACAACCGTCTTCAGCTTCCTCCAGTGTACGGATTTCATCACTGACGCCTGCTATTTTACCGCCGTCCGTCCATCGGCCGTTCGCATACCGGAGCAGGGCTATGCCTTCTTTCAGTCCTAAATAAATAATTGAAGAATCCCGGCGGGACTGATTTATGCAAAAAGTGATGCCTTTTCGTCTGATCAAGGGTTTGCCTTTGACGACCTCATATACGCCTTCGGTACCGGTCACCAATAAGGAGGCGCCTGTCGAAAACAAGACCCAACACATGGTGTTAATATCCGGCACAGCCCGAAACTCTTTTTTGCAGGTAAAACCTTTCTCAGGATTATTTACGGAGGTTAATTCATAAACATTAAGATTCGTAGACAAATACAGCTTACGCTGGTGCCGGACGATGGAATACACCTTACCTTTAATTCCCGAATTCTCATAAAAAGCGGTAAAAGGCGCGGCCACTTCCACGCGGGCAATCCCGTCTTCCAATCCCAGCCAGAGAGCGCCCTGGCGATCGGTGCTGACGTACCGTACGCTTTGATTACGGAGGCCTGAGGATTGATCCAGGACGTCAACCAGCCGACCGTTTGCGTCTATGATGATTACACCGCTATATAACGTCGCCAGGGCAAATTGGCCGTTTGAAGTCAAGGCACCGTGATATATCTGGCTTTTTACCAGCGGGGAGTCGACTTCGGTTCGGAAAGGAACGGTCTTGCGGCCGTCATACACAAAAAGCCCTCGGTTTCTGCTGCCAAGAAGATACTTATGACGGTCAGCTTGCGATGGAAAAGGCATCATAGCCATTACCGGTTCCCTGGCAAATTGCTCGCCACCCGGGATCAGTTGAAAAGAATCCGCCACAAGGCGTGCAAACCCGATTTCACGTATAAGAACATACAGCGTGTCGTCAACGACAAATGAAAGGTGGAACCGGGTTTTGGGTTTCAGAATCCGGATATGTTGCGTGACCGGGTCATATAAAAAAATAGCGGTCAGTGTCTGAAAGAATACGCCGTGTTTCGTGACATACGTTTTCCATACATCGCTGAATTCCGGCTGACCGGATGGGATTTTCTCATTCAAAGCAATAAACCCGATCCGGCCCACTGCATCCTTTTCAAGATAGCCGATCTCCCCTTTTGCGCCGACATAAATTCTACCCGTTGAAGAATCCAGCGCCAGCGAACGAACGGTGGTCCGGTTGGTCGTGTATATTTTCCTCCATGATACGCCGTCGTACTCAAGAATACCGTCGTTGTTTCCGAAATACATCACCCCTCGTAAATCCTGAACGATTGCCCAGTTCTGCGTGGAGGCACCGTAATCCTTACGGGTGTAATTGGTCGTGAAATACATACCTTCTTCCCCGTCAGGCCCGGCGGCATAGAGTGGAAACTGCAAACACGCTATTAATGTCCAGTAGAGACTAAGCCGTTTCATTTGTTTTTGGGGGAGTTGAATACCTAAGAAAAATAATAACCTAGAAGGAAATAGGCGAACTCACTAATGGTTTTTACAAATGTTTTTGTAAAAGTTAAAAACGCAATCTCTGAATGTCAAGGTTTATTTGCACACATATATATAACATTTTTTACGCTTAAGGGTATCCTGCCCATTACGGATTGAAAATAATTTGTTTTTTGATTTTTCCTGATTTTTTTATTATTTTAATAAAACTAACTTCATACCTATTATATATACAGGTCAACTATGCAGACGCCATTTGTTTATCAATGCCGGGATTGCGGCAAGCAATTTTCCCGAGATGAAGTTACCTATTTGTGTCCCGGTTGCGGTCAGAGCTACCGGCCGGGCATTCCGCTGAAAGGGGTATTGCAGGCCGTATTTGATTATGAATACATCCGAAAAAAATTTAAAATAAAAAAACCCGACTGGAATCTTTTTTCTGCCGTAGAACCGAAATATTTCCCCCCGTATCCGCTGGCGCCGACGCCTTTTTTTAAAGCGCTCCGGCTCGGTTTTGAGTTTGGCCTTTCCGATGTGTGGATTAAAAATGACGGCCTTTGTCCCAGCGGTTCCCTTAAAGACCGCGCATCGTTTCTGATGGCCGCCGAAGCCAACCGTCTGGATGAGCATACGATTGTCACCGCATCCACCGGCAACGCGGCAAGCGCTCTGGCGGCCGTATGCGCCTCAGCTGCAAAACAAGCGATAATATTCGCCCCGTCCACGGCGCCAAAAGCCAAGCTCCTGCAGATGATTCTTTACGGCGCGAGACTCATTCCGGTAAAAGGAACCTACGACGACGCGTTCCGGTTGTCGCTGGAATACACCCAAACCCGCAAAGGCCTGAACCGCAACACAGCCTATCACCCGCTGACAATCGAAGGCAAGAAAACCGCTGGTCTGGAAATCTTCAGCCAGAACGGTTTCCGCGTGCCCGGTAAAATTGTAGTCCCTACGGGCGACGGCGTCATCATCAGCGGAATCTACAAGGCGTTTTACGATCTGAAAATGGCCGGCCTGACGGAGAATATGCCTCAACTTATCTGCGTTCAGGCGGAAAGCTCCGATGCGATTCATCGTTACATCACCACCGGCTCGTATGCCGACGCCGTAAAACCCGCTACCGTTGCCGATTCGATTTCCGTCACCACGCCGAGCAACGCCCACATGGCCCGTCAGGCTGTGCTTGACACCGGCGGCTTTTCCGTCACGGTAACCGACGAAGAAATCCTGGAAGGACAAAAATTGCTCGCGCATACAACCGGCATCTTCGCGGAACCTTCCTGCTCAGCTACCGTAGCCGCCATCAAGAAACTCTCAGAATCAGGGCTTATCGATAGCCGCCAGCAGGTTGTCCTCCTGATTACCGGCCACGGACTGAAGGATATCGACACGCCCCTGAAAACCGTTAAAATTCCCGACGCCGTCGAGCCGGACCTTAACGCATTACCCGCAACCATCTAATCAAAGGAACCTTATGTCGGAATACTGCGAAATGCTTGAAACCTGCGGATTTTTCAGGAATTTCAAAGGAAACACCGAGACCGTAGCTGAAGGTTGGATTAAAAATTTCTGCGAGAATCAGGAAAAATCCGAAAAATGCGAACGCAAGAAATACCGCCGGCTTCACGGAAAACCGCCGGCGGACAATATGACCCCGACTGGTAAAATTATCCCGGTATATGATTCCAAGAAATAATTAACAGCGATTGTCGTTTATACGATACGACGGTACTTCTAAACGCCCTCATGCACCCAAAGGATATCCATGAACGAACTGCCGATTTTCAAAGATAATTTTTACCGGATTATTCTGGATACCATACCTTCTCCCGTCCTTGTCGTTGATGAAAATATCCGGATTATGGATTACAATACAGCCGCGTATGAAATGATTCTCCGGGAGAAAGATCTTGTCATTCAAAATCTTTTCGGTGAGGTTTTTCATTGTCTTAACACCGCCTCCAGCGACGAGGGATGCGGCAAAACACCGGCCTGTAAAGACTGCATGCTGCGGAACAGCATCAAGGCCTCCTTACAGGGCAATCAGGTCAGCCGTAAGAAAGTCAAGATGACTTTTATCAGAGACCACAAACCCCTTTCCGTACAAATGTTAATTACGACACGCCCGTTTCTTTATAACGGATTGAATCTGATCCTTGTGATTTTTGAAAACATTGCCGATATCCTGGCGCTGGGCGGCATCCTCCCGATATGCGCCAACTGTAAGAAAATCCGTGACGATCAGCAGTTCTGGCAACAAATCGAAAGCTATTTCAACACCGAACTGAATATTTTTTTCAGCCACAGCATTTGCCCCTCCTGCGCCAGGGAATTGTATCCGGAAGTTTATACCGAGGACGATTGATTACCTTCATGGATGATAGCCACCGCCTGGCTATCATCGCCATAATGACCGGTTAATCGGTATCCGTAAATCGTCCGGTGGCGATGTCGCGTCGCGCGCGGTCATACGAAAACACCCGCCCGTGCATGGCAATGTAAACGCCCGGCTGCAGCGTGTTTGCGGCGCCAATAGCCACGCCGATGTTAAAGGCCGCGTCGGAATCCGTAAACCGCTCGGGCCGCATGGCGCCGGTAAGAATTATAGTTTTATCCGTAATGGCCGATAACGTACGGGCGGTCTCAATCATGGTATCGGTGCCGTGCGTAACAATGATTCTATCACACGCGGCGCGCCGGCAGGCATCGAGTATTTTTTCCCGGTCCGCCATGCTTATATCCTGACTGTCTTTTTGCATTAAGGACAGAATTTCATACTCAAAACCGGGTTTAATTTTTTCCAATATGCGTTTCACCGCCGGTTCGGTGATTTCAAACGCATAGCCACCGGTGATCCGTGGGTAATCTTTATCAATGGTGCCGCCGGTCTGTATAAACAGTATTTTCATGGAATGGTCGAACTGAATTCAGAATATTTATTAGCGCTTCCGATCGCCGCCGCAAAGCCAGGCGATGGCTTCTGCATGGTCCCCAAAGGTTTTTACAATATACCCCCGGTTTAAACAGGCGGTTTCATAAAAGAGCAGGCCGCTGCGGATTGCCTGGTTACGGGGAAGCAAGATAGCCAGTTTCGTGTTCCGCGACAGACCCATTGTTTCAAAATGTTCAATCTGATCAATCAGTTCATACGGTGAAGGACCATGCATGACTTCTTCAAAACGAAGCAGGAAACGATTTCTGTGTTGATCATGGGATAGCGCTACGCCGGCGCTTATGGTTTCTATAATTTCGGCATGCGTGACGCGGCCGGAGAAAATAATTTCCCCCACCTGATGCTCGTCATTGAATTTGGTCTTCCACGGCATGTTGGTAATATTATTTAATATGAATTCAGACCCCAGGTTATATAATAAGGCATGAAAGGTAGTTAATCAAGAATAAAATTTTTTCTGTTTCGTGCTTATTAACTCCGTGGCAAACCTAAACGATGTTTTTCTTTCCTTTTTGTAAACACCCTCAATTTCATTTGTTTAATTCTAAAAAAAGTGATACATTTTGTTAAATATTTCTGTTCACTAAAATTCAACGTTTGCAAATAAAACCAGGAGAAAGGCTTATGAAACGTATTGGTGTATTGACCGGCGGGGGCGACGTGCCCGGACTGAATCCCTGTATCAAGGCGATTGTTTACGAAGCTATCGACGCCGGATACGAAGTATTCGGCATCAAGAAGGGCTGGGGCGGCCTGCTGCGGTATAATCCCGCCGAACCGGAAAAATCCAATGACCTGATCATGCCGTTGAATAAGATTAATACCCGCACGATTGACCGGACGGGCGGCACGATTCTGCACACCTCGCGGACCAACCCGGGTAAAGTCGCGGTTAAGGAAATTCCGGATTTCCTGAAGAAACCGGAACATGATACCCTGCCGCCCGACGCGAAAGTGGATTTTACCCAGCATGTCTTAAAGGTGCTGGATCATCTGAAAATTACCAGTCTGATTACCATCGGCGGTGACGATACCCTGAGCTATTCGTCGCGGCTGGACAAAGAAAAATTCCCGGTGCTCGCCATTCCCAAGACCATGGATAACGATGTGTACGGAACGGATTACTGCATCGGTTTTTCCACGGCGGTCAGCCGATCCGTGCAATATATCAATAACCTGCGCACGCCGGCGGGCTCGCATGAGCGCATTGCCGTGGTGGAACTCTTCGGCCGCAACAGCGGCGAGACGTCGCTGATTTCCGCGTTCCTGGCGCAGGCCGACCGCGCGATCATTTCTGAAGTACCGTTTGATCCTGAACGACTCGCCAAGTTCCTGACGACCGACAAGAAAAACAACCCGAGCAATTATGCCATAATGACCATATCCGAAGGCGCCACGATGATCGGCGGCTCGATTGTCGAAACCGGCGAAGAAGACGCTTACGGTCACAAGAAACTCGGCGGCATCGGGCAGATCACCGCGGAAACCATCAAGAAACTCACCGGCGCGCATATGATCTACCAGCAGGTCGGCTATCTGATGCGGAGCGGCGAACCCGACGCGCTGGACCGTATGGTAGCCATGTGCTTCGCGGGCGTCGCGATTGAACACCTCAAAGAGGGCAAATTCGGCCGCATGTCCGCCCTCCGCGAAGGCAAATACACGTCCATTCCGATTGAAATGATCATGCAGGGTAAAAAAGTCGTCGAGGTTAATGAACTGTACGACGCGGAAAACTACCGCCCGAAGATTTTTAACAGCATGAACAAACCGATGTTTCTCCACTAAACGGCTGGTACCCTACAGAATATACGTGAAATATCCCGGGCGAACTTCGATGGGCTGATCGTTAAAGGTCAAATTATTTTCTGATTGATCTTTAATATCCATAAAGAACAGCTGAAATTGTTCATCGAGGGTCGCTCGGGATAGTATCGTTTCCATGGAGGAATTCCATTTTATTTCTTTTTCCTTACCTTTTGGAATCAGGAGAGCCGCCTGGGTCAGCCGTTGCGCCGCGCTTATTTCCACCACACGTTCTTCCAGTAAATCCAGTAAAAGGCCGGCAAACAGATTGGTATCCGGCTCCATATTCTTTAGATAGCTTAACGGGAAATGAGATTTTTCCAGTATAATGAACGGATACTCAGGCGTCTGTAGCCGCTTTAGCGACGTACCTTCAACTTGATAATATATCGCATTGCGGTTGGCTTCGCATACCGCGACGACCAGATCGCTTTCGATCTTCATTACGCGGCCCACGTTGCCGATAAATGCGATAAATTCCGTTTGGGATGCATCCGGCGCGCATCGGCGGCGCACTAACTGCCGCAGTATCGGACTGAACGTCGATAAGCCTTCAATCTGTTTCTTACTGAAAAAAAGATGGTCAATCAAATCTTTGCCGGGAAGCAGCGGAAGCATATTGCCCTGAAACGGCGTCGCGATGGTTGTGATGCGGCGCAGGGGCGAGGCGTTTCTTTCAAAGGCATCGTACCACTCCGCCACCAGCCCGCCCTGAGAATGCGCCACAATCTGATAGGGCCGGTCGCCTACCGCCAGCTGGATATATTCCTTAAGAAGCCGGGCGATACGCGGAATGTCCAGCCGGTTGTTGAACGTCTCATAATCGAAGAAATGGATGACGAAACCGCGCGGCGTGAGCAAGTCTCTAAGCCGGCGCCAGGATTTACTGATGTCCGCCAGCCCATGGATGAAAACAATGTCGTAAACAATATCTCTTGACGTGGTCATACCTGTTGCAATTCTTTTGGTTAATTAATATACTACAGTAAATTAAGATAACCCTATTCCATAATCAAGTACGGGTTTATGAAACTGCATTATACCGAATACGGCGAGGGACCGATACGCCTGATGATTTTGCACGGTCTGATGGGTTCCGAACGCAACTGGACTGGAATCGCGAAAGCGCTTGGCGCGTCTATGCGCGTTATCGTACCGGACCTGCGCAATCATGGACAATCGCCCCGCGCGGATGAGCATACCGTCGCGTCCATGCGGCAGGATGTACTTGAGCTGGCGGATCAACTAACCGATGCACCGCTGTTCTTTCTGGGTCATTCCATGGGCGGTTATGTGGCGATGGACATTGCCTGCCGCCATCCGGATCGCCTTCACGGACTGATCGTTGAAGATATCGCGCCGCGAAGTTACGCGACCGGGCTGACCGGAATATTAAACGCCATGGCCGCGCTGGATTTGGCGAACCTTCGAAGCAAATCCGAAGCGGATAGCCGGCTGAGCGCTGCCGTCCCTCGGAGCGAAGTGAGAAAATTTTTGCTGACGAATCTGCAAACCGTCAACGGACATCTTTCCTGGCGTATAAACATTCCGGCGTTGATTCGTTTTACGAAAGAAGATTTAATCCAAAATATTTTTACCCCGGACTTACGGTATGAGGGGCCTTCGCTGTTCATTGGCGGCGGATCGTCGCCTTATCTGTTGACAGATGACGAAGCGCTCATCCGGCGTCATTTCCCTAACGCTGAAATATCCATCATCCAGAATGCGGATCACTGGGTACACTACGACGCGCCGGATTCCTTCATGCGGCTGGTTTTAAAATTTGTCACCGGACACCAACCTGTCACGAACAGCCGGTAAGCATTTAGTAGTTGATATTTGTCATTGTATTTTTCAAATTAATCCAGTTTATTTTACCGATACGTTAAAACCTTAATTCGGAGAATGTTCATGTCGGATCACACAGAACACGAAATAAAATTAAACGCTGAACTCCGCCTCAAGGATATGTTTCCAACGGTTGGTTATGATGAATGGAAAGCCGTCGTGGAAAAGGACCTTAAGGGCGTCCCTTTTGAAAAAAAGCTGATTACCAAAACGTACGAAGGCATTGATCTGCAGCCGATTTATACTTCAAAAGACACCGCCGGTCTGCCGGGGCTGAATACCTTCCCCGGTTTTGCGCATTTTATTCGGGGCACGAAGCCGGGCGGTTATCTCGGCGCTTCTTGGGATATTTGTCAGGAAATACCTTACGGCCTTGCGGAAGAATACAACGAAGCCCTGCGATACGACCTGCAGCGCGGGCTGAACGCTGTCCTGCTTCCGCTGGACCTGGCCACGCAGCTGGGCTTAGACGCCGATTACGCCAAAGTGCATGAAGTCGGATACGGCGGCGTCTCCATTTCCGCGCTGAACAGCATCACCCGGGCGCTGAACGGCGTGGACCTGACCCGATTTCCGCTGTACGTAGAGGCAGGATTTTCTTCTCTGCCGATGCTGGTCATACTCATGGGTTATCTGAAAAAGCAAATTATCCACCCTGCCGTTCTGCGCGGAAGCATCGAATCGGATCCGCTGAGTTTCGCCGTACGCTACGGCGAAGTGCCCGCCCTATCGCTGCTGTATGATGAAATGGCCTGGACACTCCATTGGGTGCTGAAGAATAAAATCAACATCCGTACCATTGCCGTCAATACCCTGCCCTACCACAATGCGGGCGCCAGCGCGGTGCAGGAACTCGGTTATGCGATGGCCACCGGCGCCGAATACATGCACCAGATGATGGAACGCGGACTTACCGCCACGGCTGCCGCCCAGCATATCCGCTTCTCTTTCGGCATCGGCACGTTTTATTTTATGGAAATCGCCAAACTCCGTGCGGCGCGTTTAGTGTGGTCGAGCCTGCTCGAGGCCTTCGGCGTACCGGCCGAATCCCGCCATATCTGTATCCGCGCCAAAACGGGACTTTATAACCAGACCGTCTATGATCCCTACGTTAACCTGTTACGAATAACGACCGAGGCCTTCTCCGCGGTCGTTGGCGGGGCGGACAGCATCACGACATCCGGTTTTGATGAAGCGCAGAGTCTTCCGGATGAGTTTGCGCGCCGACTGGCCCGTAACACGCAAATTATCCTTAATGAGGAAGCGCATCTCAGAGAATTGATGGATCCGGCCGGCGGTTCCTATTTTGTCGAAAAACTGACGCAGGATGTGGCGCAAAACGCCTGGGATATATTCCGGAACATTGAAGAAGCCGGCGGTATGTCCGCGGCGCTTATCAAAGGCATTCCGCAGAATGAAACCGGACAAACCGCTTCAAGGCGCGCCGCAGATTTGGCCAAACGCAAATCGGTTCTTGTCGGCACCAATATGTACGCCAATCCTAAAGAAGAAAAACTGGCCGCGCGCCAGCCGGATTATGACAAAATATTCATTAAACGGTCTGAATATCTGCAAAAATACCGGGTGTCGGGTAGCGCGGACAAGGACGCCGTCATCATGCAGAAACTGGAGCAAATGGCTAACGCCGACGATGAAACCATTATTGATCACGCTCTGGAAGCCGTGCTTCAGGGTGCCACCCTCGGCGAAATTACCAAGGCTCTTCGTTCGCATACGACGGAAACCTATCGTATCGCTCCGCTGAAACCTGTCCGATTAAGCGAACCGTTTGAAATACTGAGAGACCGGGCGGAAGCTTTCAAACAAAAAACCGGAGCGAAACCCAAAGTTTTTCTTGCGACGATGGGGCCGTTGTCCCAATTTAAGGCCCGGGCGGATTTCTCGCGCGGCTTCTTTGAAACCGGCGGCTTTGAAGTTATTTACCCGAACGGCTTTGAAACCGCGAATGATGCCGCTGAAGCGGCCATACAGTCCGGCGCCGGCGCCGTGGTCATCTGTTCCACCGATGAAACGTATCCGGAACTGGTCCCGCCTCTGGTCGCGGCAATAATATCCAGGAATCCGAATGTAAAGATTATTCTGGCCGGTTACCCGAAAGATCAGATCGAAGCTCATAAAAAGGCCGGCGTCAATGACTTTATCTTCCTCGGGGCCGATGCCGTAGAAATTTTATCCCGTTTACAATCCGAATTAGGAGTGCGATAAATGAAACCCGATTTCACCAAGATCACCCCGAATTTTAAATCGCCGGCCGTCTCGTATGAGGCCTGGAAAAATCAATTTGAGAAAGAAACCGGTATGCCGCCGGAAGAATATATCTGGCAGACGATGGAACAGATTTCCGTGGATCCGCTTTATACCGCGAACCAAATGAAGGCCTACGAACATCTGGATTACTGGTCGGGTATTCCTCCGTATCTGCGCGGACCTTACAGCACGATGTACGTTCAGCGTCCGTGGACGGTGCGTCAGTATGCGGGATTTTCCACCGCCGAAGAAAGCAATGCCTTCTACCGCCGCAATCTCGCCGCCGGGCAAATGGGGCTGTCGGTAGCGTTTGATTTGGCCACACACCGCGGTTACGATTCCGATCATCCGCGCGTCGTTGGCGACGTGGGCAAGGCCGGCGTCGCCATTGACAGCATCGAGGATATGAAAATTCTTTTTAGCGGTATTCCGCTCGATCAAATGTCCGTTTCCATGACCATGAACGGCGCCGTGCTGCCGGTGCTGGCGTTTTATATCGTAGCCGCTGAGGAACAGGGCGTGGCGCATGAGCAACTGACCGGCACGATTCAGAACGACATCCTGAAAGAGTATATGGTGCGGAATACGTACATTTATCCGCCGGAAATTTCCATGCGCATTATCGCGGATATTTTCAAGTTCACGGCAAAGGAAATGCCGAAGTTCAACAGCATCAGCATATCCGGCTACCACATGCAGGAAGCCGGCGCCACCGCCGATCTGGAAATGGCTTATACGCTTGCCGACGGGCTGGAATACGTCCGTACCGGCATCCGCGCCGGCATGAGCGTGGACGATTTCGCGCCGCGCCTATCCTTCTTCTGGGCGCAGGGCATGAATTACTTTATGGAAATTGCGAAAATGCGCGCCGCGCGGGTTATCTGGGCCACACTGATTAAACAGTTTAATCCGAAGAATCCCAAATCGATGGCGCTGCGCACGCATTCGCAGACATCGGGCTGGAGCCTTACGGAGCAGGACCCGTTTAACAATGTAGTCCGCACCTGCATTGAAGCCATGGCGGCGGCGCTGGGACACACGCAATCCCTGCACACCAACTCACTGGACGAGGCCATCGCCCTGCCGACCGATTTTTCCGCCCGTATCGCCCGTAACACGCAACTTTATCTGCAGGATGAGACGAATATTTGCAAAGTCATCGATCCGTGGGGCGGATCATATTACGTGGAATATCTCACCGGCGAACTCATCAAAAAAGGCTGGAAGCATATCCTTGAAGTCGAGTCCTACGGCGGCATGACCAAGGCTATTGAAGCCGGCATCCCGAAAATGCGCATCGAGGAAGCCGCCGCGCGCCGACAGGCCCGGATTGATTCCGGCAAAGAAACGATTGTCGGCGTCAATAAATACCGCCTCGAAAAAGAAGAGCCAATCGAAATTCTTGAAGTGGACAATACAGCGGTCCGGTTATCGCAGATCCGGCGCCTACAGGAAATCAAATCCAAACGAGACGCCAAAAAAGTGGAATCGGCCCTGCAGGCCCTTACAGCCTGCGTCAAGACCGGTCAGGGTAATCTGCTGGAACTCTCCGTTCAGGCGGCCCGCGTCCGTGCCACATTAGGCGAGATATCCCAAGCCATTGAACAGGTCTGCGGACGCTATCAGGCCGTAATCCGTACGGTATCCGGCGTGTACAGCAGCGAATATGGCTCCGGCGAAGATGATATGGTGAAACAGGTCCGCCGTTTGACGGACGAATTCGCCCACAAAGAAGGCCGCCGACCGCGTATTCTTATCGCCAAAATGGGTCAGGACGGACACGACCGCGGCGCCAAAGTCGTCGCTACCGCCTATGCCGATATGGGCTTCGACGTGGATATGGGCCCGCTGTTCCAGACACCCGAAGAAACCGCCCGCCAGGCCGTGGAAAACGATGTCCATGTGGTCGGCATGAGTTCCCTCGCCGCAGGACATAAAACGCTCCTGCCGCAACTGGTCGAAGAACTCAAAAAACTTGGACGCGACGACATCATCGTCATCTGCGGCGGCGTAATCCCCGCCCAGGACTATGATTTCCTCTACCAGCATGGCGCCTCTGCCATTTTCGGCCCGGGAACAAAAATTCCTTATGCCGGAATAAAGATTATGGAAGAAATCAACAAAAGATTCGCCGGATAAAAAGAAATTGCCTTTGCGAAATTAAAGATTGTAACCCGGTGACAATACCTTTACGTGTAATGAAAAGATCATTTTATTTTTGGCGCCTTTTATGGAAAACTTAATTACAAAATCGCCTGCATGGAGGCTTTTATAACCCGTACCCAATCAGAAGCACTCAATGAAGCACGGGCCTATCCAATGAGCGCATATTATACCCCGCAATATGAGGTGGCTAAACCTTTTAATCCTGTAACGCCTTCTGATACCTTATCCTTCTTGGGATCATCGGATCGTGACGGTAAGGATGAACCCGCGGTTTTAGATGCATACATACAAACCGCCATCCGCGGCACATACTGGCAGACGGTCAATTATCAGACGGCGGTGAAACCGGACACCGTACGATTATCGTTTATGGACACTTCAGGAACCCCGCCGTTTAAAGCAGCGAATCTGAAAGTTGATTGGCCTTCCGAATTAAAAAGTTACCCCCTGGCTATTCAAACTAGCAATGCTGCGGCCCACCTGACTGAAAGCAACAGCGACCTTTATTATTTTACTAATTATAGTATCGGTACTCTGTCATTCGCCTATATTGATAATCTAAATGCCGAAGGTGGCTATGATTTTCAAGTTCAATAACAGCAACGTTATAATTACTATCCCGGACGGATTGTTTAATATCCATTTTGGTCCGTTTCATTAAAACTTATAAGCTGCCATGAGTTTTACGATTAATTATTCTGCCTGTACGCAATGCCGGGTTTGCGAAACTATTTGTCCTTGCGGTATTATCGGAAAAAACCCGGATGGTACGGTTGGTTTTATCGCGGAACGTGTACCGCTCTGCATGGAATGCGGACACTGTATGGCCGTATGTGACGCCGGGGCCATCACCGCTGGAAATTTATCTTATGATAAAGACTTTGCAGAGTTATCGGATCATCGCGAGGATTATAATTCCATCATAAACTTTCTGCGCCACCGACGTTCGGTCAGATTTTTTAAGGACCAGCCGGTCGAAAAAGAAGTCATACAAAAAATTATTGATGCACTGGCTTTAGCGCCGTTCGGTGTTAATCCCCGCCATGTACATGTGACGGTTATAGCCGACAGGGAAAAGATACATGCCGCCGTTCCCTATATGGCTGAAACGTATCGGAAACTGACGGTTTTATTTTCCAACCCGCTTTGGCGCGTTTTTTTAAAATGGATGATGCCGGCCGAGACGTACAACACTGTGCGGAATTTTATCATTCCGCATACCCGTTCCGGTATGTACATCCGGGCGGCAGATCATGACGATATTGCCCGCAACGCGCCGGCTTTACTGCTGTTCCACGCGCACCGCGGAGCCGAAGAGCATGTTATCGACAGCCACATCGCCCTGACGTACGCTTTCCTTACGGCGCATGCGCTGGAACTGGGTGCAACGGTAAACGGATTGATACCGCCGGCCATCAATAACCATAAACGGTTGCGGGCGATGTTCGAAATACCGGCCGACCATGAAGTCACGACTGCTTTGATTCTGGGATATCCAAAGTACAAGTTCAAACGAGCGATTATCCGGCCACGGACCTATGTCCATTGGCTCTAACCGGTTCCATGAATGAATAACAAAAACGACACTCCTGCCTATAAGCCCGATTGGGTTCCGGAAGACGCCGGCGAGGAATTTGCCACGAAGGTGGTCAAGGGCGTCGAGGGCGGCCATGACGGTCTGCCGGCCGGACAAGTCAAATCGGCTCACGCGTCAGCCCGAAAGAAATCCGCTTCGCTCAGAGACGAGGATTATATAGCCGGCGTACGGAGCGGCGACCGCACCATGCTGGGCCGGACGATCACGCTGATTGAAAGCCATTCGCGAAAACATCGCGAACAGGCTCAGCGGGTATTGCAGGCGTTGCTCCCGCATTCCGGCCATTCCCTGCGTGTCGGAATATCCGGTGTGCCGGGCGCCGGAAAAAGCACGCTCATCGAGACGCTTGGATGTTACCTGATTAAACACGGTCATAAAGTCGCCGTGCTGGCCGTGGATCCCAGCAGTTCGGTAACCAAAGGGAGTATTCTCGGCGATAAAACGCGTATGGAAAAACTATCCCGCGAGCCAAACGCCTTCATTCGTCCATCGCCCTCGGGCGGTACGCTGGGAGGCGTGGCGCGCAAAAGCCGCGAAACCATACTTGTATGTGAAGCTGCCGGATACGATATTATCCTGATCGAAACCGTTGGGGTGGGTCAAAGCGAGATCACGGTCCGCTCGATGGTGGATTTTTTTCTGCTGGTCATGATTCCCGGCGCCGGCGATGAACTACAGGGCATCAAGAAAGGCGTTATGGAAATCGCGGATGCTTTGGCAGTCAATAAAGCAGACGGCGACAATATTCCTCGCGCGAACCGGGCCAAAGCGGAATATGAAAATGCCCTGCACTATATTCAGCCCGCCACGCCCGGATGGCAGACGCCGGTATTTACTTGCTCCGCGCTCACCGGCGATGGCATCGATACAATCTGGAATACCCTGATGAATTTCAAGCAAACCGTATCCCGCACGAACACCTTTGCGGAACGGCGACGGCAGCAATCTCTGGACTGGATGCTCACGATGGTGGAAGACCGCCTGAAAGAAAATTTTTACAATCATCCTCATATCGCCTCCCTGCTCGCCACCTTAAGACCCCTGGTAGCCGCCGGGCAAATCCTGCCCACCGATGCCGCAGACCAACTGCTCGAAACTTTTAACAAAGGTCATCTTTGATGCGTAAGCAACGCCTCGGCATCCTGGCGGGAGCCGCCGCCGGCATCATCGATGTCGTTCCGATGATCCTGCAAAACCTGACCTGGGACGCTCATCTCTCCGCCTTTTCTTTATGGGTAATATCCGGCTTTCTGATTGCAACGACTCATCTGAACATGAACGCTATCCTGAAGGGAATCCTGATCCCCTTCCTCGTATTCATCCCATCCGGGTTTCTCATCGCATCGAAAGATCCCATGGCGATGATACCTATTACCATTTTGACAGCCCTTCTGGGAAGCCTTCTCGGATACTGTATTAACAAATACGGCCGATAACAGAGAGAACGATCAAACCGGATTGCCGGGCGAAAGCTCTTTTGTCCCTGATAGGACTCTCATGGCCCCTGCCGGAATGTAAAACCGATTTATCCAAAACCGTACCTCCGATTTGCTCATCCGATATGACTTTCCGCTTCACTCTGAGCAATGGCCGAGTGAACAATCCATGGACTCCCATCATCATGCCATAACGATTTTCGTAAGAACAAAAACTATGGTTTATGATTATATCCATCACAGGTTCCCGAATACTAAATCGGCACACAAAGAAACACCTCGAAGCGATCATAACATCACTACCATAAAATAATCTCATGAATCAGACTTCAATCATAATTATCAAAAAAGTATCCGGTCGTTGACACGGAATTGTGATCCAATGTGGCCTATCCCTGCTTTTATGGAGGAATACCACGGTTTGTCTGATAACTGTGAGCCGCGGCCGTACTATGGATAGCGCAGATGATCTCTGAATAATCCTAATATTTTCCCAAAACAATTTTTTGAAAAATAAATCCGGTTCGTATTCTATGTTTGTTCTAAGGATTATTGGCCACGACGGAATACCATTGGTTTTTGGAACTTTTTTTATTTTTGGGCCCAGACGTTGCGCCATTTTATGATTGACAATCATTTTTTTTTTATATATACTACCGCCTTGAAATGAAATTAGGGATATAATAATAGTATTATAAAAATATAGGATTTAACCGGGAGAACCTGATGCCAAATCACAAATCTGCTGAAGAACGTGTACGCCGCAACGAGCGGGATAATACCAAAAACCGTAATTATAAAAAAGAGCTTCGCAATACGGTTAAGGAAATAGAAAAAATTAAAGTAAAAGCCGACGCTCAGGGTAAATTGAAAGAGTTACATGCACTGGTCGATAAAATGGTGACGAAAGGCGTATTGCATAAAAATAAGGGCGCTAATCTTAAATCGACCGTCGCCTTAAAAGTCAAAGCGATGAACTGATTGATTCAGTCAGGAATAATAAATTCTAATATTTTTGTCCGATAAAAAGTATGCTTCAGTCCCGTTTCCACGGGACTTTTTTATATTCGTCTAAAAGATATTCCCAGCTTTTCGGCTTCTTCTTGCGCTACTTGCGAATCCAGAAACGGAACTTTTTCATCGCCTACATATTGATATTTTTCATGGCCGCGTCCGGCAATCACAACAAAATCACCGGGCTGGGCCAGCCGCAATGCTTTTTGAATGCCTTCACGCCGGTCGATAACGGATAACGTGCGTAACCGGTCGGTTCCTTCCATAATATCGGCAATAATTTGTTCGGCGGGTTCATGATGGACGTCGTCGGTGGTGGCAATGGTTAATTCCGAATACGCGGAAGCAATACGTCCCATCAACGGACGCTTGGTGCGATCCCGGTCACCCGGACAGCCGAACACGGTTATGATTTTTTTCCCGGTTTCTTTCTTCCACAATGCGACGGCCGATAATAATTTCTCCAGACCGTCCGGGGTGTGCGCAAAATCAATAATCACCTGAAAATGCCCCGCTTCGTATCGTTCCATTCGGCCCGGCGGCGGCGGCACCGTCGGCATTTGTTTCAGCAGTGTCTCCAAAGGATAACAGAGCCGGTGCAAGGTCAGAAGAGCGCCCAGCGCGTTCATCGCGTTATAGACGCCGGGAATAGCTGATTGAAATTGAAGCGCCGTACCATCCATGGAAACAGCAACCGTCTGAGACGAATAATCCGGTGACGGCGCTACGTTTAAAATTTTTGCATCCGTCGCCTGCTCCCCGTAATCAAAACACGAAACGGCAGGCCGCAGTTCATGGAGCAGTCTTCGCCCGTAATCGTCATCGGCGTTGATAACAGCGACAGCTTGTGGTTCTAACATCGAAAACAGACGCTTTTTTGTCTGGTAATAATCTTCCATCGTGGGATGGATTTCGCCGTGTTCATGCGTCAGGTTGGTAAAAACCGCCGCCTGATAGCGCAACCCGTCTACACGCTTCAGCTTAAGCGCATGGGAAGATACTTCCATCACCGCGTGCCGCACGCCGCGCTCCCAGGCCTCATGCAGTATCCGGTGAATTTCAAAGGACGGCGGCGTTGTATAATCGGTAGGATACCGCCGTCCGGCAATCTCGATTCCGGTGGTGCCGATAAAAACCGTAAGCCGTCCCATTCGTTTCCATAATTCATTGATGATGTGCGCCGTGGTTGTTTTTCCGTTCGTTCCTGTAACGCCAATTAATTGGATAGGTTTTTCGGAAGTCCGGTAATATACCGACGCCATCTCAGCCATGAGCGCCGGCACATCCTCGGTTTCGATGAACGCACATCCGGCGGGCACCGAAGCCGCCGTGTCAATATATCCCTCGGCCGATACGATCACCGTAGCGCCGCGTGCAAGCGCCATCGGTATGAAGCGGCGACCGTCCTGGGTGGCGCCGGTAAGGGCAAAAAACACGTCGCCGTCTTTAACGGTTCGTGAATCGGAAGAGAATCCGCTGATCACCGCCGTGTCGCTGCCGATTAATCGTTTAATGCCTTTTAACAGGGGAAGCAGGTTGCTTAAACGCTCTGTCATAATGTATTAGCGTCGGTTTGAAGATGCAGGCTGTCAATGGTTTCTTCAATATTGGCGGAAAATTTACGCAATGCCTGCACATACTGGTCGTAGCGGTCGCTGGCTTGCGCCAGTTGCTGAATGTCCTGCGCGATATCGTTAAAGGAAAGGGATATCTGCTGATTAGCGATTTTTTGCTGCTGGATGGCTACATAAATCTGCTTGGCCGCGTCAGCGGATTTACGCGCCAGATCGAGGATGTCCTTCAGGTACTGGTACGTATTCAGCGACCATTGGACACTCTGCCCGATGCGTTCCTGATTGTTTTCTACGGTTTCGACCATGCGCGTGGAAGCATCCTGGATGTTACGGGTGATGGATTTTATACGCCGGATGGATTTGGTAACCCGCGTGGAGAGATTGCGTACTTCGTTGGCAACCACCTTGAAACGCTTACCGGATTCACCCGCCGAGCTGGCCTCAATGCCGGCGTTCAGCGCTATAAGATTGGTCTCATCGGCAATGCTGATAATGAAATTGAGCACGCTTTCTATCTCAATAATCGCCTCGCTAAGCGTGATGACATCGGACAGGCTGGCTTCGTTGCCGCTGCGGACCAACTGGACTTTCTGCACGCTTTCCTGCATAATGGCAAGCCCTTCTTCGGCCTGCTTTTCGGTATCCTCGGCGAATGAAACCACCGCCGTCGCGCTTTCCGCAACCTGTTGAGAGGCCTGCACCAGTTCCTGCAGCGTGGACGACGTTTGCGTAACCGAAGTGGACTGACGCACGAGCGCCATGTTTTGCGCCGCAGCGGTCTCGCCGACCACACGGGCGGCCGCTTCGAGCTCACTGCTGTTATTCTGTATGTGCCGCAGAATTTTTTCGAACTGGCTCACCACCGCTTCCATCGCGTCCCATATCATGAAATATTCTGCAAGGCCGGGCGGCAGTTCTGCAGGGCGCTCCCCATCGGCCATAAGGTTGACCACTTCGTAGAAATGCCGTCCGGAAAGCCAGGAACGTAGTATCATAAATGCGAATATGACAGACCAGGCCAAAGCAGGCACCACCGCCGAAGACACGGCCGGAACGTCTAGCCCGGTGGAATAGGCCGTACGCATATAAAGATCATAGCACAGCACAGTCATTCCGGATAGAATGAAAAAATATAAATACTTTATTTCAGCAAACCGGTATTCTTTCAGCCGGGAATCAGGATATTCCCTTTTTATTATTGCCAGCAGAGGCATGGTATATAAATCATAAAAAATAACATTCAGCATAATCACCACGCCCCAGCCTGTGAGGATGATATAAATCATCCCGACGGTATAGACCGCTTCGGAAACGGACGTTGTTAATGTCATTATCAGAATGGTAGCTATAACGAATCCGGCACCTGTGAGACTCTCACGGACAGCCATCCGGCCTGAAAATCGGAACAGCATTTCCATAAGCCGTCCGGTTTCGGTTTTCTGTTCCGTGTTATCCGCGCGGCGCAGTGACCTGTAAACAGAAGATAAAAGACGTTCCTTCCAGAAAAAACTAAACAGCATCGGTACGATAAATCCGGCGATTACCAGCGCAGAGAATAGACGGGCTTCTTCGGTATTCCAATCGAAATATACCGATTTTATCAGTGTCAGTGCGATTACGCATCCGATTACATAACTCAGCCGAATTATAAGAAAAAATCCCTTATAATACTGACCGGCTGATCTTTGCGACCATCGGTTCGGCCAGTCCGATATGTGCCCGAAAAAATTCATTAATCCCCGTTCTAAAATTAGACCGGCTAAAATTAAACAAAAAATTTATGCTTTTCAAGGTAATTATCAGCCCCCACGATGCAGGCTGTTTAATTTGCAATAAACGTGTACTGGTCAGGTTTTCAGACTGAAAATAAAGAGATAAAAGGCTATCAGTAAAAAGAGAAAAAGAACGATGGGGATAATGTAACCCGTCCATCCGTTTAACAAGGCGGGATAATGATACATTAGAACGATTATGACAACATTAATAACCAGCAATATAATCCCGACTAAACGGTATACGCCTTTGGATTTTTCTTCATAAACATTTTGAACTTCAGGCTCTTTAGTATTTATGCTCATATCCGTCATCCTATTGCCCTTTTGTAAGAAAATGTCTGCAAATTTAGTGCCTATTTTCATTAAATTTATTCATCGAAAAATAAGACAATCAAATACTTGATATTTATAGCTTTAGATTATAGCCCCACAAATCATTTTTCTGCAAATTTATTAAAATTGTATCGGGGCAGAATTTTTTGTTTCATAATGAATAATCGATAGTTGATTTTGAACATGGTTTCGCCTATCATTATGTCCATGCAATATTCATTTGAATTCAGCGGCGAAATCCATAAAACGGATTCTATAGAAACCGGACCCGAGCAGGTTCGAAAAATATTTTCAGAGGTTTACCTGGATTATAAAAAAATCTCAAGGAAGAAAATCACCTGTACGGAATTTGAGACGGTTTATTTCCGGTCGCACACCCTGAATGCGACGTTAAAAGTGGAAGAAAAAAGGGCCACGCTGAAGCTGAGTGCGCGTTGTTTAATGCAACCCGAAACATTTCATCGGGCGCTATCGCACATACTTTGGTCAAGAATCTTCAATTGCCCCTGTAGTGAAAAACACCGAAATGTCTGGAGATATTATGAAAGTAAAAACTCGGCGCAAAACCGCTTAGGGATATCAGAGAATAAACCGGGCAATTTCCGAAAATCAGAATTTCACGATCTGCAGGAATATTCCGAGAAAATACTCAAAACGTATTTTCCCAAATTATCCAAACCGGTGATTGTGTTATGGGCTAAACGAGCCGGCCGTAACCGGTTAGGTTCGTATTGCGTTTCCGGACGGAAAATACTCATCAATCCGGTGCTGGATCATCCGGACGTTCCCGGTTATGTCATTAAATCGGTAATTTTTCATGAATTACTGCACCATATCATACCGCCGGAGCAAAGCCACGGCCGGAAGATATATCATACTCGGTTTTTCAGGAGGACCGAGCGCGTATTCCCGGGTTATGCAGAATCCGAACGTTGGCTGAGAGAGGCGTTCCCGTCCTTTTTGAAAAAGTGTCGCCGTAAGAAATAAATGAAGCGCTTAAAAAATTTATATAGAATTATTAAAAAATAATTCTTAACTTGTCTATTGTATGTTAAGTGATTTTCTGTTAGCAACAAAGGAATAGATTCATTCATGGGAAAAAAATTATTGATTACAGGAGGAACCGGAACTCTGGGCAGTCATTTGGTGCGCATGGCTGTAAAGTCGAATCAGTGGGATGCGGTTCATGCGACCTATAATTCCGTTAACCCCAGTTACCATAAAGTTTTCTGGCACTTCCTTGACGCCCGCAATCTGATACGCACGGCCCTAGAAAAAATCAAGCCGGACGCCATCATTCATACGCTGGCGATGACCTCCCCGGACCTCTGCGAAAAACGCAAGCTCGACGCCTGGCAGGTTAATGTAGAAACGGTTAAAGAGATTATTCAGTATTGCAGCGCCGTCGGGGCCCGCCTGATATTCACTTCGACCGATTTAGTCTTTGAAGGCACGCGCGGCATGTACACCGAATCCGACCCGCCTAATCCGGTCAATTTTTACGGCGACACCAAACTGGAAGCGGAAAACGAAATCCGTAACGTCAACGGTTGGGACAATTATGCCATCGCCCGGCTCAGTCTCATGTACGGTTACAATCTGAATCACAAAAAGAATTACTTTGACGAACTGGTTCACGCCGTGCAGAACGGCGAGCCGGCCGAAGTCTTCGATGACCAGTACCGTACCATGCTAAGCATACCCGATGCCGCCGCCTGTATCATGGAACTGCTCACCTCCGAGTTTACCGGATTGCTCCATATCGGCGGGCCGGAGCGCCTGAGCCGTTATGAATTTGCCTGCCGGCTTGCTGATCATTTCGGAAAACCGAAAGATTCGTTTATAAAAATTTCCATGTTCGCTTCCAAATTGGCCGCCAGACGTCCCGCCGATGTTTCACTGAATTCCGCCTTGGCGCGCACGGTGCTGAAAACCGCCATCCGTTCCTGCGAAGATAACTTCCGGACGATATTCTCGCCGGATGTATAACGATAATCAGCGCTTCAATAACCCATCACTTTTTTTAAGGAGACGTTTATGGCAGATCCGGGAAGAATTAACCTGCAGCCTTATTATCAGGTTGTGGAACAAGTCATCGCGGAACTGGGCGCTCCGCTGGAACAGTGCCGCGCCCGCGATAACAATGGCAACGTGATTCCGGGACAATGGAACCTGATGAAGGGTTCCGCGAATGTGTATGTGGATGTGTACGCCACGGAGGACGGCTACGCGTATTTCTGCATCGCCTCGCCGGTCATGAAAATCACCACGCCCAAACTCAAGGAATTATACGAGAAACTTCTGATTCTCAACCACCAGATGTATGCCGCCAGCTTTTCCATCAATCAGGATTGGGTATGGCTGCGCATCCTGCGCGAGTGCGAAGGCATGGATCCCCACGAATGCCGGGCCAGCTTTGACCGCGTCGGATGGTATGCCGATAAATATGATGATGAACTGAAAGCCGAATTCGGCGGATAAGCCGTTCCGTATATTTCTAATGAGGCCGTGGTAAAAAACGTTAACCTAATTGTTTTGCCTTGAGGGCCATGGCCTCGATTTTTTTTGCGAACAACTCCTGCACTTCCTTTCGCTCCGCTTCGGAAACGGAATTGATAAAATCCTTATAACTTCTCAGCACATTCGCCACGATATTTTTCGCCTCCACGACCTCATGATCGCCTGACTGATGATTTAATGCCACATCCAGCGTTTCGGTTGCTTCCTGAATTTCCTTGGCCATAACAATGGACTTTTCTTTGGTCTTGATATCCATAAGCGTATTTCCTTTGTTAAAGGTCTGATTTCATTATAATATTTTTGACGGGTTTTTTCAATAAATTTTTATTTTTTAATTCGGGTAAAATCTTTTTTCAGATCCCGCTTCTATAAGCAGGTATTTCTTATTTACAATTAATACTACCTGCGATAAGCGGTGAATAAAAAACCGGTCTTCATCCCTATCGGTCAGGATCATGACGATGGCCGTCATTTCAGACACGATACATTTTTTATGAATTCTTCATTGCACCATCGAAAGCGCAATGAATAATATTGCTTCAGTGTCCATGGAATATTTTATTACCATTTTTGAATTTTCCTTGTATATTGTTCCAGAGTCATGGATAAATGTATGGATAGACTACTTAAATATTTATCGCTGGAACATTTCAAGATTCTTTACGTGCCGGAAGGGGGCTTGCAAAGGCCATCGTCCGAATCGTCGGATCTACGGATTTATGAATACAACGGGGGCACTTTCAGCATCATTTATCCTTCTAAAAAGGAACGACAACCAGCGAAAAAAAAATCTGTACGGTATACGCGTCTCATTCAATTTTTTTCCGAAATCGGAACGGAAACGCCGGTGGTGGTATGGTACCGTGCGGAAGCCGCCGAAGCTATGAACGCGATATGCAGCCAATACGAAAAAACCGATTCGGCGCTAACCGGCACCGGCCCCAATTGGCTGGAAGTAGCGCCGTGGATTAAAACATTTTTCCCCGCATTGGCCAGCAGTTCTTTTTCGGATACCGTCAGTTTTTTTCAGGCCAACGCTTCCGACCCGGCTCAGGCTCTGGGAAGATTGTTCCTGAATCTGCTCGAGCATGTCGCCGGCATGGAATGGCCACGACTGGCAATAGTGAATAAATTCCTTCAGCATAATCCTTCACCGGAACGGGAGTTGTTCCGGAAAATCCAGCAGTATCTGAAAGATCATCCCGCGCCGGACACAGGTAAACCCAAAACCTTACCGGCTCCACCATCTAATAAAATCGGCACAATGGTCTCCGGTAAATACCAGGAATCCATAGAGCGCATCCGTCCTGAAGAAATTCGTGAAATATTCGAAAGCGGTGGTTTATTACGGCAGTATCTGGATCAGTATGAAGAACGGCCGGAACAACTCACGCTTTCCCTTCATATCGCCGAAGCGTTTAACACGGCGTCGGTTCTTCTGGCGGAGGCCGGCACGGGTACGGGCAAATCGCTGGCCTACCTTGTCCCGGCGATACTCTGGTCGCAGAAGAATTATTCCCAGGGAGAGACCGTTGTCATCAGCACCCACACCAAAAATCTTCAGGACCAGCTTTTCTACAAAGACCTGCCTCTGCTTGAAGAGCTTTTCGGAGGCCGATTCACCGCCGTTTTGCTCAAAGGCCGTTCCAATTACCTATGTCTTCGCAAATGGAAACAGATTATCTCCGAACCCTCATTCTATCTGACGCCCGCGGAAAGGGAGGCCGCCCTGCCGGTTCTGTTCTGGCTGGACAGCACCCAGACGGGCGATCTCAATGAATGTGCGGCGCTCAGTGCCGACCGGCCGTCGGGACTCTGGAACCAACTGGCTTCCGAAAGCGGCGATTGTCCGGCCCAGAAATGCGCGCAGTTCAACGACTGCTTCGTTCGGAGGGTACGCGAAGAAGCGCGTAAAGCCCATATCACGGTAATTAACCACGCCCTGCTCTTTTCGGATATTATCACCGAAAATTCGATTGTCGGTTCCTACCACAACCTGATACTCGATGAAGCGCATCATATCGAAAAAGTCGCGCAGAATTATCTGGGAATGGAGTTTTCGCCCTGGGTTGTAAAAAACCTTATCGGCCGGCTGTATGAACGCGACAAAATTGAAACGGGACTTTTAATCCGTATGCGTCAGAAAATCCGGGAGTCCCGGTTGTCCGACTTTGATCAAAGCGCCGCCGTCGCTGAATTAGACAAAACCACCGAAGCCTGCGTTCAGCTTTGGCAGGCCACCCAGACGCTCTTTCAGTCGCTGGCACTGGAATCCAGAAAATCCCAATCTTCCGCCGAAAACCGAAACCGCAACACTTCCGGCAACGGACGCGCCAAAATTCGCTATCAGAGCGCCGATTCGATATTTAAAAACACAGATGAAGATAACCGCCTGTTTCTTGAGGCCTGCCATGCACTAAAAAGCGGACTTAACAACCTGCTGCTGATTACCGCATCCTGGTCGGAAAGCGATTTGGACGAAACCGAAGACTTCCGTCAGCAGCTACACGCCCGCATCGATATGATAGAAGGTCTGACCCAGACGTTTATGTTTCTCACAAAAGCTGCGGACGCCAATTTCGTTTTCTGGTATGAATTGCCCGCAAACGAGCGCTCTTTCGATTTACGTTTTTACTGCGCGCCCCTGCACATTGCCGAGATGCTGCCAAAAATACTGTTTGAACGCCTGAATACCTGTATCCTCTCATCAGCGACTCTTTCCGTAGCGGGGCAATTTGATTACCTGAAGAGCCGGCTGGGACTCAATACCTTCACGCATCAGCCGGTACACGCGGTAGCGGTGGATTCGCCCTTTAATTACACGGAACAGGCGCGCGTCTTTGTAACCGACTTTACGCCTGATCCGGCGCATCCGTCGTTCACCGAAACGGTCGCCGATTTGCTGTCGTCCATACTGACGACGCACCGGCGGGGCGCGCTCGTTTTGTTCACGTCCTACGCGCTGATGCAGGCCTGTTACAACGCGCTCAGGGATCCGCTCCGCCGCGCCGGCCTCACCCTGCTGTGCCAGGGCGCAGAAGCCTCGCGCACCCACCTGACGCGCCGGTTTCGCGAAGAACATACCTCCGTCCTGCTCGGCACGGACAGCTTCTGGGAAGGCGTCGATGTCCCCGGCGAAGCGCTGGAATTGCTGGTAATCACCAAACTGCCGTTCGAAGTACCTTCCGATCCGCTGGTAGCGGCTAAAATGGAGCGTATCCAGGCCGCGGGCGGCAACCCGTTCCTCGATTATTCCGTACCCGAAGCAGTAATCAAATTCCGCCAGGGCTTCGGCCGGCTGATACGCCACAAGAACGACCGCGGCGCGGTGATCATTACGGATAACCGTCTCAGTTCCAAGATATATGGAAAATATTTTATCGGCTCTCTTCCCGCGCCGGTCAGGAAAATTTCAGAGTTTAACGCGCTGAACCAGGCCCTCGCTGAGTTCTTCCCTTAAACAACCTCGCCACAGCGCCTGATAATATCCATCATATGTCGGCGCCGGCCCGATAGGTATATGCATTAACTAATCCACCAGCAGCGATATATTGCTTCAATTCTTTTTTCCTGAAGCCCGCTACCGGTCATAAGGCCAGAAACCGGTTGTCAGATTCTTGGAGACAACCGGCATAGACCACTCCTTCGATGGCTGGGCATTCGACGACCGGTGTTTGCCGTGCCCCGCTGGTCCCGGCTTGTCGAATCCTGGAAAGTTGTATGTTATTTCGGCCCGATCATTTTTTCCGGACGGACGATCTCGTCAAACTTCTCCGGGGTCAGCAGTCCGAGCCGGACGGCGGCTTCCTTCAGCGTCAGGTTTTCCGTATGCGCTTTCTTGGCGACTTTCGCGGCGTTATCATAACCGATATGCGGATTCAGCGCGGTGACGAGCATGAGCGAATTATCAAGATGTTTCTTGATATTTTCCCTGATCGGTTCGATGCCGACGGCGCAATGCTCTTCAAAAGATTCGCATGCGTCGGCAAGTAAGCGAATGGAGTTGAGCAGGTTGAAGATCATGACGGGTTTGAAGACGTTCAGTTCAAAGTTCCCTGACGCGCCGCCGATATTGACCGCGACGTCGTTGCCGAAGACCTGCGCGCAGACCATCGTCATCGCTTCCGGTTGGGTGGGATTGACCTTGCCCGGCATGATGGAACTGCCCGGCTCGTTCTCGGGGATGAGGATTTCGCCGAGACCGCAACGCGGGCCGGACGCCAGCCAGCGTACGTCGTTCGCGATTTTCATCAGCGAGGCCGCGAGCGTCTTTAGCGCGCCGCTCATAAACACAATCGCGTCATGCCCGGCCAGCGACTCGAATTTATTCGGCGCCGTACGGAACGGCAGTTTTGTGATATTGGCGATGTGCTTCGCAGACACTTCGGCGAATTTCGGATGCGTGTTCAATCCCGTACCGACGGCCGTCCCGCCTAATGCAAGTTCGTACAAGCCGTCCAATGCCATCTCGATGCGTTTCAGGTCGTTGTCGAGCATCTGCACGTAACCGGAGAATTCCTGCCCCAGCGTGAGCGGCACGGCGTCCATGAGGTGCGTACGGCCAATCTTGATGATATCTTTGAACGCGACGGCTTTCTTGTTCAGCGTCTCGCGCAGTTTTTTCACCATCGGGATCAGGCGGCGATTGACTTCTTCCGCGGCGGAGATGTGCATCGCGGTCGGGAAGGTGTCGTTGGAGGACTGGGCTTTGTTCACATCGTCATTCGGGTGAATGGGTTTTTTGCTGCCCATCACGCCGCCGGCCATTTCGATCGCGCGGTTGGAAATGACCTCGTTCGCGTTCATGTTCGTCTGTGTGCCACTGCCCGTCTGCCACACTACGAGCGGGAAATGCTCGTCCAGCTTGCCTTCGATGACTTCATCGGACGCCTTGATGATCAGGTCGGCTTTTTCGGCGGGCATGGTACCGAGTTCTTTATTGGTCAGCGCCGCGGCTTTCTTGAGTATGCCGAGCGCGCGGATCAGTTCGCGCGGAAAACGGTCACCGCCGATTTTAAAATTGGTTAACGAACGCTGTGTTTGCGCGCCGTAATATTTATCACTGGGAACCTTGACTTCGCCCATACTGTCGGTTTCGATGCGGTAGTCCATGATGTACCTCGAAGATTGGTTGGTAAGTTTTATTTTTTCATAAACACAATTATTCAATGCCGGCTGTTTGATACAGAACAGGACGATAACGCGGGATAGGAACCGGCTTGCCTTCTTTTTCCGGGGCTTCTATCCATAAATGCTTGGCAATGTTTACTTCATAAACTGCTTCCTCCGGTGTATCGCCAAACGCAGAACAATATTTTAAATCCGGAATATCCGCGACGTAACATTCATCCTCGTCGCTGTAAAAAACGTTAATATGATAATCTTTCATATATTAATATAAACGTTACATATATCAATAATCAAATTAGCGATAAAACGCCGAATTCATTATTATCCTGAAAATTTTTAATTTCTTCATAATGCTCTCTTAAAAGTGTTGCAACCTTTTCCGTTGTGCAATTACCTATAGAAATCCATACAAATTTTGGCGGATATCCGTAAAGCGTTGACAAGTCGCTGAAATCGGAGTCTTTTGTAACTATGAGGTAATCATTAACGGCCGCGTATGAGCAAAGTTCAGAATCCGGACTTTTATCCGGAGATACCAACGAAACATGAGTTGAACCGGGATAAATATCAATAAGCTGTACTATGAGCGTGGGCGACAAATTTTGATCAAAAAGCAGTTTCATGAAAGAATCAGCAAGTTCTTTCGCTCACGGTCAGCCGCGTAACTTAAACACGCCCGGATATCATCGGCGGTCAGATATGGAAAATCGTTTAAAATTTCATCCTGGCTCATGCCTGCGGCCAGATAACTCAAAACATCGTAAACGGTAATCCGCATCCCCCGAATACACGGTTTTCCGCCACATTTGTCCGGTTCGATTGTGATGATATCTTTATAATTCATAATAACATTATAAATTTTAAACATGAATAAAACAAGCAAATAATATGGTATGCTCCCATTTCGCTGAAAATGCTATACGCTTATGCTCAAACGATAATTTAATCGCTTTATGAATATTCTTTATTGCTTTTTAAATGTCTTCCATTGTTTATGTCAGATTTGGATTTATGAAATTTATGGCAAACGGTGTAAAGCGCAAGAGGTAAATGTATCGTTTCACAATTCTGAAATGATTATAATAATTTTAAACAAACAACTCTAATCCCTTATTAAACGAACCGAAAATGCGGTATTCTTGGGATAGTCGTTCATGACGGCTTCCTGGCTATAGCTGCTCACGTCCAGGTACCACACGTAACTATTATCGCGCCCCGTGGAAGACCATACGCCAACGCGCTCTCCTATGCGTTTGAAATAACCATCGAAGCTACGGTCACCTCCTAACAATGCGTTAAATCCCGATGAACCACCGTTGATAATTTGTTTATAAGCGCTCTTTCCTTCGCCACCAAGGCTTTCCAGCAACATTTCATATTCTTCCTTACTCGGCAGGTGCCAGCCCTTTGGTATCGCCAGTTTTGCCGCTTCCCATGTATATAAACGTCCGTATATGTTGCAATTAGATGTATCATCGTTATAACACCCTGATCCGCTGCCAGCATCGTAATTCAGGTTCTCCGCCATCCAGACCTGATCGCCGATTTTTACAGTTCTGTAAGTCTTTCCGTCGCGTGGATCGGTGAATGTATCGGATGAAGACTGAGTCACAGCTGTACTTTTCTGATTATCCGATACCGATGATTTGACGCCCGCAAACGTATTCGCGATCGTGGTCATCGCGCCGAGAAGACCATCAATCTTACCTTCATAGTCCTGCGTTTCCGTCTGAATGATTTTTCCGGTCGTTACGTCAATCAGTCTCAAATCAATGGAATAGGTGTTCCCCAGCAAGCCTACGTCGCCGGCCACCATCAGTTCCATGCCCAGCAGCTGCCCGATCTGGACGGCACACTCCGCGGAATTGCAGTTATCGGTCATTGTAAAATCCTGTTCTTTCAGTATCGCGTCCATCTTCTCCCGCTCAAGAACCTTGTAAACATTCGTATTCACCAGAAAATTATTGAACCGGTCGGTCAGAATGGAAATTTCATCTTTGTCCACTCCTCCAGAATTGACGAAGTTAAGAACAGCGATGGTCTTTTTCTTTTGTGTTTGGCCTTGAACGCCAGAAATCACGAATACGGCCGTGAAAACGGTTACGATGACGATTTTGAAAATTCTCATGACGGACAATCCTAAATGGATGAATGGTGATAATGATTTCAATGGGATTATTGAAAAAAAGCGGACTAAAATCAAGTTACATGATTTGCCGAATCGTAAAATTTGGCAAATATTTATCCTCACGGATTTGTGCCACCGTGATGCCCTTTGTGCATATACCCTGTAGTCGCAACCTTTAGGTTGCGCGCAGAGCGAAGTTACACACAGGGCGCGCATACCTCGAAAAGATCACACAAACCAAACAGAACAAACATTTCTTTTTCATGATGTTTTCTAAAATATGGTATCTACGCAACCGGATGGCCTCGGCCAGTAATCCAATTATTAAAACCGATTGCGTTCCGGCTTGTCGGGACGCTTGAAAAGCGGCGCCGCGTTGCCGCAATTCAAAAGACCTGTAGGTCACATTTCAGCCGAAGGCTGCAGAAAGATTAGATCAGGTGATTCATTCAACGACGTTTGTTCACGGCAGCCGATGCTTTGTTTTTTTTGGGCCTCTTTTTATAGAAATCCAGAATATACTGAACGGCTTCTTTAGGATCGTCCGTTACGAAAAATAGCTTGAGATCCACTTCAGAAATCATGCCTTGATGCAGTTGCGTATCTTTCATCCACCCGATGAGGTCTTTCCAGTAAGTGCGTCCAATCATGACTATGGGAAAGGGTTTGATTTTCTGGGTTTGAATGAGCGTGAGAGCCTCAAATAACTCATCCAGCGTGCCGAAGCCGCCGGGCATGGCGATGAAGCCTTTGGCGTATTTCACGAACATCACTTTGCGGACAAAAAAGTAATTAAAAATCAATTCGTCCGTAAGGTAGGGATTGGATTTATCTTCGAAAGGTAAATTGATACTGAGTCCTACGGACTGCCCGTCGGCTTTTTTGGCGCCGTAATTGGCCGCTTCCATGATGCCCGGTCCGCCGCCGGTGATAACTGCATAGCCCGACTTCGCCAGCAAATAACCGATCTCTTCGGCAATCTGATAGTCTTTGGTTCCCGGTTTAATTCTGGCGGAACCGAAAATCGATACGGCCGGTCCGATGCGGCTCAACGTTTCAAATCCCTCAACAAACTCCGCCATGATACGGAACAACCGCCAGGGTTCTTCGGCGCGATAGGCATAGTCGCTGATGTTGATAGCGGTTTCCTGATGACGTGTTTTTGATTTGGACGTATGGTGATATTTACGCACGGTGGTTAGCCTCGTTTAATGATTAACGGAAGGTACTATATTAGACTGGATGTCGTTTTGTTTTTCGCTTTCAATCATGCGGATAAACTCCGCGGTGAGGAACGGGTCGTATAAACCCATAGCGGTTTCTTCGCGCATGATTTCCATGGCCGCCACGGTGTTCAGCGCCGCGCGGTAGGGTCGTTGAGTAATGAGCGAATCGTAAAGATCGACCGTGGCGATGATTCGCGCCGTAACCGGAATCGTTTCGCCGGACAGGCCGTCGGGATAACCGGATCCGTTCCAGCGTTCATGATGATGACGGATGATGGGCAGCGCCGCGCGGAGGGACTTTAACGGCTGGCAGATTTTTTCGCCAATGGCCGGATGCTCTCGGACGCATATAAATTCCTCTTCGCTCAGCGGGGCCGGTTTCTGCAAGATAGCGTCGGGCAGAGCGATTTTGCCGATATCATGCAGAATGCCCCCGCGGCGCACGGCCTGGACCTGATCCGGCGGTAACCCAATGCGCTGGGCCAACTGGGCGCCGTAATACGACAACCGGTGACAATGGCCCTCGGTATAGGCGTCTTTGGCTTCCACGGCCAGCGCGAGACTGAAAATCACCGTTTCGGCATTTTCCAACTCGTCGGTATACTGCTTCATGCGGATCAGCGATTTGACACGGGTCAGCAGTTCCAACCGATTAAACGGTTTGACGATAAAGTCATCCACGCCGGCTTCAATCCCGCGGATTTTATCGTCCAGATCCGATAAGCCTGTAAGCATGATGATTGGAATCAATCGCGTGGCCGTGTCGTTTTTCAGAGCGGCGGCTACTTCAAATCCTGACAAACCGGGCATCATCGCATCAAGCAGTATCAGGTCCGGATGGCGGCGGTTGACTTTTTCCAGCGCCTCGCGGCCGGTCGTCGCCGATTCTATATCATAGCCGGCTTCGCTGAGAATGTCGCTTAGCAGTTCGACCATCTCCGGCTGATCATCCACCACCAGCAGGCGCGGTATCTGGTCGGAAGCAAACGGGTTCGGATTTTTCATATTATTCATCGTCGTTTATTTGTCCGCCGCCTTTTGTAAAAGGCTTCCGAGGTTGTATGAATGCCGCCGCGAATATTATAATCGGTGATGACCGTCATTTCAAGCGGATCACAGCATCGAACCAGATCTTCCAGAAGTCGCTGTGTGAGATGTTCCTGAAAAATACCCACCGAACGATAGGAAAAGAGGTAATATTTAAACGAGCGCAGTTCAATAATTTTCTTATCCGGAACATAGATAACCTTAATCATGGCAAAATCCGGTAATCCCGACCACGGGCAGACCGCGGTAAATTCATCGGTGCTGATGGTAACCACATTGCGCCGGCCCGGATATTCATAGTCAAAGGTTTCAAGCAGATCCGGCCGTATGGCATCATATCCCTGCCAGTAAAGCTTATAATCAGGTTTTTCGGTAAATTCCGTAACGCTCTTTTTTTTCATGATTTTTACTTTCGTTCATTCTAAGCCATCAACTGTGCAACGACCTGTTCGGTGTCGGCCAGATCGTCAAAACAAATATCCGGGTGGTAACGCATCAGTTCGTCGCGGGCATGCCACCCTGTGGCGACGGCCACGGTGCGAACGTTCATATGGCGGCCGCACAAGATGTCGAAGGGACTGTCGCCGATGATCACCACCGCTTTATCTTTAAAGACGATGCCGTGGATTGCAAGGGCACGCCGTACGGCAATAGCCGGCAATTGTTCACGGTACATGGAATCGCTGCCGAATGCCCCGACGGGAGCGTGGCCGTTTAAAAAATACCGGTCCAGACCTGCCCGCGAAAGTTTGATGCGCGCGCCGGTATAAAGATTACCCGTCAGCAGGCCCAGGTACGCATCCGGATGGCTGTCAAAGCACGCCAGAAGCTCACGAATGCCGTTCAGTACGGAGATATCGTCCGGCTTTAGCGTTTGATCGAGCAGTTCGGTATATCGGTCGAGCGTGCGTGCCATACGGTTTTGCACTTCGTCGGCGCTGAAGGATGCCTGCGTCATTACCTCATGGATAATCTGCGGGTCGGTTTTTCCCGAAAAAGAATAGGTATCGATATTCCCGCGGGTGCCGAATACTTCTTCGACGGCGCGGGTGATGGCCTGACGCGGGGCCTTACCGCAACGGATCAGCGTTCCGTCAATATCAAACAAAAGAAGCCGTTTCATTTGCTGCCTTTTCGCGGTGTCTCAGTTAGATTTTACTTTAAACGCAGCCACCGTTTTCTTTAATTCCTCCGAAAGCGCGTTAAGATCGGACGCTATCAGCGCGGCCTGGTTACTGGCTTTGACTAACTGGCGGGCGCCTTCCGAGATTTCCTTAAGCGTAGTGACCACCTGTTCGCTCGCGGTACGCTGCTGCTGGGTGGACAGCGAGATCTGTTTGGCCGCCTCGGTGGTTTTCTGGTCCGCAATCAGAATATTGCCAAGCACGGCGGACACCTTATTGACGAATTCCACGCCTTCATGGATTTTGTCGGCGCTCTCACGGGAACTCTTAATCAGCGCATCCATGGCTGAACGCACTTCAATTACTGTCGATTTGATCTCCTCGGTGGATTCGGCAACATTTTCGGCCAGGCGGCGTATTTCCGCGGCCACCACCGAAAAACGCTTCCCCGCTTCCCCGGCGCCGGTCGCTTCCAGCGCGGCGTTAAAGGAAATCAGCTTTGTCTGCTCGGTAATATTGTTGATAATATCCATGACATCCGTGATCTTCTGCATTTTCTTACCAAGCTCGGTAATTTCGGTGACATCGCTTTCGCTTTTGCGGCGGATTTCCTCCATCTTGGCTTTGGTCACAGCGGCTAAGTCCACCCCTTTCTGCGAGATTTCATGAGCCTCCGCGGCAATGGTCACCACGGATTCCGAATTATCGGCTATGTAGCGGGAAGTGGAGGTTAGTTCTTCCATCGTCGCGGTGGTCTCGGTCACGGAAATGGACTGCTCGCTGGAGGTCGCGGCCTGATCCTTGGATATCGTCAGAACTTCATTCGAACAATCGGCTATTTTTTTGGAACTGGACAACAATTGTATCGCCATGGCCTGCATGTTGTCCGCCATGGTATTAAAAGCATCCGAAAGCTCCTCGAACTCGTCGCGCGTGTGAATGGCCACCTTATGCTCAAAATGGCCGTCCTTGATTTTTTGCAGGCCGTTACGCAGCGTACGCAGAGGATGATTGACATAGCGCGATAATGTATAGCTCAGCAACATGGAAAAAATGATAACACCAATAAACGCCGACAGCGAAACAATCAGGATGCGACGTTTCATCCGGTTCAGTTCTTCGTTGATTTTTTTTCCATTGATATCCACATAAGCATAGCCCACAATCTGGCCTCTGGAATTGCGAATCGGACTGCAACCGGTAATCCACGTCCCCCAGGCATCCGTATAAAAATCGCTGACAACCGGTTTATGAAATTCGTTCTGCCAGCGGATCTTGCTTTTAGAGCCTATCGGCGTGAAGTTATACGTCGTATCGCCGGTTTCGGGATTAATCATCGCTATCGAGCCGTCGTCTTCCTGGGCATCAACAATATACATCATCGTATCGGGAGAACTGCGTATTTTGGTATAGGCATATTCCACATAGATATTCTCATTGCGATTCTGATCGCGGAACTTGCGGAGAATCAGCTGGATTTCGCGGTAGGCCGGGGTTTTTTCGTCTTCAGGCCGCATCAGGAGCGCGTGCTTGTCCCCGTCAATGAAACTGCTCATCGTATGCGCCAGCGACAAGGCGGTCGTCTGCACCTGTGATTTAAGGTGATTTTCCGCCTGACGGAAAACCATCCAATAAAGCGTGCCGACCAGAAACACGCTGATCAGAACCGAAAAACCCATAAAGATGCTGAATAGCTTGATGCCAAATCTCATGATGATTCCCCGTAATTAAATATGGTTGAGTTGCGCAAATATTCCTGGATTTGTTTTAAAGCCTTCAGGGCTTGTTCCACAGCTTCAGCGGACTGTCGCGAGGATTGAAGCATTTCATGGTGCTGGCGGCGCAGTTTCATTATGGGCATCAGCAGTTCGCCGATCAGCCCCGTGAAACCGTCGGTACGGCTTCCGAGTTCCCGGCTGGAAATATTAAGTTCCGTAAACTGCCCGAGTATCTGTTCATACAATCTGCTGATGGCATTCAGGCGCTGGGTATCTTCGTCCAAAGTAGCCGTCATATCGCCGACTAAACGATGGATGTCTTCAACCGCGGCGCCGATTTCTTTGCCGGCATATTCTACATTTTCCGCCAGTTTCCTGATGTCCGAAGCTACCACACTGAAGCGCCGCCCGACATCGCCGGAGGTCGAGGCCTCGATAGCCGCATTGAAAGCTATCAGTTTGGTCTGATCATTGAGGGTATGAATCCGTTTCACCGACAGCAGAACTTCATTGAATTTATTCATTAACTGGAGAATGGTTTGCTGGCGGACTAGATGCCGGTTTTGTAACTGGTTAAGCGACGGCTTACCGTCATTTAATTCATCCTGATGGGTTTCCCAAAATTGCAACCAGGGTTTCAACGGCTCCGGAAGACTTTGCAGGTCGTTTGTTATGCTTTTCAGCCATTCGTCTGTCGCGGCTATTTGTTCCCCGAATTGTTCAATTAGGCGAATATGCTGATCGTGAGCCGAAAGCCAGCGAGTTAACTGTCCTAAAATCTGATCGTGTTGTGTTTTAACCTGTTCGATCTTTGCTTGCTCTTTTTCAATGACATGCCGCACGGTTATAAAAATATCATGCATTCGGCGGTATAACAACTGCCAGTCGCCGGGTGGCGGCTCTTCCAGCGGCCAGGAATGTTTCACCAGATGCTCCGGCGATGCCATTTGGAGCATATCCATCAATTCGTAGAACGGCATGAAAATGTGATGTAAATAGACCCCCAAACCCATCAGCGCAAATCCGATGACAGCCGCCATTAAAATGACTTTAAGGCCTGTGTCCAGACCGGCGGCATTTATTCCCGCGCACGCCGTGATGGCCATCAGTACACAAATGATACAGGCCGTTATCACACGCGCAATAATTGATAGATGTCTTTTTATCATACCGGTTTTCGTTTCATGACGCGGATGCAAGTCGGTTAAAATTGAGCAAAAGAACTAAATCTCTGAGACCCTGTTCTTCCAATCGTGCGGCCGCCCAAATCAGAGAATTGGATAGACGGGATTCAATGGCTTTCGGTAAAAGCAACAGATGATTCAGCCGAAATTCAAAAATACCCACCAGACCGTCAATAATCATGGTTCGTGAGGCATACTCCGAATGGAGTCCGGATTTGAATGTTATTCTTGACGGAAACAGGTAGAAGCAATCTTCCGTAAAGCCCAGAATCCTGTCAATCTTTTCTTCCGATGCCGGCACCGTATCTTCCGGCAATGATTGAATGCTCTCTATCTGGTTAACCGGTATCCCGAAATAATTCATCTTGATGGTAAACACCAGCGCTTCCAGCACGGTGGCGCCGGTCTCAGTCTGGGTTGTCGTCTGTATTTCTGGCGTCGGCGCAAAAATCATGCGATTTCATCCTGCAGAACGGTACGCAACAAACGGGACGCGTCCAGAACCAGCACGGTGCGGGACGCTCTTTCAAATTCACCAATAAAATACCGGCTGCGCGCGGTATCGGCTACGTTCAGCGCCGGTGCAATCCGTGATTTGGGAAGATCAATGATGTCGTGCACATAATCCACCCGAAATCCGGAAGATGAATTTTCTTCACGAAGAATAAGAATCCGGTTGAGTTCATTAACCCGCGCATCCGGTATTTGAAGGATTTTTGCCATATCGACGACCGATTCCAGTTCGCCGCGTACATTGACCAGCCCGAGGAAAATATCAGGCAGTCCGGGCACAAATGTTATCGGCATATCCGGAAGGATTTCTTTCACATACCGCCCGTGGAGGGCAAACCAGTCATTGCCAACGCTAATAATCACTAACTGCTCCGTTTCCTCATCCACGTCTATAATTTCGTCCTGCTGCCGTTGTTTAATCTGGTTAAGTAAATCCTTGGGATCAAAACGCGAGGCGTCCATAGTTACTCCGATATGGATAAGTTACGTATATGAAAGGCAAACTGGCGCTCGGTGGCAATCAGTTGAATATCCAGAGCGCAGGTAGGATCGTTTACCGACCAGATATATTTTTCATAACTGGGTTGCGGTCGCGAAATATCGGCCGGACCGTAATGGGTTGTCAGCTGTCTTACCAGCGTATCCATATTTCCCGACGAATCGCGCAAAACGATAAAATTAACCGCGTAAAGCTGGCGCAGAGCATTGTAATCCAGATAATAAATCTGCCCCTTGTTCTGGACGATGCAACTGATACCCGAACCTGATGAAGCGGCCATAATCGATATTTTATTCCATGAAGAGTCATGCGTTACCATCGAATCCAGTTGTTCAAGCCCGGAACCCCAGCGCAATCTTTCAAAGCCATTGTAGAACGGAGCTTCCCGAGAACGATAGGGCAAATTATCACAACTAAATACCATTGTTAATATAGCGATGCCTAAGATATCGGCTATAAGACCGTAATTTTTCAGAATATAATTTAACATATTGTATTAATTTAAGCTTTTTCATATTAAAGATAAATAGTAAAAATATGTAAATAAATTTTTTCTCTTATCGTAAAAAAGCGTCTACCAAATCCGACATGATAAATTTTTCAATAAATACTCAAGACTGAAAAATATTATCTCGGAATAAAGTACAAACTTATGAACGATAATAAATGATGTATTCTGTGCCGTGATAAAAAAAAGCCGGATAATTATTTATCCGGCTTACAGACAGGATAAAACTTTGTCAGTTTTTAATATACGGGAAAGCGACTACCAAAGAATTATAGGGCATTTCGCTGGTAAATATGGTACTGGTTGTGAAGAAATCGAAAAGGCCGACATGGGGGCCGGTAATACCGGTATTAATGGCCGTCCATCGGATTGTAAACGTACCGTCATTGGCAACAGTATCGCCGTTCAGTCCGTCATCATGAAACACGCCCTTGAGACGGCTCAGCGGTTGAAGATGCCGGCCGCGGTGGGCGATGCCATACGGCTTGTCCGACGTGTTGGCATTAGCAATAGCGATTTCCAACGTCACCGTATCCTGCGGCGCCCAGTTTGGCAGCGCATCGAACGGCAGAAAATAATTAAGCGGGTCGGAAACGGTAAATACATCACTCAGACCGCTTGAATAATGATATACGCGAATGACGATGTTGCCTGTCAAATGCATGGTACCACCTTCTGAAATACCAAAAGCGGGCGTCAACGCATCGCGTTTCCAGTAGGTAATGGCATTCGAATCCGTATTTTTTACAAAACGTATTTTACGTTGGAACCGATGATCAATTGGTTTGAAAATAAACACAGTGTCGGCAGTCCATTTCTGGCGGATGATAAATTTTCCCTTCATCCGGTAAGATACCGTTGCAATGGCGCTTTGCCCGTCCTCAGATTTTTCGATGTTCAGGCCGGTTCGCCAGATTTTTACGCGACGACCGTAGCCGCGGGGATCAATGGCCGAGTCAACTTTGGCCAGGAAGGCTGGAGTGCTTATATCGCCCGGATCGGATTCAGCCAAAAGGCCTACTCCGAAATAACCGTCTTCATCCGCAGTAATCACATCCGCTATTTCCTGTTCATCAGCCGAAAGGGTATCCTGATCCGCACAACCGATGGGAATAAGCATCATAATAGCCATACCCAATAAGATGACAAGGTGTTGGGACTTAACAATGGTTTTCATAAAGCACCTCTTTCTTGTTTTTTTTGTATTTTGGATTTTATTTTATTTATTATACGGCCATTTTATCTTGAGTGTAAAGGCAGACTTTTAGGGTCTGCCTTTTTCACTTAAGGAGGTGTTATGAATCAGTTATCAGAATTTCGGAATTTTTTCATGTACCGCTGGCCGTATCCCATGGGACATTGCAACTTAATCTTTTCAAGCTGATCCCGTTGCTCTTTGGTCAGGATTTCCAGTACATCGATGCGCAGATTAAGCCGATTGCTATGAATCTTTGTCCGAACCGCTTCTATCTCTTTCATCTTGGCTTCTACCTTAGCTTTGTCGGGTTTGGCCGTATCCATCAGTTCCTGAAGTTCTATGCGTTTCAGTTCCAGTTCGCTGTGAAGGGCAATGTTCTTTTTGCGTTCCGTCTGATACAAAGACTTAATTTTATCAATCTGGTCTTCGGTCAGTTTGAGATCATCCGCAAAACGGAAAATCATTCCCATGGGTCCTCTGGCTCTGCCGTATCCGAAACCGGCCTTCGGATGTATACAGGGTCCACGCTTGCCGCGGTGGTCAAACTGAAAGTCCATACCGGGTCCGCCCATCATCGGCATGGCGTCGTCATCGTCAAAGGCCATACCCATATCGGCGATGAAGCTATTTTTCATTATACTGTCATCGTTGCTCTGTGAATCCTGAGCACAAATCCACGTACTCATAAACAACGTCAGCATCACAGCCGTCAGCCATTTTACATTGAGGTTTAACATAACGGTTTCCTTTCGTGTTTTAGTTATTAAGTAAATTCTTCGTTTCAAATTCAGTCATTTAGATTACATGACGGGATAAAAGGTTTAAAATAAAAAAATAAAATGTGTGCTGTACTTGAAAGTGAACATTAAATTGTTACATTTTAATAGGTTACTTGATTTACTTTTTATGCAAGCAAATTCTTTACTCAATTTAAACGATTACCATGAGACGTAGAGATTTCCTGAAAAACACCTGTGCCGCGGGCATTGGCATCACGGCCATCCGCTGGCCATGGATGGATAAAATCGTAAACGCCGGTTCTGTGGCACCGGTAGTGATCGCGAGCGCCAACGGTCTGAAAGCGACAGCCGCGGTTATGCAAATGATTCGCGCGGGCAAGGATACACTGGACGCCGTGATAGCCGGCGTAAATATTGTTGAGGATGATCCCGATGACATGAGCGTTGGATACGGCGGCCTGCCGAACGAGGACGGCGTGGTGGAACTCGACGCCTGCGTGATGCACGGCCCCACCTGCCGCGGCGCGGGCGTCGCGTCGCTTCGAAACATCAAAAACCCTTCGAAGGTTGCCAGGGTGATCATGGAGCGCACCGATCATGTCCTGCTGGTAGGCGAAGGCGCTTTGAAATTTGCCCGGGCGCACGGATTCCGGGAAGAAAACCTTCTGACCGATCGGGCTCGCGAGGTCTGGCTTAAGTGGAAAGAAAACCTCAGTAACGAGGACGACTGGCTCCCGCCCCACTCGATGGAGGATAAAGATATCGGCGAGAGTTTGAAAAATTTTTTCCGATTACACGGAACGATTAACTGCCTCGCGATTAATGAACGGGGCGATATATCCGGCGTGACGACCACAAGCGGACTGGCGTTCAAAATTCCAGGCCGCGTGGGCGACTCGCCGATTCTGGGCGCCGGGCTTTATGTGGACAACGAAGTCGGCGCGGCCGGTTCCACCGGCCGCGGGGAGGCCAACCTGCTCCACTGCAGCAGCGTGATGATTGTAGAGTACATGCGGCAGGGTCAGTCGCCCGAACAAGCCTGCCTTTCGGCCTGTAAGCGCATCGCGGATCGTACCAAAGAAGCGCGCCTGCTGACCGACGACCGCCGCCCGAAATTCGACGTTAAATTCTACGCCCTAAATAAAAAAGGCGATCACGGCAGCGCTTCGATATGGAGCGGCGCTCAGTATGCCATAAATACCGACGGCAAGGAAAGCCGATTGGAAGACAGCGCTTATTTATTTAAACGAAAAAAATAATCCGATTTAGATTAAACCCTACATCTTTTTTGATGTCTAATAATGCTGAATAATTACAAATTTAAGGAACTATTGTGAAGTATAAACGACCGCTCTTTTACTCTTTCGTTTTTCTGATTCTGGCCGCCGGGATTTACTGGATTTTTTTCCGGGGACCTGATGACGAAAAAAAACCGATACCGGGTACATCCGCTATCGTGAAACGCGTGATGAATCTGTCCCGCGGCGACCTGAATGTATCGGTTACGGCAACCGGTGTCATCACGCCGATTAATATTATTGAAGTCAAATCCAAAGCCAGCGGGGTTGTGGAACAGATACCGATCGAAAGCAGCGACCGTATTCGGATAGGCCAGCTCATCGCGCGGCTGGACCAGACCGACACCCGCAACGCGTTTGAGCAGGCGCTGGCGGATTCTCAGGTGGCCGTGGCAACGCTTATCCAGCAGGAGAACAACTGGAAACGCGCGAAAGACCTTTTTGACAAGCAATTGATCTCCCAGCAGGAATTCGACCAGATTAATGTGGATTATGTGAAATCCAAATCCAATGTCGTTAAAGCCAATTCGGCATTGCTGCTGGCGCGGCAGAAGCTGGCCGAAACGATTGTACTATCCCCGGTCAACGGTATCGTCCTGTCGCGCAATGTTTCGGCGGGCCAGATTATCGCCTCGGCCGTGTCGAATGTCGGGGGCGGCACCACCATCGCGCGCGTCGCCAACATGGATGAAGTGTACATGATAGCCAGTGTGGATGAGGTGGACATTGGTCGCATCCGCATCGGGCAGGAGGCCAAAATCGTCGCCGATGCCTATCCGGACCGTGTCTTCTACGGCAAAGTGGTTCGCATCGCCGCACAGGCTACGGTTACCCAGAACGTAACGACCTTTGACGTGGTTATTCTGGTGCCAAACCGCGAAAACCGCCTCAAAGCGGGCATGAACGGCACAATCACCATTGACATATATAACAAACAGAATGTGCTGCTCATTTCCAATGAATTGCTACGTGACGATGCGGAAATCCGTACGGACATGGCCACTTTACGCGACGCCGGCGTAGAAATGAACTCCCGAGAATCTAAAGCGGAATCCGGAAAACCCGATTCCGCCCGGATAAAAAAATGGAAGGAACGGAAAGGCGGCCGGGATGACCGCAACAGAAATGAAACGGTTCCGAACGAGGATCTATCGGCCATACAGGTGCAACGGAAATTTGTGGTCGTTCAGGAAGAGGATAAATTATTACTGCGACCGGTGGAAATCGGCGCCGCCAATTTCGATTATTCCGAAGTCATCAGCGGACTGACAGACTCTACGAAGGTTGTGCTGGTTAAATTCTCCCAGGCCAAGCTGGAATCAGAGCGCCGCAAGGAGATGCTGAAGAACCGTATGGGCAGCGGCATGACCACCGGCCGTCGCAACTAAAAAGTTAACCGGATACGTATCGTGAATATCCTCGAAAGTTTTATCACCGCCTGGAACGCGCTTCGGGCCAACAAACTGCGCGCCTTGCTGACCATGCTGGGAATCATTATCGGCGTAGGCGCGGTTATTACCGTGGTCGCGCTGGGCGAAGGCGCCCGTCAAGCGGTAAACGAGCGGCTCAAAGGACTGGGCACAGATATTCTTTTCGTCCGTCCGGGATCGCAGCGAACCGGGCCGGCCGCCCAGGGCGCCGGAACATCCGTGACACTGAAAATCGAAGACGCGGAAATTATCAACCGGGAGTCGGATGTCATTCTCGATTTTTCAGCGGAACTTTCCCGCAATGCGCAAATCAAATACCAAAACAAAAACGTCAACACACAGGTCGTCGGTGCCACCCTGGCTTACCCTTCGGTACGAAACTACCAGCTTGCGGAGGGCCGATTCTTCAGCCAGGACGAATATAAAAACGGCAGCAAAGTATGTATCCTTGGCAGCACGGTCCGCACCAACCTGTTCGAAACGGCATCGCCGATCGGCAAAACCATTAAAATCCGGGGACAAAATTTCCAGGTGATCGGGTTGTTCGACACCAAAGGCCAGACCGGCATGATGAACCAGGACGATCAGATTGTTACGCCTCTGACCACCGCCCAGCAGCGCCTTTTCGGCATTGATTACATCAGCGGGATCTCCTTCAAAACCATCGGTCAGCAGGCGCTCGACGACGCCACGTTTGATATCGAACGGATTCTGCGCCGCCGCCACCGCCTCCGCGCCGACCAGGAAAATGATTTTGAAATACGTAACCAGGCCGACATTATTACCACCGCGCAGGAGACCAACCAGACCCTTTCGGTACTGCTCGCCTCCATCGCCGCTATTTCCTTAATTGTCGGCGGCATCGGCATCATGAATATTATGATTGTTTCCGTTACCGAGCGCACCAAAGAAATCGGCATCCGTAAGGCCGTCGGCGCCAGAAAACGTGATATCCTTATTCAATTTATTATCGAGGCCCTGCTGATTTGCCTGATCGGCGGCCTGCTGGGCATCGGCCTTGCGTACGTGGCGTCATCGGCTTTGGAAGTATACGCCGGTTGGAACCTGATCATCATGCCCGAAGCGGTCAGTCTGAGCTTTGGTCTGTCGGTCATCGTGGGACTGGTGTTCGGTTTTTATCCCGCCCTTAAAGCCGCAAAAGCGAACGTGGTCGAATCGCTGAGATATGAATAATCCAAATCCCGAGCGCCCTTATGGCGTATTTTAATTATTTCTTTTTTTTCTTCTTCATTTTCTTTATATTATCGTACATGTCTTATGTTTTCTGTATCACCAAACACACCGGAATCCTTTCCGGCAAAACGGGAGACACATCATGTTTATAAGTATCCGTACCAAGCTCCTTCTGTATATTATACCCGTCATACTCATAATAGCTATGATCCTGGCCGCCGTTGTATTTGTGATTACAATGAACACGATGCAAACCGAGGCCTGTAAATTATCACAGGAAATTCTCAGGAAGCAAGCCAACAAATTTGACGCCGAACTGAAATCGTACCGGGCTGTCGCTCAAACGATAGTGGATTTCATGGATGCCTATAAGGGTAAAGACCGTAAAGAAGTCAGCAGTTTTCTCTACAACACACTGATTTCCAATCCAGGCGCGCTCGGTACGTATGTGGCTTTCGAACCCAATGCTTTTGACGGCAAGGATAAATTATTCCTAAAAGATTCAGTGAGTTATTTCGGGAGATTTGGCCTTTACTGGAACCGGATCAAGGGTGAGCCCTCCGTCATGGCGGCGTTCACGCCGCTTTCTGCGGAACAAAACAACTGGGAATGGTACGATATTCCCCGCGCCAATAACGCGATGACCATCATGGAGCCGTACCTGGACGAAGGCGTGCTGATGACCTCCTGGATCGCTCCGATTCATTACGGAAAAACGTCGGTTGGAGTTGGCGGTGTGGACATTTCTCTGAAAAAAATTGATGAAGAAATAGGCGCTTTCAAAGCCTACGATAACGGTTATATGTTTCTTCTAAGCCAAAGCGGCGTGTTCATGTCCTTTAAGGATAAGGAATATATTGGCACTAAAACCGTGACGGATTTCGGTAAAGCCAACAAGAATAAGCTGTATGAAACATTCATGGATACGATACGGAAAAATACTGAAGGTATGTTTGAAACGACGGACCCGCTGCTTGGAAAAAATACCACCGTATTCTATACCTCGATTCCAAGCACCCGTTGGACGTTAGTTATGGTAGTGCCTACCGGCGAAATGTACAGTACCGCTTATACTTTGTTATTAATTTTTAGCCTTGCGGGTTTTATAAGTATTATTCTCATTATTGGATCCATATGGGTATTTTCAAGCCGTTTGTTCAAACCCATACAGGAAGTCGCGACGATGATGGATCAAGCGGACCTGAATATTACAATGGCCATGCACCGGGAAGATGAAATCGGCCGTCTGACGCAGTCCTTTGATAAATTTATCGGATCGGTGCGCAATGTGCTGCTTGAACTGATGGAGGTCATGAATACGCTGATGACTTCTGCCAAGGAAATCTCCGCCAGCACCGAGAGCATTTCCAACGAAGCCAATAATCAGACGGCCCAGACGTCGGGTGCGGCTTCGGCTATCGAAGAGATGACCCGCACCATCCAGCAGACCGCCGAAAACGCCGGCAACACCAAGGAAACCACCATCCAGGCACAGCAAACCGCCCAAGAGGCCATCCATGTGATTGATTCCGCCGTTACCGGCATGAACCGCATCGCCGAGAGCATCAAGAAATCTTCCGACGTCATCCAGGTTCTAAGCACCAGCAGCTTACAGATCGGTAAAATCACCGAGATTATCACGGAATTTACCAAGCAGACAAACCTGATTGCCCTCAACGCGTCCGTAGAGGCGGTGCGTGCCGGCGATAAAGGCAAAGGTTTTGCCATCGTCGCCAATGAGATCCAGAAACTGTCCGAACGCATCGGTCGTTCGGCGCTGGAAATCAGCGAACTGATCTCCAAGATGCAGAAAAACGTCATGGAAGTCGTCTCCTTCATGGAAGACAGCCGCAATGATGTGGACACCGGCCTCAGTTCCGTCGACCGCGCCCGTAACGCGCTCCAACAGATCGTCGATGCCCTTCAGAACCTTAACAAGATGATTTCCGAAATTGCCATCGCTTCCAACGAACAGTCCTCAGCCAGCGAACAGGTTTCTGAGAACGTCAAGAGCGTCAACGCCGCCACGCAGCAAATCGCCGGCAGCATCCGGCAGATTGCCCAGGCCGCTGACTATCTGAATAATCTGACCGACCGGCTGCAGACCCTGACGGGTTATTTCAAATTGGACAGGAAGTAAACAAGGCCTAACCCGTGCAGTGATTAGAGAACAAATAATTTTACATAAATATATACCGCCGGCGCTACGAACAACAGACTGTCGAAACGGTCGAGAATACCGCCATGCCCGGGAATGAGCGCCCCCGAATCCTTGACGCCGGCATCGCGTTTAAGCAACGACTCCGCTAAATCACCGACTTGCCCCAGGGTACCGGCCAGACCTCCGATAACAAGTATTTGTACAACTGAGAAATAGAGACGCGCACCGGTCAATTCCAATATCCACTGCACCAGCAATACGCCGCCCAACGATCCGAAAAAACCGCTGACGGCCCCTTCCCAGGTTTTCTTGGGACTGACGGCTTCGTATAATTTATGGCGGCCCATCAGCATACCGCCGTAATAAGCCAGCGTGTCGCAACTCCAGATGGCGGTTAATATAAAAACGACAATCTCGAAACCGGGAGATACTGCCTCCTGATCCTTGGTGTGCAAATTACGGAGCCAAATCAGACTGCTCATCAACGCGGCAACATATAGTGTCGAAAAAACGGTCATGCCGATATTCAGCAGCGGCGAAGATGTCCGGCGGTAAAAAAGTTCAATAGCCATCGCCAGCAGGATGAACAAAAATAGCCATATCAACAGATAATCCGTCCACGCCCAGTGCATGATACAGGCAAACGCCACGCCGAACGGTACTGCCAGCCACCATAATATCTCCACGCTTTTCTTACGGCTGATTCCGTGCATTTCCACAATGCCGGCAGCGATCAGAACGCTGATGAAAATAAGAAAATAAATATTCCCCAGATATAAGACAAGGATGATAATCGGAATAAATATGACAGCGACAATGACGCGCGCAACGGCTGAACTCACGGCTTGCTCCTGTTAGTATTTTGAATAGCCACTATGACATAGGATGTTAAATGGTTTTGAATTTTACGGATTCCTTCCCGGCTAATGGGTATTAAAGCGTTTCCACAAGGATATGTTCGTTCGTATACACACACAGTTCGCCGGCGATTTTCAACGCTTCGCGTGTAATGGCTTCGGCGTTAAGTTCTGAGTGGCGTGTCAGAGCGCGGGCGGCGGCGAGCGCGTAAGCGCCGCCGGAACCCACAGCCGCCAACCCGTCATCCGGCTCGATGATATCGCCCGTGCCGCTAATCACCAGCGTTTTTTCTTTGTCAGCCACCACCAGCATGGCCTGCAAGTGCCGTAAATATTTATCCGTACGCCATTCCTTGGCGAGTTCAACGGCAGAACGTGTCATGTTGCCTTTGAACTCGTTCAGTTTGCCTTCAAACCGGTCCAGAAGCGTTATCGCATCAGCAGCCGCTCCGGCAAAACCGGCAAGGACGGTATCATGATATAATTTACGGATCTTCCTGCTGCCGTGCTTAATGATCATATCGCCGATGGTGACCTGTCCGTCTCCGCCAATGGCTACTTCGCTTCGCTGGCGTACGGCAAGAATGGTGGTACTGCGAATATCTGTTTGGCCGGATTTACTCATCACAACGCCCTGTCTTAATATTTTGTTTTGCGTAAGATTAGCTACAAATTCATTGATTCGCAAGTTTTTTCTTAACATACCATGCGTCGGGCTGTTCGTATCATTACCCTTCGGAGGTTCGTAGGATTTTCTGTTGTTTATAATGCGCGCAAAGCCTATATTTATAGAAAAACTAATTCACTGCCAAACCTGGTAAACAGCCATCCCTGCCTTTCTTCAGTTGACCAACAACCGCCACCTTTACCGGAGCACTATGGATAATGGATACGCCCCAAACATCCGCTTCCGCAACATTTAAAATAATCAACCCCTACGAACTGATTGTGGATTTCAGCCTATTGGCTTTCTTTGTCTTACTGAACGTTTATGTCATTCCTCCCGGCCAAACGCTTTTGAACGTATTCAACTCTACCGGACTCGCTGTGGTTATCCTGCTGATTGATATTACGGTGCCGATGTACCTGGCAGGCCTGCGCGGTAGTATCCTGGCCGGTGCCGGGCGGTTTAGGAAATCCCTCTCCCGGGTCCTGGGTTTCTTTATAGTAACCACCGCGCTGACTCTTGCGTTTTTCTTTCCGTTCTTTCTGTACCGGCGAGGCAATCTGGAGGAATTCGCTTTTCTGCTGCTGCTGATCCCCGGCCTTGTATCCGTGATTATGGGCGCAGCGGCCGATGTGCCGGCCCTTCAAAACGGCAAGAACGATGAAGAAAATCCCTTTTTGTTTTTCATAATGATGGTACTGCTGATTCTGACGGTGCTGCTGGGCATCATTTACATGATCACGTTTTTCGCTAACGGTAAGATCTGGTACGGCCTGTTAACGATTGCCGGGATGATCCTCAGCCTGATCGGCATTTCTTATTTATGCATGGAGGTGCTGGAGAAGGTATTCCAAACCGCGCTTTTCCGGAATTATCTTCAGCCGGTGATGACCATGATTCTTGTCCTGTTCTGGCAGGAACTTTTTTTCGACCTGATGGCGGGTTCCAAAACGGGCCATTCGCCGTGGGGACTTTTGGTATACGCTTTATCGGGCATTCTTCCGCTCCGGTTAATGATCGCCTTCGAGCCGCCGGTAAAACCCGTCAATGTGCTCATCGGCCTGGGTACAATCGTGTATATCAGCTATTCAATGATGTTTCCGTAAAACGTGATGATCCAATTTACCAAACCGCAAGACCGGAAGCGGTGCGGAGATCACCCGCGAACCGCAGGCTTGCCAGGATGAGAAAGTTAAACGCCGCCGGTATGTGGCGATTTCTTTCCCGCAATAATAAAATACGATGCCAGCCGGTAACCCTGACGACCCGTCAGGTATATGCCTAAATCCAGCAGCCGCGCGATGATACGCCGCACGAGCGGACGCGGATGACCGTAATATCCGTTTAGCAGCCGCGCCTGGAAACCCGCCTGGCTGAGAATCTGCAAATACACCTTCGGTTTCATCAGCCGGTCGGCCCGGTTGCCGGTCAGCGGATCGCAGGTGTTGGTGGGATGATCCGGCATGGGCGGCATGATACGGGCCCTTACATACTCTTCGGCGCACTTCATTATATCGCCGCGGTGCCGGCCCCGTGTCCGAAGCGCCAGCATATTTATTTCCGTTTCATTTAGACTCGGATACCCTTCACGAATAATGTCCATGCGAAGACGCCGATAGGAACGCAGAGAGTCGCTGGCTTTGTGCCCCCATTCCGGAGGCCGGTCCGTTAATTCCAGCGCGCGCTGCTTTTTTTTCAGCAGATAATTGATGACCGGATTCCCCGGATTCGCGTGGGTCGTCATGGCGAAGGAAAAACCATCCGGCATATGATGAACCAGCGCCCCAAAAAACATATCCAAATCATAGATATGCTCCAGCACATCACTGGAAACAAGCGCATCCGGCTTCAGGTTCAACCGGCGTGTGTATTCCAGAACCCCCTGAATATCACCGCAGATATAATCGTCAAGGTCAATTTCAAATACGCGCGCCAATTCCTTAACATCGGTTATGGAAGTTTCAAAAATATCATTATAAATGACTCTTCCGACGCCGGCCTCCTTGGCCAACAACGATATCAGTCCCGACCCGCCTCCGTAATCTATCAAAACAGTGTCCTCGGCGCGTTTGCCGGTACCGTCCAGCGCCGTCATCAGTAAATAGACGTACTTCTGAAGCGTCTGCCGCATTTTGCGAATATATTTCGCAAGATATTTTTTGTTATAATCCGAGACAGCGAGTTCCGCCGGATTGACGCGGTTCAACTTGCCGCTTAAACGCACCGCCGCTTCATTTAAACGAACCGGTAATTGCGGATCCTGGGGCTTTTTTATAAACGGAAACAGATAATTCATCAGAGGCTTTCGCGGTGCTTCTTCAAAGCCTTTTACCGTACCATATCAAATCGCGCGCCTACGGATAGGGCAAGAAGATGGGTGTTTCCTTTCAGCCGATCTTTTTGCCTGTCAAGGCGGTAATGCCGGCCGTCAGAAAATATGTTTTTATAACGAACGTCCACGGTCACAGAAGTATGCCTGGAATATTTCAGTTCCAGACCGGTACCGACAAACACATGCGGCGTTAGCACAACATCATAAACGTCGAGTTGCATACTGGAGTTCTGTAGTGTAAATGTCAGCGTCTCCGCGTTAGCGCCGGCTCCGAGTGCGGTATAAGGCCGGAGTACTTTTGTCGGCGGAAAATAATAATTCACAAATGCCGTGAAGGACTGGGAGTAGCTTTTTACCCGAAGTGCGTCGCTGGCCGGCTTGCCTTTGATGTCGAGAAAACCCGCTTCAGCTCCCACCGATATCCGGTCCTTTAAGAAAAAATTCAGCTGAACGGATAAACCGAAACCCAACCGGTCAATATTCCAGCTTTGTTTATGCAGGGCTCCTAATGATATGCCCATATCCCGGTTAATTGTAAATTGCACAACCCCGGTCTGTGAATAAAGGTTAAAACCCGCTATCCATCCGATGTTTAGAAAGACAAGAAATATTTTTTTCATAATATGATCTTATTGCACCGAATGTTTTTTTGATAAACGAAATAAAATAAATCCATGGTTTGGACTATGTTTGTTGCAAATGTTAATTAATTATCCTATAATAATCAATGATGATTTTACCTTATCCAATTTTTTCGGCTAAAATATGTTCATGAAATGCATCGCGCTTTTGATTTTATCGGCAGTATATCATCTGAGTCTTTTATCGGTACAACGGGTTACTGCGCAGGACGGGCCTGTCCGTATCGCTGACCGTCTTTACAAGGTCAGCGAATCCCGCGGCGGCAATGTCGTGTTTCTTGTAACCGATGACGGCGTCATCGTTGTGGACGCCGGAACGTATCCCGCCCAGGGCCGGCGCATTGGGGAACAAGTGGCAACCGTAACCGACAAACCGATAAAGTATATCCTTCTCACCCATTACCACTGGGATCATACGGCGGGATTAGTATCCTTTCCGGGTTCGCCCGTCATCATTGGACACGACCATATTTCCGCGCATTTGAAACGGAACGAAAGCCGAATAAAAAATTCTATCGAGAAAGATCTGCCGGCGCAAATTGACGAATTAAAGAAAAATATCGATCGTTATAAAAAGAATCATGATACGAATCTGGTTGGGGCTGAAAAAAAACTTAAGGATCTGCAGAATTATCTCGATGAAATGAACACGGCCAGGGTCATTTATCCCTCCGTCACTTTTAATGAGTCCATGACCATTTACGCGGGTCATGATACCGTGCGGCTTATTTATCCCGGACCGGCGCATACCCGCTGTAATATTCTGGTCCATTTCGTGAATCAGAGAACTGTCCATATGGGTGATATGCTGTTCCATGGGAGAGTTCCCTACATTATCTGGCCGGACGGGTCAAACACCGAAAACTGGATAGATCAACTGCAAAAAGTTATGGCGTGGGATATCGACCTCGTGATTCCCGGACACGGCGAAATAACCGATAAATCAGGCCTTCAGAAGAAAATCAACTACCTGACTTCCCTGCGCCAAGCCGTTCGTAACGCGATTCAAAAAGGCCGTACGCTGGAACAGATGCAGAACGAAATCACGCTCCCGGAATTTAAGCATCTGGAATGGCCGCAACTGCTGAAGCAGAACATTGAGAGTGTATATAATGAAATGACCGGATCAAATAAAACAACTAATTAACGATGAGGCTCGTTACCTTATCATTCTAATACCTTTTTTTGCAAAAATAAAATTTTCCTGCAGCCAGAAAACGCTTTACAATCCCAGCAACCGTCGATATGTTTTGCTATAGCACAGGATCTTAATGTTCTAATTTGTTTACGCTGCTGCTTTTCAGTGATATCAATGATTAACGGAGGATACAATAAATGATCGGACATTCTGTCGCCAATATCACGTTCTATTGATTCTGGGTTATCTGCTGTCTTAATTAAGTTCTTCTTATCAATCAAGTGAGTTTGCGGTAATTGATTTTTATATTTCATAGAAAAACCTCTAACTATTCCCAGATCCTTTTAGTAAACGATTAACGTAAAACCTTCACAAAAACTGTATCAGCGATCATCGATCCGAAAACACCAATGCCATCGCCCTGAATATGCATAGCGGGTTCATGATAATTACCATCTTGCTCCTCAACATTATCGAACGAGAGGCAGAAATCTCTGTAATTCCTATCGGCGGCATAAACAATGATCTGGTATCGCCCGTAAAACCATATATCCGCCCAATCAATAGAGCGCTCTGATATACCGGCGCTGATCGGCGTATTATTAACATAAATCATTATATGCCTGTAATATTCAAACGTTCTTAGTACCTCATTCCTATCGATATTACCGGCCGGGTTTGCGGGATAATATATAAATGTCGATGTATCTGCATCAAGGGAGGTAATAGAAATTGCATAGAAAGAAGTATTTGGCGAACGCTGAAACCGAAGTAAGAAATTCTCCAACCTACCCAAAGTATTCCTTTGACGGTAAGTTAAACTGTCAATAATACTTTCTGTTTCGAGAATCTGAAAACCGCTGTCGGGCATGGTGGTAATACTCGAAGCGTTCAATACCTTACCGTCAATTTCCGCCTGCACATCCAAACGATACCTTTTATTGTAACCGATTACCAAATCAGTGCTGTCATACCGGTACGCTTTGCCATTTTTATCGAATATCAAAGGATATACCATTGAGGTCTGTAGATCTGTGATCGTTACCAGCGCAGAATCAAGTGCTATATCATCACTTAGGGTTCCGTTAATCGGATTATTTCTCATAATCCGGATATCCTGAACTATATTTCCGGGATAAATATACCCGTCAATAACAATTTTCGGTTCATATGAATTTGGACCTACCTTAATACTGGTATCACCGCATCCGGCGTTAAAAAATATTGTAATAACGCCTAATAATCTAAAATAAAATGGTTTCATATAAAAAACGCTCCTTGAATTTTTAAAATTTACAATTAACACCGAAGGTCGGCACAATAGGAAACATAGGAACGGGTTTAACGGTCTGAAATATCTGCCCTTCCCTGTTGAATGTATTATATTCAACGTACCAAACATTCTGACGGAAACCCACATTAAAGATTTGTAAATAATATTCCATCAGCCAGCGCGTGTATTGTCTTTGATAAGTAACGCTAAGATCTAACCGCGCATAATACGGCAAACGAAATTTATTAATGGTGCTTGGATATTTGTATATTAATTGATGCGCATCCGGAGATGAGCGGATCCAATAACTGGATCCTACCAATGTAATGGGTTGTCCGGTGGAATAGACAAAATTAATACCTAATATCCATTTACTTTTTTCCTGTTGTAAAGGTTTATTCTTCAGCCATCGCATGGTGTTTCTAACATCGGCATTACAGGTCGTATTAACCATGACGGTACGATCATGTCTAGGCGTGAAACTTTTATTCTGATTGACACCGTCAAACCGGTTTAGCGTTCGGGACAAGGTGAGGCCTGTCCAACCGGTCAGGGGTCCGGCTATCTTTTTTAGCATGATTTCCAAACCGGCCGAATAACCGTCTCCTATATTGAGCATACCGTCTAAATTATTATAAACACTATTCCCTACGGGGTCATACGACGTCGGTCGCATGGTAATGGTAAAATTAGGATTATACGCATAGATGTTGTAATATTTTTTGTAATACGTTTCAACCTCCAGTTCATAAATGTCTTGCCATTGATATTGATATCCGAGTATCGCATGCAAGGCCGAGGAGGGTTTATAATAATCGTTAGACGTCATCCATACGCCGTACATATCCATGGGAATGCGGTGTAAGAACTGATAAAACAGCCCACCGGCCGCTTTAATGTTCGAAGATTCCGTCAGGCGATATTTTATGGAACCGCGCGGTTCAACCAAAATAATTTTTTTCTGGCTGTTGAAATAATTCGTACGAAAACCGGTTTCAATAAACCATTGTTCATTGGGTTCCCAATCCGTCTGAAAATACGTAACAATCAAATAAGCGGGATTTTTATAATTCACAAATAACGCGCTGGGTTCGTCATTAACTTTCCATGAAACATTTAGATTTTTCTGTTCAAAGCCGACTTTATATGTCAGGTACTGGGATTGTTTATAGGTAATGTTACCTTTAAGAGACCAGTCGGTTATCCGGTTATTCTGAGCAAATCGCTGGATACGATCGAAATTAAAATTGCAATCATATAGACTTCCGGTTACCCAGAAATTGGCGAACCACTGGGGATTGAATACCCTTGTCCATCGGATACTACCGTTGGTGTTACCCCAATTCAAATCAATATCACCGTCATCGTTAGTATGAGTGTTGCTCGTCAGATCAAATACATCCCGACCTTTGAACATACTTACCGTTAAATAATTTTTGTCATCGATCTGAAAAAAACCTTTGACGCTGCCATCATAAAAATAATAATTCGGAATATCTTTAATCGCCCGGCCGACGGTCTGGTCAAAATACGTCCTTCGCAACGAAACCGAAACTGCCCCGTTATTTTTTACAGGAAATTGTAAGTTCGTTTTCCCCGATAATAAGCTTAACGAAGCGGTACCTTCAAATTTTTCGCGGTTACCTTCCATGTTTGTAATGTTCATAACTGATGAAAGTCTCCCACCGTATTCGGCTCCAAATCCTCCTTTAGATAGTTCTACGTTTTTTATAGCATCCGTGTTAAAGGTTGAAAATAAGCCGAACGCATGTTCTGGATTATAAACGTCGGCCCCGTCGATTTGATAAAGATTTTGATCGGAGGTGCCTCCCCGGATATACAATGCGGAAGAAAAATCAGATACAGCTGAAATTCCAGGCATCGATTGGAAGGATCGCAATATATCCGTCTCGGCTACTTGGGGCAGATTTTTTATCTCGATGGGTTTTATTTCTATTTTAGACAAAGGTCGCGTAAACATGCGCTCGATGGTGCTTCTTACCGAATCAGCTATAATTACGATCTCTTCGCCCGTGATTTCATCGGATTCCATTGCAATCGTCACGCTCTTTTTCTGACCGGCTTTGATTTCTATCGGAATTTTGTAAGGTTTATAGCCCATATAATGGCATGCCAGAATATAACGACCTTCAGGAATCTGAAGCAGACTAAAAAAACCCTGCAGATTGGTGGCGTCCCCCCAATTGGTGCCTAGCAGAAACACATTGGCACCTATTAAACATTCTTTGCTGGATGCATCTCGCACAAAACCACTAATAGAACCGTTCTGACTGCTCGTCGTTTGTTCTTTTTGTTTCTGTTTTTTCTTTGATTTGATTAATATGATATTTTTTGCGTCGATAATTTTATAGGACACATCCGTTCCGGAAAGCAACTCGATAAGAATAGACTCTATTTTTTCAGTGCGATTGAAACGACCCACTAAAATATCTTGGATGGCCTCTTCCATATAGGAAAATTTTACATCATAAGCTTTCTCCAGTTCTGCAAGTACGATCTTTAGTGGACGCAATTCCGAGTCTTCATTTTCTTGTCCCGCCAACGTAAAAGGCATGATAAAGATCAGCGTTAAACCGATTATCATTAAAACCGTTTTTGTCATTGATATTACTCCAGATTATTGATGGATAAAAAATGTTGAATCATTTATTTGTGTATAGTCGATACCGGCGATCAGGCATATTAAGTCCAAAGATTCTCTGACTTGGCTAACCTTTAATTGACCGGTAAATTTCTGATTAGAATTTTTCAGATTCGTACGGATCGTTACGTTATATTGTCGTTCGATTTCCTCAAATACAGAAAAAAGTTGTTCCTGTTCAAAATGGAGTTCTCCTTTCAACCATCCGGTTTTTTTATCAGAATCTACCAAATAGGGTTTTACCGGGACCGAATGTTCACGAACATGAGTACCCATACCTGCCGTTAGAAACACCGGTTCCTGAGGGCTGTATGCCGAAGCCACTTTTACTTTTCCTTTTGTGCATACTATTTCCGTCTTGTCATTTCTTGTTTTGACATTAAACTCGGTACCCAGTACTTCGATAGAAACATCATCCGATATAACTATAAATGACGTTTGTGCTTTCCTGATTTTGAAATAGGCCTCCCCCATCAATTTGACATTGCGTGTTTCTTCCCATCCGGAAGTTGGGTACTCCATCTGTGAACCCGCATTCAAAATCACTTCCGAACTATCCGGCAGGATCACGTGGGTTACCTTACCGTTTAACGCTTCAACTGTCAACGTATCTTTTTGTAGAAAATAATATAACCCAATAATGATTAATATCGTCGCTGCGGCGGGTATAGCCCATTGTAACAATTGAAGACTACCGGAAATAAATGGATACGGCTTACCGGACGCCGTTTGACTGATTTTACTTCGTATTTTTTCCCATACGATTTGTTTGTTATGGGTTGGAAAAGAAATCTGCCCCGCTTGATCCCAGATTAAACGGAATTCCTCAAACAGTTTCCTGTGTTCATTATGGACCTGCAACCACTCGTTAAACTCGTTCTTTTCAATTTCAGTTAGTCCGTCCTGGAGCCATTTTGATATAAAAAGCTCATTTAAAAATTTATCTTCCATATTCTACCTTTTAAAGTTTACTGTTAAGAGACTGAAAGAATACTTTCAATAGATGATAATGATTTTATCAGATCATCAATGTTGAACGGTTTCTGGATATATTTGATAAACGGATCATTAATGGGCGGCAGCTCTTCAAACCCTGAACCGGTACATAGAATAATCGGAATAAACAAATCATAATCTTTTCTTACCCACTGAATTAATTCAAAACCGTTCATTTCAGGCATTTCATAATCTGAGATGATGAAATCAACATCGTGCCTTAATAAATAGTTGATGGCACCCTTCACGCAATTTCGTGTAATGGCAATACAATCATGCATCATTAATAAATCCCGCCACAGAGTCAATATTGAGTATTCGTCATCCACTATCAGGGCAGTCTTATGTCTTATCGGGTTGTATTTTAATTCAGGAAACATAGGAGTCGATATCCTTTTTAATTTAAAAAACTTTCTAATAATACGTAGTAAAATTATAAAACCCTTAGTCAGTAAATCTTGATTTTAAGTCATTGTTTTTTTTACTGTGCATAATTACGATGATTCGATTTTTTAACCTCACCTATTGACTAAAAACTACAAGGACCAATCAGTTCAGGACCGTTTTCCAAAAATTTTCAAAGAGTTTAATCAAACATGAGATTGTAGATATAGAATAAAAAAAATTTCTTGTGAAATCTCTGTGGTTTAGTATTCAATTTTCGCTCTGAGGGTTTGGTTGCGAATGTTGAATATTAATGGTTTCTTATAACATGGTATTGTTTAAAAATTAAAGATATGCTCATGAATTAAAGGTTAACTTATTTATGATTTAAGAATTTTTAATTTACCGTATTACACCACCACCGTGACCTCCGTTCAATACACGAGCGGTGATTTCCAATTCGTCTGCCCATCTTTGATAAGGTGGACCTGCGGCTGACCATTGATAATACTGTAACCAGAGTGATCCGGTACGGATACCAGTTCCATGTATCGGTGAAAATGTTACCATTATATTGTAAGTACGGTTACTGGGAACATGGCCATTAGGAATATCTCCGGTCAGATTGATCTCATCACTTAATGAAAACCCATGCTGGCAAATAAATTCCACATAATGATCGACTATTCCGGGTCGTGTTTTGATAGCTACATTTAGTGTTTTAGATTGTCCAAGCATGACAACTCCAAAATTTAGAGAACCCGGAGACCAATAGACACAACCACCAGAACCAAAAGTCGGTACTCCGTCACAAACGGAAACGGAGGTGATCAATTTATACAAATCATCACCATTCTCGTCTGAGAATGTATTGTTGCTTGAATGGCTTCCACTGGTAGCCGAATATTGTTGATCATCATATTGACAAGAGGCAAACACCATGATCAGTATTATGAGAAGTATTGTTTCTAGACAGCGCATTTTTAAGACCTGTCTTTTAAATTTTTTCAATTAAATGAGTTAGCCTATATTCTAATTTTTTATAGCCGGTTTATCTGGATTGTTTGTTATTTTCCCTGCTTACTGGTTTATAGCCAGTTGATACATAACATGACAGTTGATACACTCCGGTTAATGATGAAAGAATTTTCCCTTCTCAAATAATCTATAAACCGACTATTCCGAGAATTCGAATAGTCAAATGAATTATGGGCAAAAAGGAAAAACCCTTACTGACGATAAAAAAAAGATGGAGATAATTTACATTTTATTATTAATACAATTACGAATAGCTTTCAAAGCTTTTCCGATATGCACCTCTATAGTTTTTATGCTTATATTCAGACGCTCAGCTATTTCTTTATACGATAAATCCTCAATTCGGCTCATTAAAAAAACAATTTTTGTCTTTTCGGACAATTCAGAGGCGCAATCCAGGATCATTTGTTTCAGCTCATTCTTCTCATATATGGAATAGGGCGTTGAGGCATGCAAAATTTCATCTTCCATGGTATCCATGGATATGGTGTTTTTTTGTTCGCGGAAATAGTCGTTAATCAGGTTATTGGTTATCGTGTACACATAGGCTTTGAAAGACAATTCTGTATTGATTGATGTCCGGTTTTTCCAGATTTTATAAAATAATTCCTGAGCGATATCCTCCGCAACTTCGTTAATTCCAATGCGAAACTGAATATAGCGAACAACATATTCATAAAAGCTGTTAAAAAATATCTGAAATGCCTTTTCGTCAGAATTCTTAATTCTTTCAGCAATATAACGAAAATCAAAAGATTCACACATATAAATTGAATCAATATTCCGTTAAAAATTTTTGATAAATCAAAAAGGGTCTTTATAAAATATTAAAAAAAAACATTAGAATCAACAAACCTTTTTTCCTTAATTTAACTGTTTTATTAATAGCCCGGTTTACGTTGTCAGCATTCTATCTTCCCTTTCTTCGAAATTAACGGAAGGCCGTTAGTTAAAGCTGAATAGTTGGCTTTTATCATATCTTCCTATCGCTTTCTAATATTAAAAGGTCAATATTTATATGCCGCAGACACCGTAAAAATGACGTAACATTAAATAGGAAAACCAGCGCTCCGAAAACTTTTACTTGACTTTTTTGTACAGAATAATTAAAATGTTTTTGATGCAAGGAATAAATTTGTGAGAATTATGTTTAATTTAATGTAAAACAATATTTTATAAATATATACAAAATAGTAAATTATGAAAAATGACAGCGACAACCTGAACGATCTTGCGAACCGGGAATACAAATACGGTTTTTCGACGGACATCGAGAGCGATTCGGCCCCTCCAGGGTTAAATGAGGATATTATCCGACTGATTTCGAAGAAAAAGGAAGAGCCGGAGTTTATGCTGGAATGGCGGCTTAAGGCGTACCGAAGCTGGCTGGAGATGGAAGAGCCAAAGTGGCCGAACGTGAAATATCCTCCGATAAATTATCAGGATATTATTTATTATTCCGCGCCGAAAGCCAAAGAGGCGAAATCGCCGGAAGAGGTGGATCCCAAGCTGCTCGAAACCTACGAGAAACTGGGCATACCGCTGAAAGAGCGCGACCTGCTAAGCGGCGTAGCTGTGGATGCAGTTTTCGACAGTGTCTCCGTGGCCACCACATTCAAAGATAAACTTTCCGAACTCGGAATCATTTTCTGTTCGTTCTCAGAAGCGGTGCAGAATCATCCGGAGTTGGTTAAAAAATATCTTGGTTCGGTGGTGCCGCCGGGCGACAATTATTTCGCGGCGCTGAATTCGGCGGTATTTTCGGACGGATCGTTCTGTTATGTTCCGAAAGGCGTGCGCTGCCCGATGGAACTCTCCACGTACTTCCGCATCAACGCCCTCAAGACGGGACAGTTTGAGCGCACGCTGATTGTCGCCGACGAAGGCGCATACGTGAGCTATCTTGAAGGTTGCACCGCGCCGATACGCGACGAGAATCAGCTGCACGCCGCCGTGGTGGAACTCGTCGCTTTAGACAACGCGCAGATTAAATATTCCACTGTACAGAACTGGTATCCCGGCGACAAAGACGGCAAAGGCGGCATTTACAACTTCGTCACCAAACGGGGCAAATGCGCCGGCGTGAACTCGAAAATATCCTGGACGCAGGTGGAGACCGGCTCGGCCATCACATGGAAATACCCAGGTTGCCTGCTGCTCGGCGATAATTCCGTCGGCGAATTTTATTCCGTCGCGCTGACGGCCAATTACCAGCAGGCGGATACCGGCACGAAAATGATTCACGTCGGGAAGAACACTAAGAGCACCATAGTCTCTAAAGGTATTTCGGCGGGATTCGGGCAAAACACGTACCGCGGGCTGGTAAAAGTTATGAAAAGCGCCGAGAACGCGCGAAATTTTTCCCAATGCGATTCCATGCTCTTGGGCGATCAATGCGGCGCGCACACGTTCCCGTATCTGGAAATCAAAAACAACACCGCTCAGGTGGAGCACGAGGCCACGACGTCCAAAATCGGCGAGGACCAGATTTTCTACTGCAACCAGCGCGGCATTTCCAAGGAAGACGCGATTAACATGATCGTCAACGGATTCTGCAAAGAGGTTTTCAAGGAATTGCCGATGGAATTTGCGGTGGAAGCCCAGAAGCTTCTAGGCGTGAGTCTTGAAGGCAGTGTGGGATAATAAATATCTCGCAAAGACGCTAAGGCGCAAAGAGAGATAAATAAAATGAAGTCAAAAAATATAAAACAGTAATTATAACAAGGTCTATATGCTTGAAATCAGAAATCTGCACGCTTCCGTAAACGGGAATCCTATCCTTAAAGGCATCCATCTTAAGGTTCAGTCTGGCGAGGTGCATGCGATTATGGGGCCGAACGGTTCCGGTAAAAGCACGCTGGCGAACATTTTGGCGGGCAAGGACGGTTATACGGTTACCGACGGCTTGATTAGTTACAACGGTAAAAACCTTCTTGAAATGACGCCGGAAGAGCGCGCATGTGAAGGCATCTTTCTCGCGTTCCAGTATCCGGTGGAGATACCGGGCGTCAACAATACGTATTTTCTCAAGACTGCGCTGAATGCCATCCGAAAATACCGCGGCGAGGAAGAACTCGATGCGATGGATTTTCTCAATCTGGTTCGCGAAAAGATGAAGCTAGTAAACATGGACGAAGACCTGCTGAAGCGGCCTGTGAACGAAGGATTCTCCGGCGGCGAAAAAAAGCGCAACGAAATTTTCCAGATGGCCGTCCTCGACCCCAGGCTCGCGATCCTCGATGAAACCGATTCCGGTCTCGACATCGATGCGCTACGCATCGTCGCGAACGGCGTGAACCTCCTGCAGTCGGAGCACAATTCGGTCATCGTCGTGACGCACTACCAGCGCCTGCTGAATTACATTGTCCCCGATTATGTCCACGTGCTGTGGGACGGCCGCATTGTTAAATCCGGCGGCAAAGAGCTGGCGCTGAAACTGGAAGAACAGGGGTACGATTGGGTGAAAGACGAAGCCGGAGCAACGCTATGATGCATCCCAAGAAAAACTGGTATCGCACGCAGTTTGAACTGTTCGACAAAAATCTGGACGGCAAACGCGCCCCCGAAGCGCAGAAAATCCGGGAAGAAAACCGGCGGCGATTTGATGAACTGGACTTCCCCACTTCACGGATGGAAGAATGGAAATACACGAACACACAGGCCCTGCTGCAGCACAATTTCGCGCCGGTTCCGAACACGGAAACCGTGCGTCTGAACGAAGCCATCCTCCAACCGTATCGGTTCGACAACAATGCCCTCCGCATGGTTTTCATCAACGGTCACTATTATCCGGAATGGTCGCATGTGCAAAATGTTCCCCGGAAAGCGTACGTCCGCAGTCTGGCCGAGACGATACGGACCCGGCCGGAATTACTATCCACGCATTTAAACCATCACGGCCTCACATCGGAAAATATCTTCACCGCACTGAACCGATCATTTTTTAACGACGGCGCGGTGATTCATATTCCGGATCATGTGGAAATGGAAATTCCTGTTCACCTGATTTTCATCACGCATGCTCCGGGACAACTGGTTTGTACGCATCCGGCCGTTTTTATTGATGCGGGAGCCCACGCCGGCGTTTCGGTTATTCAGCATTTTATTTCCGCCGACAACGATATATACTGGACCAACACGGTATCGGATATCATCGCCGGTCCTGAGGCGCGCGTCGCTTTCCATAAAATCCAGTCCGAAAGCGCAGCCGCTTTCCACACCGAAAACCGGCGAATCCGGCAGGCCCGTTCCAGCCGTTTTTCGGCGCACGATTACACGCTTTGCGGCGCCTGGACGCGCAACCACATCTATGCGTCGCTTGACGATGCTTACGCCGAATGTTCCCTGAACGGCCTCTACATCACGCGGTCACAGGAGCATGTGGACAATTTTACGGTTATCGATCACGCCAAACCCGATTGCTCCAGCCGGGAGCTTTACAAAGGCATTCTCGGTGACCGCTCCAGCGGTGTATTTAACGGGCGAATCATCGTTCGTAAGGACGCCCAGCACACCGACGCGAAGCAGTCCAACCACAACCTCCTGCTGACGCCGGAAGCCACAATCAACACCAAGCCGCAGTTGGAAATCTTTGCCGACGACGTGAAATGCACCCATGGCGCCACCATCGGCCGTTTGCAGGATGACGCGCTGTTCTACCTGCGCACGCGCGGTATTGATGAACGTGCCGCCCGCACTATCCTCATGAAAGCCTTTGCCGGACAAGTGCTGGATGCCGTGGAACACGATGGTTTACGAAAACATCTTGAAACATTAGTCTTTGACCAGCTCAAATACGCCTGATTAAGGCAAGGTTCGATATGGATTTAATATATCCGATACCCACCCTGAAGCATCCAAAACCACAGCCGGCGCCGTTTAATGTAGATACCGTCCGCGAGGATTTTCCGATTCTCAAGGAACTGATACGCGGTAAACCGCTGGTATACTTAGACAATTCCGCTACCAGCCAAAAACCGTTGAAAGTAATCGAAACACTGAACCGGTACTACCGCGCGGAAAACTCCAACATTCACCGCGGCGTGCATTATCTGAGCATGCAGGCCACGCAGGCTTATGAAGAAGCGCGCCTGAAGGTCCGGCGGTTCATCCACGCGGCCTCAGAAAAAGAAATTATTTATGTGCGCGGCACGACGGAAGCGATCAACCTGGTGGCCCACAGCTTCGGCCGCCAATTCATAAAGGAAGGCGACGAAATTTTAGTCTCTGCCATGGAGCATCATTCTAATATTGTGCCATGGCAGTTGCTTTGTGAACAGCGGGGCGCAGTCCTTAAAGTCATCCCGATGAATGAAGACGGCGAACTGCTGATGGATGCGTATGCGTCCCTGCTCACCGAAAAGACGAAACTCGTCGCCGTCGTGCATGTATCCAACTCCCTCGGTACGGTGAATCCGGTAAAAGAAATCGTCCGGATTGCACATAGCCGCGGTATTCCTGTTCTGCTCGACGGCGCGCAGGCCGTCCCGCACATTCCTATTGACGTCCAGGACCTGGACTGCGACTTTTACGCGTTCTCCGGCCATAAAATGTACGCGCCCACCGGTGTCGGGATTTTATACGGCAAGGAAAAATGGCTGGAACAAATGCCGCCCTATCAAGGGGGCGGCGACATGATCCGCTCCGTGACATTTGAAAAGACCACGTATAATGAACTGCCGCATAAATTTGAAGCCGGTACCCCCAACATCGCCGGCGGTATTGGGTTGGGCGCCGCTATTGATTATCTGAACACCATCGGACTTGATAAAATCGCCGCCTACGAGCATGAATTGCTGCAATACGGCACGGAGGAGCTTGCCAAAATCCCCGGCCTGCGTCTTATCGGTACCGCGAAGGAAAAAGCCGGCGCTCTGTCGTTTGTTCTCGAAAACGTACACCCGCACGACGTGGGCAGTTTTCTTGATATGGAAGGCATCGCCATCCGCACAGGCCATCACTGTACCCAGCCGGTTATGCACTTCTTCGGCATTCCGGCGACCTCGCGGGCGTCGCTGGCGTTCTATAACAAAAAAGAAGAAATTGACGCGCTCGCCTGCGTGATCCGGCGCGTCAGGGAGGTGTTTGAATAATGCCCGAAATGCGCGACTTATATCAGGAAACCATTCTGGATCATAACAAAAAACCGCGTAATTTCCGCGCTATGGAAAACGCCACACGCAAACTGGAAGGCTTCAATCCCCTGTGCGGCGACCGGCTGACGATTTATCTGCACATTGTCAGCGACCGCATTGAGGATATCAGTTTCGAAGGCAACGGCTGCGCGATTTCCAAGTCGTCGGCATCCCTGATGACCACCGCAATTAAAGGAAAAACGCTCGCCGAGGCGGAAACGTTATTTAATCAGTTTCACGCGATGGTGACAACGCCGCTGAATCAGACGCCTGACGTAGCCCAACTGGGAAAACTGGCCGTATTTTCAGGCGTCAGGGAATTTCCGGCCCGCATCAAATGCGCGATTTTACCCTGGCACACCCTGCATGCGGCTATTGAAAATAAACAAGAATTGGTGACCACGGAATAGACATGGAAAACGAAGTCAAAAAAAAACTGGAAGAACAGGTTATTGACACCCTGCGCGATATATACGATCCGGAAATTCCGGTTAACATTTATGAACTCGGCCTTGTATATGAAATCAAAATTCCTGACGCCGAAAGCGTCTATGTTAAAATGACGCTGACATCGCCGACCTGTCCGGTCGCGGAATCCCTGCCTCCGGAAGTCAAAGAGAAACTCAAGGAAATTCCCGGTGTGAAGTCCGTCGAGGTTGAGATAACCTGGGAACCGCCATGGTCCCCGGAACGTATGAGCGAAGCGGCCAAACTGCAACTGGGTATGTTTTAAGCGACGAAAGAATCCTTATGAAATTCAGCGCACAGGAAGAATACGGTTTACGATGCCTGATCCAGATCGCCAAACGAGACCCGGAGGGCGGCATGAGTATTCCCGAGGTCAGCGAAGCGGAAGGGTTGAGCACGGCCCATGTGGCCAAACTGCTTCGGATATTGCGGATCGGCGGTTTTATCGAAAGCACCCGCGGTTATGACGGCGGTTACCGGCTGGCCGCGCCCCCGGAGACCATCCGCATCGGCGATGTCCTGCGCGTGCTGGGCGGCCGGCTGTTTGAGGAAGGCTTCTGCGAACGACACGCCGTCACCGATGACGGCCTCTGCACCCACACCGTGGACTGCTCCGTACGCAGTGTCTGGCAAACCGTGCAGAAAGCCGTGGACAGCGTTCTGGAAAAAATCACACTGAAAGATTTAATAACCGCATCCGCGGAATCGCTCACCCCGATTGAATTACCGGTCTCTCTCAACCGTGTAAATCCGTAGCTGCGGCTTATTCGGACGATATAACTTTAATCTGATTTTCCTTGTCCAGTTCTTCATAAAGGACTTTTTTCCCTTCCAGTACCTCGCAAACGCTGAAAATACCATCCACTTCCAGACGCTTCACGACCAGCTTGCCGACCGCTTTCTGCCGTTTGTACATTTTCCCATCCACAGAAATATCTTCTTCCTTAACCATCAGAAAACGATCACCCACGCGTACGCCCATTTCCTTGCCGCAGGAAATAAGCACCAGATCCTTCTGCTTGCCGTTTTTTTTCTTTTTATTCCCTTCGTCCTCCAGATATTTAACCACTTTACCTTCTACGGGGAACGCCTTGCGGATGAACTCGACAAACCGGTTTTCCAGATCGTCCAGCGCTTCATAGGCAATTTTCGAAGTAATTTCTTTTTTGGGGCTGGATTTACCTTTCATATCTATCGCGTTTTTTATTTCCGCGCTCGCCACGTCTATGATCCGGAGGTTTAAGCTTATGGAGGCAATAAATTTTTTTTCCTTTTTAGCGGTTGTGACGTTTTGTATCTGACCGTGAATGATATATTGGGTTCCCAGCAGATTACCGAGGCTGGTCATCGAATTCGGATCGGTCCAGTCGCCGGCCTGGAAATTCTGTTCCTTGAGCACTTTATCAATCACGGCGCGCTCGATCACGGTAAAACGTTTGAGTTGTACAAAAGCGTTAAGTACTTTCTGCGTGGCGGCTTCGGCAAATGCGGCGGCGCCCGATTTATCAAATACCTGCGATTCGCTGATCTTACCCATGTCGAACGGCAGTACAGCCACACGCGGTTTGCTCTGATCCAAACTGACACGATCCTGGGCCTTTAGCGCTTGCAGTAAAAGAATGCTTAATATTAAAACGGTTCGTACTATCATAGAAATCCTCGTTAATTTGGTAATTTATTCTAATAGTGCATTATAACATTTATATCATACATTCGCAATGTTGATTTCTTAAATATATTTCTAAATAAAATCTTTCCTGTTTATATCAAAATAGAAATGCCTGTAAATTAAAATGATGTCAATGGGCACTTCAAAATGCGCCATAGGGGCAGTTGAAAATGCGCCACCTTT
>CAZSRX010000011.1:26451-94525 GCA_964609675.1 uncultured Bacteroidota bacterium | reverse complement strand
AGGCCCAACAGTCCGCAGTTTTATCAGGAAGCGATTGCTGTACTGAAAAAACATTAACCAAGGTAAGATCTATAACCAGAATCCTCCAGAAAATGAATCACGATTTTGTTCGGTTTAACTTAGGATAAACAATCCCTAGTACATAATTTACCTCCCATTGCACCAGCGCGATGCCCGGTATAAAATTCATGGATAATGTCTGAAAAGATCATCCGCACGCGCCATACCACGGGCCGTGAGGGCTGTAACCTGAGGGGCGTTTTATGTAGGATGCCTCAAAAAAACGATTTCCCAAAATACGATAAAAGTCCGGGCGGCTCTTTAAAATCGCAGATAATTCTAAATTTTTTAATCAATTATCAATAAAAAGAGGTTGACTTTCAGACGGTTTGATTCTGGCAATGGTACCTTTTGGATGAACCAGGTGCCTATAATATTGAAAAAATAGAAGTAAATGATGGAGAGTGGTTAAACCAATTTGAAGTCAATAATTTGATATGACATTTTGTCATTAATAATGTATTGTCGGCGACATAATTTCATTTAGAAATGACATATTGTCAGGTTTCCTGCGATGATTTATAGGGACTTGAATAATAATTCAAATAAAATCATTAATTTCTTCAGTTGGCACATGATTTGTTGTTTCTCCAGGGTGTTTAGAAAATAAAATAAATTAAACATAAGGAGAATAAAATGGAAACCAAAGTTCAGGAAGAAGTGAAAGCTGAAACCAGGGACATTCAGCGTTATGAAAACAACTATGGATACGTGGTGCCGCGCTGCGACATTCGCGAGACCAACGACCAGTTTATCTTGCTGATGGAAATGCCCGGGACGAAGAAAGACTCGCTCTCGGTCAAGCTCGACAAAGGCCATCTGGTCGTGGAAGGCCGCATGGTGAACGGGCACGACGGCAGTCTGGTGTATTCCGAAATACCGAAACGCAATTACCGGCGCGTGTTCAAGCTGACCGAGATGGTGAACCCGGACGCGATTCAGGCCCGTTGGCTGGAAGGCATGCTGGAACTGACGCTGGCAAAGAAAGAAGAAGTCAAACCGCGTGACATTGAAATTAACATTCAATAAACCTAAACTGTGTGAAAGGAGGCATTGTTATGTCACTCATTAAATTCAACCCGCGCGAGAGAGATATATTCAGTGATCTCTTCTCCATGCAGAAAGATATGAACCGCATGCTGTCCACACTGTGGGGCGACAACCGGGAACTGGATTCGTTCCAGGGCTGGTATCCCGCGGTGGACATCGCCGAGACGAAGGATGACTTTGTTGTCAAGGTGGAAGTGCCAGGCATGAGCAAGGACGATCTGAAGATTAAGATGCAGGAAAACGTGCTCACCGTGCAGGGCGAAAAGAAACAGGAATCCGAGAGCAAGGACCAGAATTACCACCGCATCGAACGCTCGTTCGGTTCGTTCTGCCGCTCGTTCCGCCTGCCTTCGATGGTCAAGGCCGATAAGATCGAGGCGAATTACAAGGACGGTATCCTGAGCATCAAACTGCCGAAGGCCGAGGAAGCCAAGTCCAAGGAGATCGAGATCAAATTCTGAGACCGCTTCTCCTGAATAAGTGGTAATGCAAACGGCGGGAATTCTGTAAAAAAGGATTCCCGCTTTTTATGAAAAAAGAGTGAAACCGTGAAAAGTCAGGAAGAATAAAAATTTCTCGCGGAAGCGCCAAGGCGCAGAGAACGGAATCGTTATAATGATTACAAAAATATTTGTGCCCTGGCGTCTTCGCGAGAGAAACAACAAGTATTATAATGGCAAGAAAAAGGTGATGGAATGAACTTCGATAAATTTACAATCAAATCCCAGGAAGCGATTGCTAAAGCCCAGCAGTTGGCAATGGATTACGGGCAGACGCAAATCGAGGTGGAACACGTGTTTCACGCGTTAGTAACCGACGCGGAAGGGACGGTACCGGCGCTGATTAAGAAGATCGGTACGAATCTTGAGGCGGTGCAGGTCTTTTCCACGCGGAACCTCGAGCGGATGCCGAAAGTCAGCGGTGATACGGGCCACGTATACCTTTCCCCGCGGCTGAACAAACTGCTCAACGCGGCGATGCACGAGGCCGGCCGGCTCAAAGACGAATATGTCAGCGTGGAACATTTTTTAATCGCGATGGCGGAAGAAGCCACGGAATTCGGCAAAACCTTGAAGGGATTTGGCATCACCCGCGATGCTGTTTACCGCGCGTTAAAGGATATCCGCGGTTCCCAAAACGTGACGGATCCGAATCCCGAGGGGAAATACCAGGCGCTGGCCAAATACGGGCGTAATCTGAATGATCTCGCGCGGAAAGGGAAGCTCGACCCGGTGATCGGGCGGGATGAGGAAATCCGCCGCGTCCTGCAGGTGCTGTCGCGCCGCACCAAGAACAATCCGGTACTGATCGGCGAGCCGGGCGTTGGAAAGACCGCGATTGCGGAAGGTTTGGCGCATCGGATCATTGACGGCGACGTGCCGGAAAATCTGAAGACGAAGACGATAGTAGCTCTGGATATGGGCGCGCTGGTGGCGGGCGCGAAGTTCCGCGGAGAATTCGAGGAGCGGCTCAAAGCCGTGCTGAAAGAAGTTACGGAATCGGACGGCGCGATCATTCTGTTTATTGACGAACTGCACACGCTGGTGGGCGCCGGAGCGGCCGAAGGGGCGGTGGACGCGGCCAATATGCTCAAACCCGCGCTGGCCCGCGGGGAATTACGGGCGATTGGCGCCACGACGCTGGACGAGTACCGCAAACATATCGAAAAAGACGCCGCGCTGGAACGGCGGTTCCAGCCGGTGCTTATTGAACAGCCGTCCGTGGAGGATACGATATCCATCCTGCGCGGGCTCAAGGAGAAATACGAAGTGCATCACGGTGTGCGCATACAGGACGGCGCTATTGTTTCCGCGGCGGTATTGTCCGACCGGTATATTTCCGACCGCTTCCTGCCCGACAAGGCCATCGACCTGATTGACGAGGCGGCTTCCAAACTGCGCATCGAAATCGATTCCATGCCGGAAGAACTCGACGAGGTGGAGCGCAAAATCAAACAGTTGGAAATCGAACAGCTCGCGCTGAAAAAAGAAAGGGACGACAATTCCAAAATCCGTCTGCAGGAACTCATCAGGGAATTGTCGGAACTGAAAGACCAGCGGACAACTCTTCGCGCGCACTGGCAATCGGAAAAGACTATTATACAAACCATTCGCAGACTCAAGGAGGAAATCGAGCAGAACAAGACGCTCATAGAGCAGGCCGAACGCCAGGGCGACCTGAACAAGGCCGCGGAACTAAAGTACGGCCGGCGCAGCGAACTGCAGCGCCAATTGGACGCGGAAAATAAAAAGTTATCCGAATTGCAGTCCGGATTTAAAATGCTGAAGGAGGAAGTCAGCGAGGAAGACATCGCCGAGATTGTCGCGAAATGGACAGGCATTCCGGTGAGCAAGATGCTCGAAAGCGAGAAAGAAAAAATTCTTCGCATTGCCGACCGGCTTAAACAGCGCGTGGTGGGACAGGATGAGGCGGTAGAATCCGTTTCCGACGCCATCAAACGTTCGCGCGCCGGTCTGTCGGACGAGAAAAAACCTATCGGATCATTTATTTTTCTTGGGTCCACGGGCGTCGGCAAGACCGAACTGGCCAAGGCGCTGGCGGAGTTTTTATTTGACGATGAAAACGCGATTGTGCGCATCGATATGTCGGAATACATGGAACCGCACTCGGTCAGCCGGCTGATCGGCGCGCCGCCGGGTTACGTGGGGTATGACGAGGGCGGCCAGCTAACCGAGGCCGTGCGGCGGCGTCCGTATTCAATCGTTCTGCTCGACGAAATTGAAAAGGCGCATCCTGAAGTGTTTAACGTGTTACTGCAGGTGCTCGATGACGGCCGCCTGACCGACAATAAAGGCCGCACGGTGAATTTCAAGAACACGATTATTATCATGACGTCCAATCTCGGCGCGTCCTATATTATGGAACGCGTCGGGCAGATGAATGACTTTAACCGGGATGCGGTTTACGAGGACATGAAAGCCGAGGTGCTGAAAATGTTGCGTCAGCGCATGCGGCCGGAGTTTCTCAACCGGATTGACGATATCATCATGTTCCGTCCGCTGAATAAAGAACACATCCGGGCCATTGTGAACATTCAGTTCAGACGGGTTCAGGAACTGCTCCAGCGGCAGGGAATCGGCATCGAATTGTCGGACGAAGCCCGGGATTATCTGGCGGAAACGGGATTTGACCAGGTCTTCGGCGCGCGTCCGCTGAAACGGCTTATTCAGAACGAGATTATCAACGCGCTTTCGGAGGAACTGCTGAAAGGGCATTTCGCAAAAGGCGATAACATTTTAGTCGGATTTGATGATGGCCAACTCCGGTTTAATAAACAAACCTGATCCGGTCATTTAACCCGCTCGTGGTAATAGGTATTGACGGGAATCCGGAATTCTCCGGCCGTTCGTTGTACGGATTATCAATTATTCGTCTCTGAACAGCCCGTATTGCACACCGGCAAAATGTCCGGTGCGGTTTGGTCGCACGGCCATTTCAGTTGTCAACAGGTTAAAGTTTTTTTATCAACCAGACGATGAAAGACAATATCAGGCTCAGCAGGATGCAGGAGGTCAGCGGAAAGTAGAATGAAAAATTTTCTTTTTTAACGGATATATCTCCGGGCAGTTTGCCGAGAAAAGGTATTTTATCATAGAATAAAAGGATGCAACCGCTCAGAATGAACAGGCATCCTATTACAATCAATACTTTACCGGCAGCCGTTAAATTATCAAACATCCGGGTGTAAAAAAATTTATAGCCGTTCCACGACCTTCTTCATGATGAGCGTCATTTTGGGTTCGGCTTCGTTGGCAGTCTGGATTATCTTGGGCAGGTCGACCGGCTGCAAGGAGTCGGGGAAACATTCGTCGGTGATTATGGAAAATCCGAGGCATTCCAGACCCATGTGGTTGGCGACGATGACCTCGGGCACGGTGGACATCCCTACCACATCGGCGCCGATGGTTCGCAGGAAACGGTATTCGGCGCGTGTCTCAAGGTTGGGACCCATGACGGCGACAAACACGCCCCGATGCACTTTGATGTGTTCCTGCAGCGCAAGGGTTTCCGCAAGCGCGATTAAACGATTGGAATACGGCTGGCTCATATCGGGGAAACGCGGTCCGAGTTCCGGCTCGTTTTGGCCGCGCAGGGGATTATCGCCGAGCAGGTTGATGTGGTCGGTAATCAGCATGATGTCTCCGGGACGGTACTGCGGGTTCATACCGCCGCAGGCGTTGGAAATCAGCAGGGTTTTGACGCCGAGGTATTTCATCACGCGCACGGGAAACGTAATCTGACGCATAGTATAGCCTTCATAAAAATGAAAGCGACCCTGCATAGCGACAACGTTCCGACCGCCGAGTTTGCCGATAAGCAGCCGGCCGGCGTGGCTCTCTACGGTCGAGACGGGAAAATGCGGTATGGTTTCATACGGAATTTGAGTCTCAATCTGAATTTCTTTGGCCAGGGCGCCGAGACCGGTGCCGAGAATGATGCCGACGGGCGTTTCGGTCGGGGTTTTGGCGCGGATGAAAGAGACGGTTTCCTGAATCTGCGGTAACAATGCGCTCATAGGGGCTCCGGTTTAGGATGACTTCTTGCTTTTCTTTTTTTCGAGTTCGGCATATATCCGGTTGATGATGTCTTCGGACTTGTTGATAGCTTCCTCGCCAAGCATATCGTTGAAATCGGTCTTGCGGAACATGCTGGTGGCCTGCTGGTTGAGTTTGTCGAGGTCCTGCATCAGTTTGGCGCGTTTTTGTTCTTCGGTTTCGGACACGGCGACAGGCTGGATGGTTGTTCCGCTGAGAGCCGGCATTGTAAGGGGTGTCTGTACGGTTTCCGGTTTCACTGCATCGGCCGGCGGTTCAATGGCCACGGATTCCGTGGGTTCTTTAATTTCAAGGCCGTCGGTGCCGACATCGGTGAGAATCATTCTGATTTCAGCGCTTTCGGTGGGTACCGGCGCGGAAGCATCGGTTGCCTGGGGTTCGATCTGAGCCGGCGGATTGTCGGTTTCCGGCGGTTCCTGAACGGGTTCGGAGGGCGTCTCTGTGACAGCATGGACTGATGCGGTGTTTTCGGTCATCAGGTTGAGAATGGCCAGCTGATTCAGCAAATATTCCTTGAGAACGGCGGCGGCTTTGGATTTCTGCGCTTCGAGGAAGCGGGCCTCGGCGTCAAGCGAACGGATTTTTTCTTCGGCTTCTTCCAGCAACTTGCCGGCTTCCTGACGGGCTTTTTCAACGATCAGGTCGGCCTCAATCTTTGCGTCCATCAGGCGGTCCATCTTGCTGTAGGTGTTCTGGTATTCCTTCAGCTGACGTTCGAGGCTGCGGAGGTTCCCTTTGAGAGTCTCATTATCCGCGCGCAGGTTGCGGATCTGGGAATTAAAAGAAGCTTCGGCGTCCTGCAAGCTCTTATAATTTTCCGCGATGACTTCTAAAAACGCGCGCACTTCAGCGGGATCATAGCCGCGGAAAGCCGTTTTGAATTCCTGATGCTGGATGTCGTTATAATCGAGTTTCACAGCTGGTCCTCCGGATTAGGCGCGGGCGCGACGGCGCGCGGCGTGCGTTTGCGTTTGCCGAATATCGCCGTGCCGATGCGAATGATGGTGGCGCCTTCTTCGACAGCCGTTTCAAAGTCCAGACTCATGCCCATGGAGAGATGTTCCATGCTGACCTGCGGGATTTTCTGTTCCGCGATAAATTGTTTCAGTTCGAACAACCGCCGGAAGTAAGGCCGGACTTTTTCCGGATCCGCGGAAACCGAGGCCGTTAGCGGGCCGATGGTCATCAATCCGCGGATGCGTACGTTTTTGAGCTCGGCAACGCGTTTGACCAGTTCCAGCGTATCTTCGGGCGGGATGCCGTACTTTGATTTTTCTCTCGACGTGTTCACCTGAATCAGGATGTCCATGATGCGGTCTTGCGTATAGGCCCGCTTGTCGATTTCCGTAGCCAGGCGCAGAGAGTCCACCGTCTGGATCATGTCAAAAATTTCCACGGCGTGACGGACTTTGTTGGTCTGCAAATGGCCGACCATGTGTTTTTGAACGGCGTCCTTTTCGGTGAAATTGTCGAAACACTGATATTTTTCCTTGGCTTCCTGCACTTTGTTCTCGCCGAACCAGCGGATGCCGGCCGCAAGGGCTTCCTGAATGTACGCGACGGGATAAGTTTTGGTTACGGCAAGAATATTAATTGCGCCGGGATTGCGTCCCGCTTTCCGGGCGGCCGCATCCACCCGGTTCCGGATATCCTGGATATGATCCCGGATTGCGATTAAATTTTTATCTTCAGCCATGTGTCACCTCGTAGTTTGATAAACAGAACATTGCGGTTTGCGTTACGTTTTTAATTTGCGTCCGAATGTCTCCCGGATTCGGGCGTCGGGATCCGTTTCGATTTTAATGCGCGTGATGCCGTCTATCAGACGTTGCAGGTAAGTACCCAGCAGGTTGTCGCCGATATAAATAACCGACAGAATGGTTTTTTCATGGGCCACTTCAAATCCGATGCTGCTGAATGTGATATGTTTTATATATTTTATCAAATCCTTATTCTTTTCAAAAGCATGAAGCTTATGCGCCAGCGTGTCATCAATGGGGAATCTCTGGTTGTAAACCAGATAGGGTTCGCCGGCAGTTGAAAAACGAAATTCGTAATCGGCCACCGCGTCGGTCAACCGCCGCACGCCGGCCGTAATGACGGAAGAAATCCGGCTGCCGTCGGTGATGAATACTTTGGGCGCGCCGTATTTGTCCGAGAGTATCAGCCCGATGCAGTTAAAATCGTTAATCACTTTCTTGAAAAAGAGTTCAATGGCAATATGCGGAATATGGCTCCGGTTCGCACGCAGTTCAAATATTTTCGTTACACAAATGATGTCTTCCTTGATTTTACGGATAGCGCATTTGGGATTGATTTGGTAACACCCTTCCGTCAGGCAGGCGTCAATGGGTTCGGCGCAGCCCGTGCGTTCCTTGTAATCGAGAAGGTTCTCGAAGCCGCTCTTAATCGTCTTTTCATTGGCTTCGATGCGGAACCGCTTCTGGTAATACAGTATGGCCGCCTGGATCATGGCGTCCAGAATGTGCGTCAGCTGGGGGTACGTAAAGGTATCCAGAACCTGAATAAAATCCGGAGAATGGATATTATCCAATATCAGGCCGGTCTTTTTATCAGGTATGATACCGGAGTCAAATTTTAATATGTCTGCGACCCGTATCGGTCCAGAAAAATTTTCCAGTATTCTGGCGGCCGTCTTGGCGGCTTTCCCTGTATTCGAGTTCAGTTCCGTCATAGGTTTGCAATACTCAATAAAGTATTAATATATTTTTATAACACTATAAAATCAACAAAAATGTCCGAATTCGATATGCCTGATGGTTTTGAAATATTATACCGGCTAGTCGGCTCAAAAAAAACTGTGAGATCAAGTATTAAACTGAACCGGATTTTACTTCTCTTTTTTAAATCCGTAAACTACGGAGTTATAAATTTTTTTTAAAAATATTTGATTTTAAGATCGAAGTATATATATTAAAAAGGGGTTAAAATAGGCGAGTTTATTCAAATTTAATTGCTTCAATCTGTAAATTTTTTTGTTTATTGAAGGAGGCGTGTGTATGGCACGTATAGTATTGGATTATACTTACATCCAGGACTTTGTGAAAGAGGCCGATTTATTCGGCTACCAGTCAAAAGTCAACACTATCCATGAAATCATTGAACGCCGCACCGGGGCCGGGAGCGATTTCCTCGGATGGTGCGACTGGCCGGAACGGATTGCCGCTGAAGAAGTCGAACGCATCGGTCAGCTGGCAGAAGAAATCCGCAAGGAAGCGGATGCCCTGGTGGTAATCGGTATCGGCGGTTCGTATCTCGGCGCACGCGCGGTCATCGAAGCGCTGAGCCATTCGTTTGAACGGGAATTGCCCTCCCGGAAACCGGCTATTTATTATGCGGGCCACCATATGAGCGGCAAATACTTATCAGAATTGGCGGATGTGTTAAAAGGCAAATCGGTCATGCTGAATGTGATTTCCAAATCCGGCACGACGACCGAACCGGCTTTAGCTTTCCGCTTTCTGAAAGATCTGATGGCCCGGATCGCGCCGAATACCGATTTCCGGATAGCCATCATTGCCACCACGGATGCCCGCAAAGGTTCGCTGAAAACGCTGGCGGACCAGCAAGGTTACCGCACGTTTGTAATACCGGATGATATCGGCGGGCGGTTTTCGGTGCTGACTCCGGTCGGGCTCATTCCTATTGCGGCGGCCGGCATATCCGTTGAAGAACTGCTGAAAGGCGCCCGGGACATGTCGGCGATGTTAAAACAAACCGATCTGGCGAACAATCCGGCTTATTTTTATGCCGTCATCCGCCATTATATGTACACCCACGGTAAAGCCATCGAACTGCTGTCTAATTTCGAACCGTCCCTGCATTATATCGCGGAATGGTGGAAGCAGTTATACGGCGAAAGCGAAGGCAAGGGCCATCAGAGTCTTTTCACGGCATCCGTGGATTTCTCCACCGATCTGCACTCGATGGGCCAATGGATTCAGGACGGCGTACGAAATATTTTTGAGACGTTCTTAATCGTGGATAAGCCCCTGGCTGAGACCAAAGTGCCCGCCCTGCCCGAAGACATTGACGGATTTAACTTCCTTGCCGGCCGGATGTTCGACTTCGTCAACCGTACCGCTTACGAAGGCGTTGCGCTGGCGCATAAGGAAGGTCAGGTGCCGAACCTTACTGTCCGTATTCCTGAGTTGAACGCGTATTATCTCGGGCAACTGATTTATTTCTTCGAGAAAGCCTGCGCCATGAGCGGTTACCTTCTGGGCGTCAATCCGTTTGACCAGCCCGGCGTCGAGGCCTATAAAACCAATATGTTCGCTCTTCTGGGCAAAAAAGGTTATGAGCAGAAAAATAAGGAGCTTCAGGACGTGCTGCAGCGCACCCAGCGAAAAATCATTTAAAAACGCAATAATTAACGAGGTTTTCAGTTATAGCAATATGATGTTCTTACAATAAGCGCATGCAATAACCGGCAGGGGAGGTACCATCATTGAGGGACTGAGGGCGTACCTTGTCGTGTAAAACCGAATAATGGCAACGTAAGCAGGGAGTTTAGCCGAATCACGAAAAAGTCCATATCTTTTTTGGTATGAGAGTGTGTATTAGAGCGTTCGTCATTTTAAAAAATTAAACGAATAACGATAAAGAATAAGCGAAAAAAATTACACCCTACTTTACTATAAAATAATTGAAAGAATCGTTATGATGAAAAAAAATCCTTACATGAAGCCTCCTTATGAGGGTTACGTAAAGAAAAAACCGGTGAATGGCAATGTCGTTGACGGCAACACTCTGGGAGGCAATGTCAAGTCGAATTACCGCACTAAAGCCGGTTACGGGCAGTCCGGTTATTACACGAAGAATGATCAACGATGGATTTATCAGGATCAGCGGTCCAAAACGGCAAACAGCGACCTGGACGATGATGCGGAAATCAACGGTAATATCGGCGATAACGGCAACGAGGACGATAAGCCCCGTCCGTATATCAAAAAATACCCGCGGAAGTTTCAGAAGAAATTTTATAATAAACGGAAATTCGGTTTCCGCCGTTTCAAGCCCAAAAAGAAAAAAGGGCCCGCCGAACCTTTCCCGCAGTGCAAAATCAACAAGATTGCGTTGGAAATGCTGGTGGAATACGACAAGACTTATATGAGTCTCGACCTTCTGAAGCATTCCTATATTCAAAAGTATAACGACATCCTTCGGTCTAAAGAAATTCCCAATCTGGAACGGACGGTATTTTATGTATTACGGTGGCGCGGCCGGCTGGATTATGTGATTTCAAAAATATACGAACCGGAACCCGGGCTTGAGTCGGACGAGGTCATACACAACCTCTACCGGCTGGCGGTTTATAATATCATGTATCTCAAGAGGACGCTGGAACATGCCATTGCTTTAGCGCATTTTGCTCTGCCCGAGGGCTATGAGATGTACCGCGACAGTCTGGAGCAGTTTATCCTGCGGGCTTTTGAAAAATACCATAAAATATCTTATCCCGATCCGGTGAAAGAAATTGAAACCCTGCTTTCGATTACCTATTCCCACCCGCTGTGGCTGGTGCAGGAATGGATCCGGCGTTACGGCGTGGACGATACGCGCGTCCTGCTGGGGTATAATAACACGGATAAAACGCATGTAATTCGCGTCAACCGCCTGAAGAGCGGCGTAGAGCGCATCCGGATGTATATGGAACAAGCCCGCTACAATGTTTACCGTTCGCCGTATATCAAATACGGGCTGGTGGTGGCCGGGAAAAAACGCCTGACGACCAAAGAACCGTATGTGGGCGGTGAATTTTACATGCTCGAAGAACCGGAACAGATGATGGTGGAATGGATGGCTCCGAAGCTGGCCGATACGGTCATCGATGCCTGTACGGGTAACGGATTAAAAGCCATTGCACTGGCGGGCATGATGATGAATAAAGGCAAGGTGCTAGCCGTCCAGGATCAGCCCCATCTTGTCGAAACCTTCCGTGAACGCATGGCCCTTTGCGGCGTCACGAATACCGAAGTATTGTTCCCCGAAGAAGTTCCTGACTATCTCAACGCCGCGCAGATTGCGAATGTGGATAAAGTGCTGTTGCTGGCGCCTTCGTCCGAAACGGGCAATATCATCCGACGGCCTGATGTCAAATGGATGCTCACGCCCGAAAAAATTGACGAGTATGCTCAGGATCAACTGCGGCATCTGCGGTTTTACTCCCAATTTATCAAGCCGGGCGGCGAGTTGTACTACGGGGTGTATTCCCTGAATCCGCAGGAAAACGAGGAAGTCATTCAGAAATTTCTGGCCGACAACAACCAGTTTGTTCTGGTCAGCGAAGTTGAAGAACCGTGGAAACCTTTGGCCGATGAAAAAGGCTTCCTCCGGCTGATTCCTCAGATCCACAAGCTCAGCGGCTTCTTTGCCTGCAGACTGCGGCGCATCGAATAAGCCCGCGGGGAGCCCGTCCGGTGAAGATTCGACATGCTTTTTGTAAAATCATCGGACCGGGGCGCCTGAAAAAATACAGTGGAAAATACGGCAATAATCCGAAAGCGGCTTGAATTTCTGCGCCTAGAAGCGGAAACAACGCCGCTTTCGGATTTTATACAAGACAGCATGCATCTATTTTAAAACCGGAAAACTTTTAAAACAGGAAAACTGCTTATGCGACTATTAGTTATCGGCAGCGGCATGATGGGTCGCGCTATCGTGTGGGATATTCTGAAATCCGACCAATTGGATAGGGTTACCGTCATTGACCGCGATGATAAGGCTTTGAGAACCTTACGCCTCGCCGGCAAAAGAAAAAAGGTCCGAACGGTTTCAATGGATATTGGTCAAGCCAAACCGTTGGCCAAACTAATGCAGGAGGCGGATACCGTAATCAGCGCGGTTACCTATAAATTCAATTATGAACTGGCGCGTCTGGCCGTCCGTAACGGTTGTAATTTCTGCGACCTCGGCGGCAACAATGAGATCGTTAAAAAAGAGTTCACCCTGCACCGGGAGGCGCAGCGGCAGGGCGTCACGGTCATTCCCGACTGCGGGCTGGCGCCGGGTCTGGTGTCGGTGCTGACCGCTCACGGGTTTGGCTTGTGCGACACGGTGGAACGGGTGCGCCTGCGCGTGGGCGGGCTTCCGGTGAATCCCAAGCCGCCTTTAAATTATCAGCTGGTATTTTCCGTTCACGGCCTGATTAATGAATACGCCGAACCCTGTGTAAATATTGTGGACGGAAAGATTACCCGCGTGCCGCCGATGGAAGACGTTGAAGAACTCGAGTTTCCCGAACCGTTCGGTAAATTGGAAGCATTCAACACTTCCGGCGGTACCTCCACGCTGCCGTACACCTATCGCGGAAAAATAAAAAACCTGGATTATAAAACCATCCGCTATCCCGGGCACGCGGCGCAGATCCGTTTTCTTATGAACCTGGGTCTGGTGGGCACTAAACCCGTGATGCTCGGAAAAACCGCCGTCGTTCCCCGTGACCTGCTCGCGCATCAGCTTCTTAAAGTGTTGCCGGATAAAGGCCCGGACTGTATTTTACTCCGTGTAACCGTGGACGGAAAAAAGGACGGTAAAAACCGGCGGATTACCTATCAACTGATTGACTACGGCGAGCCGGAAAACGGCATTACCGCCATGATGCGCATGACCGGTTATCCCGCGTCCGTAATCGCGCAAATGATGTCCCAGGGGTTGATTAGTAAAAAAGGAGCCGTGCCGCAGGAGCTGGCCGTGCCGGCGGATGCGTTTGTGGATGCATTAAAAAAACGGGGCATTCCTCTTGAAATACACATTTCTGATTCCAATTAAATAATACAGGTTTTAATATGAAGCGACCATCATGGAAAAACGGTTTTCTGCAAATGATTCTGTTGCTAATCAGCGCGGTCTGTACAATTTACGCTCAGGAACTGGCGCTCCGGGGCAAGGCCGATTTTCGGTTTAATTTCCTTTTAAACGAATTAAAGAATAAAGGCGTGGAGTCTGGATATGTACCGGCGACGATACGTTTTACGGAAAAACCATCTGAAAAACTTCTAATGGAAATCGAGCGTATCGGCGTGAAATTTTTGAAAGCAAGCGATTACCGATTAGGCAGTAAAACGGTTTTTCCGGTAGCATTAACCTACAATCATTTATCCGTTTTGTGCGATAGGCCGGAAGTGGCATCGGTACAGCCGTCGTGGCGCCCGTTTCATAAACCACCTTTAGACGTAAGCCGGCCTCAGATACAGGCTGATACGGTGTGGACGAAGCCGGATCCGCACGGGCGCGCGGTTACCGGGCAAGGCGTCCTTATTGCTGATTTTGACACCGGCGTGGATTTTTTCCACCCCATGCTGTTTTTCGCCGACGGTGACACGCTGAACTGGATTGATGTTAACGCCAATAACGGATTCGACCCCGGCACCGACGCGGTAGATATAAATAAGAATGGTTTCGCCGACGCCGGGGAAACGCTCCAGTATAAGGAAATTACTTACAGCGGCAACACCAGCGGCGTGTACGACGTGAACCTTGATTTCCTGTATAACGATGCGAACCATAACCATACACGCGATTACGGCGTTGGGGCGGGATATACGGAACAGTCGCCCACTTACGGCGAGCAATGGTTTATCACGCTGGATGCGAATCACGATAACCGGCTTTCGGTTGGGGAGCAATTAATCGGATTAAAAACCTCCAAGATACGCGCGATAAGGGAAACTAATGGCACCGTTCGCCGCCGCGGTGTTGATTTAATTTATGCAAGCCCGGACGATGGTCCGTACGGTGGGCATGGCACGTCGGTGGCCGGCATTGCGGTAGGCGGCGTGGCCGGGATGCACCGGCTGGCCGGCATCGCACCCGGCGCCGAGATGATTTTCGCGTCCATCGAATATAACGATACGCCCCGATTTTTTACGACGCTTCCGGCGATGATGGCGTGGGCGCAAGCGGAAGGCGCCGATGTCATGCTCTATGAGGACGGCGAATGGGCATGGGAATATCTCGACGGCTCTTCGAATGAAGAAATTATGATAAACGAAATGGCCGACGCCGGCATCGTGCAGGTGGTGCCCGCAGGCAATCTGACCGGCGGCGGCATGCAGAAAACGTTAACCGTTAATGCCGGTGATTCCGTTGTGGCTACTTTTACGGGCGGTTCATCCTCGCAGGTATGGCCTTCGGTGCGCTGGATGGGAAGCCCCGGTGACGTGGATGTCCGTCTGCAGGTCAATGCCGGCGAATATGTGACGCTCCCCGGAAACGGTTCTACCGTTACCATTGGCGGGAAAAACGTATACTCGGATAAAAGCGTCTCCGCCCGCGGCACCGTGATGATGATTATATCCATAGCCGCATCCGGTTCGACGACTTATAATCTTCGTCTGGTCAACCATTCAGCCTCATCCCGGCGCATCGATGGCATGCTCGCCGACGACGGTTTCGGATGGAGCGGCCTGGCCCGCTGGTCATCGCCGTCTGAAACGAATACAATTACCTGGCCTTCTACCGCCGACAGCGCGATTGGCGTGGCGGCGTACAAGAATAAAAGCAGCAACACGGATATCAACAGTTTCAGCGGACGCGGCACCCGTATCGATAATGTCGGTACGGTGGTCGTAGCGGCGCCGGGAAGCACCGTTTATTCGATCGCGCGCAATGTCAGCTATACCGCCTTTGGCGGCACCAGTTCCGCCGGACCGCATGTCGCCGGGGCTGCCGCGCTCCTGCTCCAGGCCGATTCATCCTTAGGTCACAGCGGTGTGAAAGCGCTGCTGCAGTCCGGAGCTGTAACCGACGGCTTCACCGGAACCGTTCCGAATACCACGTGGGGTTACGGTAAACTGCGCATCCTGAATTCGATATTACCGGTAATAACGCCTATCGGGCATCAGATGCCGGTAACCCGTGACTTTTTCCTTCATCAGAATTACCCCAATCCCTTCAATCCTAACACCGTCATTCGTTATCAGTTAGCCGTTAGCCGTGAAGTAACGCTTAAAGTTTACAATCTTCTCGGACAGGAAGTGCGCACGTTATTCAAAGGCACCCAACAGGCCGGACCGCAGCAAATTTTCTGGGACGGCAATGATCATGCAGGCCGGCCGGTTTCCAGCGGTGTCTATATTTACCGCATTCAGGCAGGGGATTTTTCGCAATCAAGGAAAATGATATTAATGCGATAGAGTAAAATATAGGCATTATATCTTTATCCATAAATACTGCCAAACCGTCGATGGCATGCTGTCGACGGTTTATTTATTGAAAGTGGGAGATACCTTTACAGCGATGCGTTCAATTTCTCATATTGCGGATTAATTTATTTTTATCTAATTTCTCTTATGATGCATGCCACAAATACCGGAACCGCTCTATGCTGATAATCGTAATTTTCTGGATATATCTTTTTCCGTCCGAGGTAAAAATTCAGGTGCAGACCAGCGCGGATACGATGACTATCGGTGAGATGCTGGTTTACACCTTGCAGTATACATACCCGGAACATTTGAGGCCGGCCGGGGAGCCGCAGACCGATTTCAGCGATTTTGAAATCACGCGCATTCAGGAATACGAGCCGGTCCGTAAGGACAAAATGATTACCCGTAAGACTGAATATGTGCTGACTACGTTCAACGTGGATACCTTTCTGATTCGAGGACCGAAGCTGGCCTTCGTGAGCCGGGGCGATACGCTGACCGTGCAGGGCGAATCCCGGATGGTCATCGTGAAAAGCGTATTAGATACCACGGCAACGGATATCCGACCCGAGAAACCGATTATTGAAGGCGAGATAGATTGGACGGCGCTGATTGCGCTGGGCGCCGCGGCTGTAACGGCCATCGGGCTTGGGGTGTATTTGCTGTTCCGATGGTACCGGAATTACCAGCGCGCTAAGCTGATGAAAGCGCTGCAAAAGCCGGTCATCATGCGAACGCCGGAGGCCATCGCGCTCGAAGAACTGGAACAGATTCAGATGAAAAATTACATCAGCCGCGGCGATTATAAGCTATTCCACATCGAGGTGTCGAACGTGATTCGGCGCTATCTCGAAAACGGCTGGAAAATTACCGCGCTGGAGATGCCGACTTCGGATCTGATCGCAGCGTTAAAGAAAGAAAAACCTTTCAGGGATTCTTATGTCCAGTTGCTCCGGCGTTTCCTCGAAGTCTGCGACCTGGTGAAATTCGCCAAATATCCGGCCTCTCCGGAAGAATCCAATGAGATTATGGAGCACGCGCATGAATTAATCCGATCGGCGCAGGCCCATGCGAATATACCACCCCCCGTCACACAAATTCCGGAGCCGGTATGAATATAGGCATTCTTGTCAACACCCATAAAGAGACCGTTTTTCCGGTGCTGATCCGGTTCATGTCCTGGCTTTCGGAAAAACGGGTGGCCTTTGCCGTCAATCAGGAAGTGAAAGCGTTTATCAATGATCCGTCCCTGCACCGCTTTCTGAAACCCGCGGCGACACTCGTGCAAGAATGCGATCTGGTGCTTTCGTTCGGCGGCGACGGGACGCTGCTGTCTACGGCGCGCCTGGTCGGCCGGATTGAAAAACCGATACTCGGCGTCAACATCGGTAAGTTGGGCTTTCTGACGGAAGTGGAGATTGGCGGCCTGTATCCGGCGGCGGAACGGTTGCTGGCCGGCCATTACCGCATCGAAGACCGCATGGTTCTGGAAACAGCCCACACGGGCCGGACATTCTGCGCGCTGAACGATTTCGCAATAGTCCGCCGGGAAGCCATCCGGATGATCCGCGTGCGCGTGCAGGTAGACGACGAATATTTGCAAACCTATACCGCCGACGGGCTGATCATCGCGACGCCGACAGGTTCTACGGCGTATTCACTCTCTGCCAGCGGGCCCATTCTCACTCCCACCCTGCAGGCCATCGTCATCAACCCGATTTGTCCGCATACGCTGACCATGCGTCCGCTCGTTATCAGCGCAAAACAAGTTATTCATATCCAACTGGAACCGGGGCCTTCCGCGCACCTTACCGCCGACGGTTATGTGGAGACCGATTTAGAGCCGCTGCAGCCGATTACCATCCGGGCGGCGTCCCATTGCGTAAAGCTGATCAAGCTCGGAGAGAGAAACTTTTACGATGTGCTCCGCAATAAACTCAGTTGGGGCGAAGATATCCGAAAAGCGTAAACGGACTACGCGTTTCTGGCGGCGGGTTTATTCAAACGGAAAATCATCACCAATCCCGCGAGAAGCAGTATAACGCCGATCAGAATGACGGGAGCATGCACCGATTCTTTCGTAGCATACCATCCGAGCGCGGTTTCATCCATGTTAGCCATAATAATAAAGACCAGATTGTTCAGGCCATGCATGATAATGGTCGGAATGATGCTGTTCGTACGCCAGGCCACCACGCCGAGCGCGACGGCGATAAAGAAAATCTGCAGGCCGCCCCACGGATTCAGATGAATCAGGGCGAACACGGCGCTGGATAAAAGAATCGCATGAAAAGCCCGCAACCGCGTTTCCAGAGCATTCTGGAACAGACCGCGCAGCAGCATTTCCTCGCAGAATCCGGCCCCGATAACCGCCGCCAGCAAAAGCAATCCGGCGGAAAAAACCGAAGTGAATTTAAACTGCTTCATCATTTGTTCGATAACGCGTTCCGAGCGCAGTTCCGGGGACAGTTGTCCCAGCGTGCGGTCGAGGAAATTATTGATCACCGGCGCCATCCAGCGGTCCAACGAATCGGTGACAATGATCAAGCCGATTATCAGCACGAGCGTTGCGAATAGGGTACCCGCGGATATCCGGTGGAAGCGGAACGTCGCGCGGAACGATTTTTTGGTATGACGCACGTAAATCCAGGGCGGCACAATCAGCAGTCCCGTACCCAGCAACAGCGCGATTTTTTGTATCAGGTCCGTCAGAGCGGATGCGCCCTGCATGACCTGCATCGCCGTACTGACCGCCACCAGAACGCCGGCCGCCGTAAATCCGATGCCGACGCCTAAAACAAGCAGCACCACCGACATGGCGATGGATGGAATCGCCGTCCGGCCGGATTGTTGAATATTTACCTCATCGAATGGTTCCGTATTCATCATGGATAATCCCTTTATTAAAAAATTCTGGTGAAACTAAAAAATAATTTTGTTCCCGGCAAGGAATTTATTGCGCCCGTCAATAATTGTTATTATATTTTAAGGGTATATTTAAATCTTTTTCACCGCGACATTATGTTCAAAGCCGTCATGCTCACAGCGCTCTGGATCATTGGTCAGACGGAATGGGTTTCCGGCGGGGTCAGCCATCCTGCGGCCTTTCAGGATACGACGACGGCCGTAGTACATAATAAAGCGCCCATCGTGCAGGAAATTTCGCTGGAAGAAGCGCATAAACTATTTGAAGAAAAGTCTGCGCTCTTCGTGGATGCCCGCCAGCCGTTCTTCTATGAAAGGGCGCATATCACCAATGCGATTTCCATTCATTTCCGAAAAGCCGACACGCTCCACGTCGTCAAAACGCTGGATAAAAATTTCCCTCTGGTTTTATACTGCGGCGGCCCGGAATGCGATCAGGCCGAACGGCTGGCCCGGACGCTTATGATAAAAGGGTTTCGCACGCTTTATGTTTTTACCGGCGGTATGGACGCCTGGCGCGCGGCGAAATATCCCATCACGGAAACAGAGTTTAAACATAAATAAACCGCGCCGGAATTTTACAGCGGCATACAGACGCATGACAGCATCACAACGGTTTACGGATATTCCATCCTTATAAAAAAAAGAACGGCGGTATATGAAGGGTTCCAAAATTCTGATAGTCGAAGACGATTCCACCATCCAAACTGTAATGAAAACCATGCTGGAAACCAGCGGTTACCGCGTTTTGGATGCGGTATCGTCCGGGGAAGCGGCACTGGAATGCGTCGCGGCCCAGCTTCCGGACCTCGTAGTGATGGACATCGGGCTGGAAGGCAAAATAGACGGCATCCAGACGGCGTCGGTGATGCGGTTTCAGTACAATCTGCCGGTCGTCTTTCTGACCGCCAATTCCGACGAAATGACCCTTCAACGCGTCCGGGATACCGATCCGTTTGGTTTTATCCTCAAGCCCGTGTCGGAACATGAATTTTTCATGGCTATCGAACTCGCTCTCTACAAGCATTACGTGGAGCGGCAACTGCGGGATAACGAGTTCTATTACCGCATGATTCTGCGTCACCTCGGGATGGGCGTTATCGCCCTGGATGAAAACGACCGGATAGAATTTATGAACGAGGACGCCGAAGACCTCACCGGGTACGCGCTGAGCGAACTGCGGACGGAGCACTTTTATAAAACATTTAACCTCCACCGATTTCCGGTCCGGCAGCCCATGGCCTGCGTCATGCCGAATAAAGAGCATAAAGACATTCCGGTAACCGTAACGCTTTCGCCGATTCTCGATACCGGCAGGCTTAAAGGAAGCGTATTGGTTATAACATTAAGAAATGAATAGGCCAACTCTTGATAATGGATATCCCACATCCGTAAATATTAAAATATGCTTATACTGCTTCGAGTTATTTTTCAAAATTAGTAAGGATTCGATAATAAAAAATGTTGGAAAAAAACTTATACAATCAATTTTTCTGAAAAAAATATTGTTTAATAAATTTTTTTAAAATAGCGCATATTTTGCCTAATATTTTACACCAATCCACTAAACGATTAACTCATATATAAGGAGACCAATTTATGGGTATTTTAAAGAACGGATGGATGAAAACAGTTCTTGCTCTGACTGTAATCGCTCTTTGGGGCGGAACTATTGCCACACACACCCACGCACAATTTGACAAAATAAAAAAAGCTGTCGACGGGGATAAGAAAGATAAGAAGGATAAGAAAGAAAAAAAAGACGACAAGAAAACCGACAAAAAGAAAAAAGACGACAGCAAAAATGAAGATGAAGAAACTAAAACGACCACCACCACAACCACCGGAAGCGGCGGTACCGCCGGAGGCGCCAAGAAAGTTGATGACGGAAAATCCATCGAAGACTGTGATGACACCAAAATTGCAAAAGGATATCTCTACTGGATTGAGCAGTATCTGACCGAATATAACAATCCCTTTAAAGCCGAAGAAACCCTTGAAAAATCCAAAGAATCGCTCAAAAAGGCGAAAACTTCCTGTCCGGATGTAGATGCCAGTTCAATCGAAACGAAATTAGCCGAATACGAAAAACAAATTGCCGTAAAAATCAAAGAAGCCAATGCCAAACAAAACGCCGAAAAAATGCTCCAGGACGCTTCCTTCATGTTCGACGCGGTGATTTATAATATCCTGGACCGCGCGTGGGAAGGCATGTTCAAGAAAAAAGACGAAGCTCAGAAACTCTACGATGAATGCGTTAAATTGGATTATCCCAAAAAGAAAAAGCAATTAGATGATTTATTAGCTGCCGACGCCGACCTCAAAGCGAAAGCCATTGAAGAGTACGGCGGCTATACCGCGATGATGAAAGGGTATAAAAAATTTGAAGAACATGTTAACACGTTTCTGACGAAGGAAATCGATCGCGCAATCGAGGAAGCTTACGCACAGAAGGCGAAAGGAAAGAACAACCTGAACAACGCAATGGAAGCCGCGGAAGCCGGTGTGTTGACCGCCAAAGCAGTATTACTGGTCATTCCCGATCATGCAAAAACACTGAAACTTCAGAAAGACGCCCAGACAATCGTCGACGCTATCGACAAAGAAATCGGCGGCTCAATTTATACCAGCGCGATTCATAAGAAAAATGTCGGCACGATCGTCTTCTCGAAATCGCCGATCGTGATCAAAGCGGAAAAGGAAGAAGCGTTTACCTCGGAATTCACCGGAAACGATTACATTTACGGCATGGCTTATTTGAAGGGTCCGATAGAAGCGCTCGCGTATAACTGGGAATGCACCGTGAAAATTTATGTGGACGGCGATGAAAAAAAATCCCGTTCGTTTACGGCTTCCGAACAGGCCAAGAAGCAAACCTGGCTCGAATTCGAGATAGTGCCCGATGCGGCCACGTCCACGCAATATGGCTGTGTGGAATATTCCAAAGCGCTTTCGGAAATATCCCCGCGGAATCATACCGTAAAAGTTGAATTCTGGGACAAGGAGTGCATCAAACAGCTTGCCGTCGGTGAATTTAATCTGGACGCCAGCACGGGAATGGAAACGTTGCAGAATAACGCCAAAAAACTCGCTCAAAAAGCGTTAGACAAAGTCCGCATGCCGGCCGCGGGTATGAAAAACACCGCCTTCGAACAGAAAATCATGAGCGACTGGACGAACGAACGGTACAAAGCTTTACGCGCCGTGATTTATGATAAAGATTGGTCCATCCAGCGCAATGCCATCACCGGCCTTATCGAACACCGGTACGTCTGGTGCGCCGTGGCCGTTAAAACCACCGATGGCGACTGCAAAATATTTTACGTCTCCTACAAACAAGATTACGCCGGCGGCAGTTACGGCGCTTTCAAAGGTTGGGGCGTGGGCGATAATGAATTAATCAATTGCGATAATGTAAATAAATAGTTGTTTTTTCATAACTTTGCCATGAAACCCCGTCTGCTGAAGGCGGGGTTTTATTTTTTTGTTGGACTCCGTGAAAATTAAAAAAATTCTCAAATTTTGAGAAAAAATTGATCTAAATTATCCCTATATTAGTATCATTAAGTTAGATTATTTCATTCCATTAAACCGGGACGGTTAACAATGGAACCAAAGGACAATAAAAAACCAGTTATTTTACTTTTCCACCATTTCCATGATGATGTAAAACAATTATTTGAGAGGCGTGGTTTTCATGCCCTTCTTGCTGATCATAACAGGAAAGAAAATGAATCCATTCAGGTAATCGTAAAAGAGGCGCTGCTTGATACGGATCAATTTCATGAAAAGAGCAAAACCGGTCCGATTTCATTAAACAGGCAGTATGTTACATGGTTTCTGAATATTCAAATAGACGCAGTGCTGGAATGGCAGCGAGGCCGTTATGATTTTCCTTTGCTGAAATTTTATCAGGATTTCAGGCATATCGTTAATGTCATTCAAACGAACCGTAATGATAAAGAACAGGTGAGTTTGCCGAATTTTTCCAAACCGCCGTTATTTTATTTATGCCTAAACTGGAACGGCGAACCGCCGGAGAATTGGGAAACGATTGGCTACAACGGCCTTTTAAGTGCGCCGTTCGATAAGCAAGAACTGAAGTACAGGTATGACCGGGTTATACAAAATTTACAGCAGGGTATAACTGGGCCCGGATTGCCGGAACGGAATATATCTGGAGATGAAAATCAAGATCACGATGATGATCCGTACAAGGAAATTGACGAAGAAATCAGGCATTTATTCAGAATATCTCATCAGATAGAATTGGCCGAAAAAAGGAAAAAAAATGATAAACGAGATGAGCATTGATTTTAATGTTCATTGTAAAAGGTACGATATAAAATGAACCGGCTGTATAACTTCGCTTATAAGAACATCGTCATGATGGATGATGAGCTGTGCCTGCTAATGGTGTATGAGAGGTTACTGGAAGATTATCCGCTTAATATATTTACTTACACTGATGCTGACGAAGCCATGAAATGTGTCTGGAAGCTGAATGGTGATGTGGCGTTATTTACCACCGATTATCAGCATGTGGGGATTCAGGTTTGTGATATGGCGAAAAGGATAAAAAACGCTTATCCGCATATCCGGTTCGTGGTGATCAGCGGTTACGGTGGAAGGGTGCCTGAATTGATTAAAGAGGGACTGGTGGACGAACTATTGTACAAATCCTTTGATACGAAAGAATATGTTGATTTAATAGAAAGGCATTGCGGACTTAAGGACGATTTTCGCCTCAGCAAACGGGACGATGAAAATGAAAACAAATAACTTTCTGATTAGGCTACAGACCAATCTAAGAAATAGCTATGAAGTCCCCCAAAGACATGACCTCGGAAGAAAAAAAAAGAACACCTTAAATCCATTGAGGCTGAGATTGGCAAACTCGAAGATTTAGGCAGAGCCCTGACTTTATTGCGTGCGATGGAATGGATGAAAGAGAAGGAGAAGTGAAGATAAGATATTAAAAATGATAAGTGTCAAAAATAAAGATCAATACCTTGTTAATATAAACTAATTTCATTATTATTTTATGAAAAAACACCAACCTCCTTATTGGTTCGTATATGCCTCACTCATTAAAAACTATTCTCGATAATCGTGAAGGACAAACTGTCCTCGAAGCTTTAAAAAAAATACTACCCTCATCAAAAAGTATGGATGTTGCTACCGGGAATTTTGAAATCGGTTCTTTGCTGGCTCTGGACGGTTTCTGGAATAATATAAATCCCATTCGTATTCTCATGGGTGATGAGACAACTAAGCGCACTAAGAAAGAATTGACTGAAACGCTTAAAAAGGATAGCGATGAAAGTATTGAACGGGAAAAAGAAAAGGATGACTCATTAAAAGGATTAGAGGCTATACGACAGGCTTTATTAAATAATATCATTCAGGCAAAAGTATACACTCGGGCTAAATTTCACGCAAAAGCCATGTTGATGAAAATGAACCCGCCTCATTTATCTCATTATGGCATCGTGGGATCAAGCAACTTTACGGAACCCGGTTTATGCCGCAACATAGAATTAAATATTTTAACTGCCGATAAACTTCAATTAGACGCTTTAAATTCTTGGTATGACACATGTTGGCAGGAAGCTGAAACGATTCAGGATGCCATTTTAAAAGTCATCGAGCCGCATCTTAAACTATACACTCCTTTTGAAGTGTACGCCAAAGCTTTATATGAATATTTTCTTGGTAAAGAAATTTCCACATCCGCTTGGGAATTGAATGAATCGAAGATATACCCAATGCTGGATGATCTGCAAAAGGACGGTTATCGTCAAGCCATGTGGATTGCCGAACAATGGGGCGGTTCGATGATATGCGATGGCGTAGGTTTTGGAAAGACCTATATCGGGTTAATGCTTATAGAACGTTTTCTATATGAACGGAAAAGAATTTGTTTAATCGTGCCGAAGTCTTCACGGGAGAGTGTTTGGGAAAAAAGACTACGCCAATATCTCGGTTATCAAAAGGATGAAGCTTATGGTGCTCAGATCGCAATATTAAATCATACCGATTTACATCGGGAAGTTATGAAAGATCGTATTCGCAGTGTTCAGCAAAAAGCCGATGTGATATTGATTGATGAAGCTCATCATTTCCGGACACCGAACGCTCAACGTAGTAAAGAATTGTTTGATCTAATCGAGTATAAAGATCAGAAAAAAAAATTGTTTATGTTGACCGCGACCCCAGTCAATAATTCTCTGTTTGATATCTTACATTTAATGGAATATTTCACTCGCAAGAAACGAGATTATTTCCAGAGATTAGGCATCAGTGATACAAGAAATTATTTTGTTAAAAAAGAAAAAGCGATTGAAATTAAACACGGATTAAAATCTGAAGATGATGAACAAGAAACTTTATTTCCTGAGTTTCCTGTTGAAGAAGCCGAGCGAATATTGCGGGATGACGTCTTATTTAATACTTTAGTTATACAGAGAAGCCGTGAATATGCCCGTCAATACTTCAGCAGTCATAACGATAGAAAATTCTATTTCCCGGATAGAGATAAACCGGTCGTTCAGGCTTATAAATTGGCAAAAGTGTACGGCGATTTATTTAATCAAATAAAGGAATCGTTTAGTAAAGACAATCCATTTTTAGAATTAACACTTTATAATACGGAAAGTAAAAAGCGGGATGATTCTCAAATCGATCCGATTATCAAGAATCGCCAAAAGCAGGTTATTTCATTGATCCGTGCTACCATGCTGAAAAGGATGGAGTCGTCGTATAAAGCATTTGAATCATCCTGCGAAGACTTGCTTCGTTCCAATGCAAGGTTTTTACGGCATTATAGTCCCGACAAATGGGAAGAATGGAAACTCAGACACGGTCAGTTTTGGCAAACTGTGGAAACTCACTGGAAAGACCGGTATCAGGAGGAAGACGATATAGACGATGTCGAAGAAGACGATATTCTTCCCCCTCCAGCCGATGAAATTGATCCGGAATTGTTCAAATTGGATGAGATCATCGGTAGCATACATAAGGATATGGATGAACTTGCTGATTTTCTGAGTTTTATCCATGAACATTTAAGAGAAGAAACCGATGATAAACTTCGCGCGTTAATTGAACTGCTGAATCAGGATTCTGATTTGAAAAATCAGAAAGTCATCATTTTTACCCAATATCGAGATACGGCAAGATATTTATATAAAAATCTTAAAAAGAACATTCAGGGCGTTGTTGAGGAATTAGACAGCACTTCTAAAAAAGACCGTGATGATGTCATTAAGCGTTTTTCACCCTATTATAATTGTCAGGAGGATGAGTTAAAAGAATATTTAAAAAAACCGATACGCGTATTAATTTCAACTGATGTTTTATCGGAAGGCTTAAACTTACAAGATTCCAATTTGTTGATCAACTATGATCTTCATTGGAATCCCGTCAGATTAATGCAACGACTGGGGCGCGTTGATCGCCGTTTAGATCCTTCCATTGAAAAGAAAATCAACCGAAATAACTGCAAGGTGCGATTCTGGAATTTTCTTCCGCCGGATGAACTGGATTCTTTACTGTTGCTGTATCAAAGAGTATCCGGTAAACTATTACGAATATCCAAAACGATGGGCATTGAAGGCAAACAACTTCTAACGCCGGATGATGATTACGAAGCATTACGAAATTTCAATGTGTCGTACAACGGGGTTATGTCATTCGATGAACAAATGCGCCTAATCTTTGAAGATGTTAAGAAAAATAATCCTGTTTTAAATAATCAATTACCCTTTATGCCCAGAAGATTATTCAGCGGAAAGCAAACTTCCATTGATAGCCGGGGTCTTTTCGCCTGTTTCCGCTTTCCATCGGCTAAAATGAAAGATAAGCCGGATTCAGAGATGAAAATTCCCGGTGAATGCCGATGGTATTTTCTGCCGTTTGATTCGGACGATATTGTTGAGGATACACAACAAATTCATGCAATCATTCAATCCACAGCTAATACACCGCGGGTAGTTATACGTCCCATGGATGAGTTAAAAACGAAATTACAAATCATCGAACATAACAAAGTGAAAACCAAACTCCGCGATATGCAGGCTTTAGCAGGAGAAAAGGCAACATTAGTTTGCTGGATGGAAATCAACTAATCGCTAAAATCATTACTTGTCTGTATTGTTGAAATCATGAGAAATATGTATGAAAAAAATTATTAACACTTACTGTTAATTAATATTGACTTTTATCTTCATGAACATTACCTTTAAAATAGATAAACTAAAAGAATTGGCTAACGATGACCGCGCATTAAAGCGGAAATACGGTAACAAACGGGCAAAGGTCTTAAAACAACGATTAGATCAGTTGAAAGCCGCAGAATCCCTTGAAGATTTGAGATATGCGCCAGGTCATTTTCATGAATTAGTACAAAACCGTAAAGGCAAATGGGCATGCGATCTCGACCAGCCGTACCGATTGATTTTTGAACCGCATGAAAACCCGATTCCAACCGATACTCACGGACAGTATCTATGGGTTGAAATTCATGGAGTCGAAATATTAGAAATAATTGATTATCATTGAAGGATTGATCATGTTGAGAGAGAACCAATATCAACCCCAAACGGTTACCCATCCGGGAACCGATTTATCAGAGAAACTAAAAGAAATCGGAATGGGTCCCAAAGAATTCGCGGTACGAACCCGTAAACCGGAGAAAACCATTACGGCTATCTTAAAAGGAGATAGTTCCATAACTTCTGAAATGGCCGTTCAGTTTGAAAAAGTGCTGAAAATCCCCGCGCATTATTGGCTAAACCGCCAAAGACAGTACGATGAATGTAAGGTGCGGTTAAAGGAACAAGAATATCTTATACAAGCCATTGAATGGGCAAAACGATTTCCTGTAAAAATGATGCAGAAATACGGTTGGATTCAGGATGTGAAGGAAAAACCGGCCATCGTGCAGGAATTACTGAATTATTTTTCCATTGCTCATTACAAAGCATGGGAAGATTATTATTTAAATAAAGAATTGAAAATTCAGTTTCGTATTTCATTAAAACACAGTTCCAACCCATATGCCCTTTCAGCATGGCTTCGACGGGGTGATATTATAGCGCAAGGGATAGAAGTTAAAGAATTTTCACAAAAAAAATTCAAAATCGCATTGCAGGAAATCAAAAAACTTATGGCAGATTATCCGCCGGATTTTTTTAAGCAATTACAATCCATTTGCGCGAATGCCGGTGTTAAAGTGGTTTATACTCCCTGTTTACCTAAAGTACCCATTCATGGCGCAACAAGGTGGATTAACGAATATCCTCTCATCCAATTAACTGGACGTTATAACCGCAATGACACGTTTTGGTTCACTTTCTTTCATGAAGCCGGTCATATATTACTGCACGGGAAAAAAGATGTTTTCCTTGAAAACATTAGATATGATGCATTTGAACAAACTAAAGAGGATGAAGCCAATCAATTTGCAATAGAATGGACTTTTTCAGAACATCAAGAATTTGAAATGTTAAGTCAGAAGCCATTCACTGCTAAAGATATTATTCGCTTTGCTAAAAAATTCAATACTCATCCGGCGATCATTATTGGCCGATTTCAGCACAAAAAAATGATACCGTATTCTGTTGGCCGGGATTTGATTCAACCGGTTATTTTAGATAAATTCAACACTTGTTAGAAATCTGTTAATGTAAACCGAAGTCTTTAAAGTAATCTCTCCAAATGCTTTAGGAGTCGTTGATGAATCCAATACCTATTCAATCCATACAAAACGTCTCCGATGATAAATCGTTTTTACAATTTCTTCAGCAAGAATTGAACTGGCCTCTCCCCGCGGATTTAGCTTTTGAAGACCTAACCTATGACTGGTTTCCCTCCGATATCGGTTTAAAACCTGAACAATTACGCGGTTCTTCCATCTTACAATTGAAACCAATGGCTCAGGATCAGCCATGGGGCATTTTCATTATCAAACTGCAATCCAGTCAATTATACATAACGGAATTACGTACGATCATCCGTGCTCTGAGGCCTCTGAAAAGAGGCGCCAAGGGTCACAAAACATTCCCACACGAACATTTATTATTCATTTGTACGCCGGACTGGAAGAATTATACATTCGCTCATTTTGAGGGAAAAGAATCCGAAAGACCACGGTTAAGCACATTCGGATGGGAATACCAATCCAGTTATTTACGCACCATCTGCGAATTCAATTTAACGGCGCTCCGTATGCCGGAAGCCGATTTGATGGGCATCGCTCCGACCGCATGGTTACAGCAATGGTCAAAAGCATTTGAAATCAAATCGGTTACCGATCAATTCTATGACGAATTGAAAAAAGTATTCAATGAGGTTCAGCAATTTGTTTCCGGCATTCTAGAGGAAGAAAAGCGCGCATTTACACAATTGATCATAAACCGTCTTCTGTTTCTAAAATTTCTTGAGCGCAAAGGTTGGTTATTCGTTAATGAAACCGACACGATCAGCGAACGGCATCAGTATCTTAGCCGCCAGAGACAGCGGTGGGGCGAGCAGAACCAATGGGATCAGTTTTTCTATCATTTGTTCTTCAAAGGACTCAATCGTATCAGCGTTGCCGGAACTTATGAACTCACGGACGCGATAAGCGACATGATAGGCCATGTGCCGTATCTCAACGGCGGTTTGTTTGAAAAATCGAAAACATGGAACGACAAAGCCGTGAAAGTAGATAACCGGCTGTTTGATATAATCTTTGAACGCCTTTTAAACCGGTATAATTTTACCATACAGGAAAACACCCCGTTTGACGTAGAGGTCGCTCTGAATCCCGATCTATTGGGATATGCGTACGAAGAACTCATCGCCGAACGCCACGGACAGGGGGCTTTTTATACGCATCCCGTCGAAGTGGAATTAATGTGCAAAGAATCCCTGAAGACGTATCTTGAAGAGCATACGAATATAGACCGGGAAGCCATCGCGAGGCTGATTGACATTCCCAATTCGGATAAATTATCCGAAGAAGAAGCGCTGACGATTTATAAAATTCTTTATCATGTTAAAATATTAGATCTGGCCATCGGTTCCGGCGCTTATCCTGTAAGGATGATGCAGATATTGGTTGGGATATACGAGAAACTAGCGGATAAACTCTCTTCCGGCTCATTTGGGATGGTTTTTGGAAGTAAATTGAACAGCGCTCCGAGTAAATATCAGTTAAAACTTACCATTATTGAAAACAATCTGTATGGCGCGGATATTGACCAGTTCGCCGTAGAAATAGCTAAATTGCGATTTTGGTTGTCGCTAGTTGTCGATTTTGATCAGCCGGTGAATACTCCGAATGACCTTGATAAAATTCCGGCCTTGCCGAATCTCGATTTCAAACTTCGCATCGGGGACAGTCTGGTTGCCACGCCCGGAAAAGTGACCGTTACCACCCGTAGGCAAACCCGGGAGAGTAAAATCCTGAATCTTGATACACATTTTAATATCGAGACGTTAGATGCGTTTTATGATGACCATGTAAAAGAATTGAAAGCGTTAAAAGATACATATTTTAATTTTGAGCAAGTCCGCAAAGAGCGTCCGGAAATGTTATGCCAATCGAAGGACGATCTTCGTAAACAGATCGCGGATATTGAAGATAATCTGGCTAAGGCAATTGGATTTTCTCTTCAGAAAAAACACGCGGAAGAAATTAATCATATATTATGGCAAATCCATTTCGCAGAAATATTTTCCCGTCAGCAACAGGGTTTCGACATTATCATCGCCAATCCGCCGTATTTAAGGCAGGAAAAAATCAATGAACTGTTCGATAATTTCAAAATGGGAATAACAAAAGATGATTTAGTCAAAGCCTATGAAGAATTATATGCCGATCAAGATTTGAAAATCAATAAACAAAGTGATTTATATGTTTATTTTTATCTGCGTGGCGTGAATTTACTAAAAGATAAGGGCGTGTTATGCTTTATCTGTTCAAATTCATGGCTTGACGTCGGCTATGGCAAGGGATTGCAGGAATTTTTATTGCGGAATACGCGCGTCAAATCGGTTTTCGACAGCGCGAAACGCTCATTCGAGAAAGCGGACGTCAATACAACGATTAACGTGTTCATTAAAGACAAATCCGTTTCGACGACGGTTACGGATAAAAAGAAAAAAACAGAACGCATAGAAATAACGGCCGATCACATAGCGAGGTTTGTCAATTTCAGAAAATCATTTGAAGAATCGGCGACGTCTCAAAATCTTCAGAATCTATATAAAACCGATTCTATAGTTTCCAATGACGATTACCGGGTATACCCCATCAAACAAAAAGATTTATGGCAAAACGGATTGGAAATAGATGAAGATACCGGTGAGACCAGTTACGAAGGCGATAAATGGGGCGGTAAATATCTAAGAGCGCCGGATATTTTTTTTACGATACTGGAAAAAGGAAAAGACAAGCTGGTGCGACTAGGAGATATTGCGGAGATCCATGGATATATTCACGATAATAATGTTAAGCCACATTTTTCAAAAGTAAAAATAGTTTTATCTTCCCAATCCATCAATAAAATACTAATTTTAGATACTGACAATAATGTTGTTCTTGATGGCGTAAACCCAAATGGCAACTCAAGGCTGATACCTGATCTTGTGGTAGGGAGAACATTTAATGAAAGGTTTATTGTAAACTATAACAAAGGGAAAATATTATTTAAGAGATTTTATAAAATAGTGCTTAAGAACGATAAATTAGTACAAAATTCTGCACTATTATTGAATTCGTCTATTCAGATTTTATTTTGGGAAACTGAAGGTGTAGCTGAAGGTCTCGGAGCTCTTAATATTTATGAGCGAGAATTAGAGAGATTACACTTGGTTAATCCATCTTTAATAAAAATCAATTTATCAAAAGTAAATAATATCTTTAAAAGAGAAATCAAATCTATCTTCACCGAACTAGGTTTTGACCCCAGCATACCTATTCGTGAACAGGAGCCCAATCCTTTACTAGATCGCAAAGCCTTGGATGATATCATATTCGACGCGCTTGGTCTCACGGCCGCGGAACGCAAGGAAGTGTATTACGCCGTCTGCGAATTGGTACAGAATCGGCTGAATAAGGCGAAGAGTGTGTAACAGATATGGAAATCTTTTCAAATGTAATTTTTAGAACCTGGCGAAAAACCGATAACGGACAGATTTTGCTATCGTTTTAAGGCAAAGAAGAAATGACCTTTGATCAGGCCTATGCCAAAATCGAAGAGATCCAGGAATTGAATAGAAAGTTTTTACATCAAGATCAAGATCGGGTTGAAGGTACATCCGGCGATGGTTTGACACCGGAAACGCCATTCATTAAGGCTAATAGTGACACTTTAAGAATTCGACATAAATGGAGTGAAACTATTTTAAATCTTGAATTAGAAAAAGAGTATATTAAGGAGATTGAATATTTGATAAATCATGATGTATTTCATGAAAAAGTGTTTTATAATCTCAATCACTACTGTCCCAACGTTAGTTGAATAAATTTAATTGGTTACAAGCGCCATCTTTTTTCATTTTGTCAATATTGTCTGTAAACGCTTGCTGGACTTGGGTTTTATCGAAAAGCGAAATGCTTAAAATCTGCAAAATCGTGTAAAGACTATGTTTCAATTTCAATCATTTCTTGATGATGGCCACAAGGACATAAACCGCAATGGCTATCCAAACCTGCGTTTTAACTGCATTTTCATTATTACCATAAAACGCCTTGATTCGTAAATGCTGTTTAATCCATTTAAAGAACAATTCGACTTTCCAACGACAATGATATAACTGAGCAATCGTAAGAGCCGGCAATGTAAAATTGTTCGTCATAAAAACAAGCGTTTTGTTCGTATCCGCATCTCGATAACGGATGCGACGTAACTTTTCAGGAAAATCTTTTTGTGGATAAAACCCATTCAGAGTTATGATTTGATCACAAAGCACGCCGGTTGTTTTATCAACAGGATTTGAAAAAGATCGTTTGAAATCAAAATTACTTTTTGTCCGTGTAACAAAGAATGCCGAGGCTTGTTGAATACGGTACAGACGTTTGTAGTCTATATAACCGCGATCCATAATGTAAATGGCGCCGGTATCTATCGGCATGGAATCGAGCATATTCACGTCGTGAACCTTTCCATGCGTGATGACAACAGCCGTAGGAATGTTGCCTCGCATGTCCAATAGTGTATGCAATTTGATGGCGCCTTTGCGTTTTCGGAATTTTGCCCACGGAAAAAGCGACAGACACAAATCAATAATGGTTGAATCCAACGCATAGACCGTTTGTTCCAGTTGCACACCAAAATTTTCTTGGGCATATAACTGACGGGCGGTTGTAATGAGTGTTTGAGCAAAATCAGCATAGATTCTCCAGTTCCGTATCCGATTGGCATTGGCTAATGTGTTTCGTGAAATCCGGCTGCGAATACCCATATGATACAGCTTGTGCTGGGAAGCTCGTAAACAGGTTTCGATATCTCTTAAACTTTCCCGGTAGGTAAGCTGGGCAAATGCCATACAGTAAAATTGATCCAGACAGGTAAAACGTTTGATCTTGTGATTTCCTTTGTAGCGGTTTACACATTTCTGGAATTCGTACAGCGGCAGATAATCCATAATCTGAGAAAAAACGGTTTTTCCTTCGTTCATTAGCTATCTCCTTGAGGGTTACCCCAAAAATATAGCTAAATGGCCGTTTTGATTTCAAATCGAAAAATTTTGAAATGTCCATAGAAATGCTTATTTTCAACATGTTAGAGCGTTTTCATGTTCCAACGTTGGGACAGTAGTGGAAAGAAATACTAAATTAGAAAAAGCAAAAAAAGAACGTGCAGAAAAGAAAAAAGTTGCTTAAATTACACCATAATTAATGCATTCAAAATTCCATTTTCCTATGAACCATTACACTGGAGAAAAAAATGAAAAATAATGATGATAATCTCAAAAAAGAATTTTCAGAGTTATTATACAATGTTAGTAATCACTTAATAAGTGATACCGTGCAACCCACTATTGAAAAATATTTAACTAATGCGAACAAAGAAATTAAAACTGCTTGTGATGATATTAAGAAAACCTCATCTGCTTTTAATAATTTTAAGCCTGAAATAGAATCTATAATAATGGACGCTAAGAAGGAGCGAAATGATTTGCTGGCAAATGTTCAAGAAAAAATAAATTCATTAAATCAACTTATTATCAAACTGAATACTATAACGAATTCCTCTGAGTTAGTAGAGAAAATTAATTCATTGAATGAAGTTTCTGAGTCGAATAAAGAAGTAAACCATGAAATGACATCTTTTATTAAATCATTCAAAGATGATTTGTATAAAAGAATTGACAAAAACAGTATATCCTTATTTGATATGATTAATGATACAAAAAAAGAGATGATCAAATTGATTGATACTAATCAAGGAATAAATATCGGTAACTTAAATAATGTTCATATCGATATTGCTGATAGAATAAAAAAAACACAGAATGAAAATGAATCCCTGCTTAATAAACTAGATAATAAAATTCAAAATGAAATAAAAATGATGAATCAGAGCATACTATCGGAATTACAAATAATTAACAATTTTAATTACAGTCATAAAATTCAAATTGATATACAAAATAAAAGAATGTTGATTTATACTTCAATAATTATTTTCATATCTCTTGGAATTAATCTTTTAACTTTCTTTTTAAGTAAGAACTAAATATGGAATCATCACATTTACCGATCATTGATGATATTGTCAGTTTTTATGGAAAATTGACAGTACAAAATTATAATAATAAACGCATTTTATTGCAAAGATTGATAAATCACCAATCGAATTATCTATCAACAAATCTGATTAATTTAAAACGAAGAATTAATGCAAGTGGTTCAACCATTATTAGGGATACCTTGGATAAGTTACAATTTTATATAAAAGAATATTCTGAACTCAAAGAAGATTTACAAAAATCATTTACAATTTTTGTTGTTGGAATGGGAAAATATGGCAAATCCACATTAATCAATTCTTTAGTCGGTGGGCGTGTTGCAGAAATGGACGTGCTTCCTAAAACATGGAAAATTGATGTTTTTTATGGTAACGATTGTAATGAAAATGTAATAGTCAAATATGTAGACGGATCAAAAGATACTTTTAAGAAACAAGTAGCCATTAATTTAATTAAGGAAGAAGAAGAAAAACGAGCTGAATCAGAAAAACAAATCGATAAAGAATACAAGAACAAATCTACCCATTTATCATCTTTGGTAGAAAAAGAAGAACTCAAGTTGTTCTTAAACACTAGAATGCTCTATAAATCAAAAATCACTGAAGTTAAATGGCCATGTAAAAAAAATGATTTTTTATCAAAATTTGAAATTGTAGATACTCCTGGCTTATGGCAAGAATATGGTGATGAAAAAACCAAACAAGATTTACGATCCTATTACCATAAGGCTGACGGCGTATTGTGGATGTTAGATGCAACCAAAATTACATCGAATAAGTCAAATGAATTATTAACGGAACTTGAATCAGCAATAGAGAAGGTTGGCACTCAGAACAATAATATGATTGGTGTATTAAATCGAATAGATCTTATTTCATCATCATCAACAAATAATATTGAAATCGTTTTAAAAGAGGCCGAAAAAATATTTGGTAGTTACTTTAGGGAAATAATACCTTTTTCAGCTAAAAAAGCGTTAATCGGATTAGAAAGTAATGATCAAGAAATGATTAAAAGTAGCTATTTCCCAGACTTGATAAAATCAATTAATAATAATTTTTATAATAACGCGGCTTCTCTACAGTGTAACAGCAAACAACACGGTATTATTGGCTACAATATGAGTATAAAAGATGAAATCGAAAAATATCTTTTAAGGCTCAACAATGATGATAAAGAAAGAATCAAATTAATTAATGAATTAGATAATCAATCCATGTCATTATTAAAAAGCGAAAAATCAAAGTTATCTACAATCCTAAAAAACTATCAGAAAAGAGTTCAGAATAATATCGAGAACAAAGCTGACAGATTATTCGACTTTGAGGAAAATCAAAAAACTCAGGTCGAAAACTATATTAAAAATGATATTTTTATGCAAAAATCATTAGAAAAAGAATTATATGAATATGAAGAAAAATTCAAAAATATTGTTCAATCCTTTCACGAGAATATGGCAAGAGCTTCTAAATTCTCAGAATTTAAATATATTGATAAAATATATCATAATTTGATCCAATCAAATATGTTTCAACATTCATCATCAATTGATCAACAACGGATTAGTACATCAAATGCCACTGTTACAGTTGGTATTGGCTCCATTATTGCATTAGGACTAATGTTTGGGCCCATTGGAGCTATAGCGATGGGTGTTTTAAGCATGTTTGGTTTTGTTAAATGGATTGTAAAACAATTTAAGCTGCCCGGTGTGATTAACGATTTAAATGGACATTTAGTGAAGACGGTTAATGAAGTTGAAAGAAAAATTATAGACAATATCGATAATTCTGTACGACAAGTGATAGTGTCTATTAATAATATCAGAGAAAATAGTTTTACAGATATCCATTTTAATAGTAAATATTTATATGATTTTAAAAATGACTTTGAAAACATGACAAATGAGTGTTCGAAGCCTATACCAAATATTCAAATATCTGATTTAATAAATGGGAGAATCAATTATGATAGAATTATCTCAAATCGATGAAGTAAAGAATTTTTTGTTAACAAGTCCTGTATTACAGAATAAAAACATGCAGAATATATTCAGCGTACAATTCAAACAAATTTCTAATTCATTAAATGATTCCGACGTAATAAGAAATAAATTTTACCGACCATTGAATTTAGTATTGATGGGAGAAATCAAATCAGGCAAATCGAGTCTTATCAACACTATAATAGGACAAGAAATATCCCCGGTTGGAGTATTAGAAACAACTTCCTATTTTATTGATATTTTTTACGCAAACAACAAAATCATCAGTGCAACAATCAACAATGAAAAGAAAAATATCGATTCCTTTGATAAACTAAACCATATCCTTAACGCAGCCAGTCCAAGCGATAATATTTATGTTATGATTGGCTTACCCGAATCGCCCCTTAGAAAACTCCATTTAATAGATACACCTGGTTTAATGACAATTACCAAGGATAATGAAGAAAGAACCAAAAAATTTATTCAGCAATCTGATGTTGTATTATGGATCTTCAATGCAAATAATTTAGGCCAGGTAGATGTTAATGAAGGAATTAAAACAATAGCCCATTACGGTAAACCGATCATTGGCGTTATTAATAGATTCGATGAAGTTGAATCCGATTCTAATCGATTGTTCGAATATCTTAATCGCAAGCTTGGTATTTATTTAAATAAAATTTTTATTACTAGTTGTAAGAATAATACAGGAATAAACGAACTCTTAGATTATCTTATTCAAGAAATTCATAATAAAGTTGAGGTCGTTCATAATAATAGTATTTTCAACTCGACTAAATTTTTAATCAATGAAAATTTATTGGTTCATAATTTAATACTTAATGATCTAAATGCTAACATCGAGAATATCAATAAACATGTATCTCAATTAATCCTAAAAAAGGATATGATTAATTTAAAGATAGAATCGGCAATTGATGATGGCATTGAAAATGAGTTATTTCAAGAAGAAACGCAGGAAATTATTCATTCTATGAATGATGGTGATAAAAAAATAGAAGAAAAAATTCAACGAATAATAAACGAAAATAAAATACAAATATGGTGGGGTAAAATGTCCGAAAAAATCAATTTGATCATTCAGAATGAATGGCAAAAGGTAACTGAAGAATTGATTTCTAGTTATAAAAATGATCTGGAAGAATTGGCAAAGTTAAATAATTCTCTTTTGAATGCATTTTATGAACAACATTTACAAAATCAATTTTCAAATGACATAATTAAAACAGCCGCAATATCAAGTGCTTTTGGAGCCGGTTTAGCTGCTTGGGTCGCCTGGTTTGGTCCTTACTCTGCAGTTATCGGTTTAGGCGGCGCATTAGCAGCATTTGTACCACCATTAGCTATAGCAGGCGCTATAACTGGGTTTGTGATTAGTCTGTTTAAAAAAGAGAAACATAAGAAGGAAATGATATCATCTTTTATCGATAAAATGATAAATTTTAAAAAAGAGATTAGAAACAATCTTCATAAAGAAGTAATGCCATTAATATCTGATAAGAATGAGAATATTATGAGAGTAATCAGGGATCAATTTCTTAGCCATATTCTTATGGGTTTAAAATATGAAGAACTTGAAAGATTAAAATTATATTTAAATAGTTATATCGATTCTGGGAAATTAATGATTGCTAATATTGAAAAAAAGGCTCTTATTAATAAACTATAGAATTATTTTTATTACTTAGGACTATGTTATTGGATATCGTCATCAGCCTAAGACTAATGGAGTATTATTTAAAATCGGAATTACACCTATCATTACTGATATATTAATAATATAAGGCGGTATTAGTTTAGGTGGTTGCTTTTAGGGTTGTCGCACATCGCCTAACAGGCGGTTAGGCGTTCGCTCATGGCGTTTTGGTAATTTACAAATGAAAATATTTGTGTAAATATGAAAAATGAGTCTGTAAATAATTTTGTGTAAATGAGCGGTTTGTCATTTTAAAAAAGGCGTAATCCTTTCTTCGAAGATAATGGAAAATTGTGAAATAATAAAGCTCCAATTTTGAAGTGGCAATAGGTGTCTTTATTTATATGAGTATTAAATGGTCATTATCTATCTATTGGAATATATCATAGCGTCAGCTAATTCACCGTATTCTGCAGCGTTTCCGGCTGCAGATGCGCAATAAAAATAAAGGTGGTTGTTAATTCCAGCTTTCAGAGCGTATTATTTAGTAAGTTTATTTTCATGTTTGTTCAATTAGTAAATGCATTTTTAGATAATACAGGTCCGCTTCCTATCAACAAAGCAGAAAATATTCTAACAATTCTCTACGACCCTCTCTGTACACTCCACGGTCTCTGCGATTAAATCTTATGGTCCAATTTAGAGATATGAATTTTCTTTGAAATTTGATGATATTGAAAAATAATATAGATGACCACGTTAGAAAACCAATAAAACAATCTTGAATAAATTGATTGCTGTGGCCGCTTTAAAATTATTCAGAAAAAAATGAAAGGAAATACATTATTATTAAAAGCAATTAACAGGCGCTGAGGTCTTTAAATGGTATGTAAAGTGGTATGTCACTCCAGGATATTTATTCATTTCCACCCATAATGCATAACCCTCAAGACATGGAGGCGGTGTGGCATTGCATTAAGAACAGATACGGTTACTTCTTCAGCCGGTTCAGGATCAGAATCCAGACCTGCGGTAAATAAGCGCCGATGAGAATCAGCAATAATCCGAACGCCGATGCTTTTGTAAAGATCGTCGGCGAGGAAAATTTATCCAGACCCACATTGACAATGCTGATATACCAGCCCAAGACCATAAGTGCTAAACCGATACCCTGCGGTAAAAGCCGCCGTAAAATCTTGTCAAGCATATGCCATCTCCGGTTAAAATGTTTTTTATTGTAATTCAGTTAAATGTTTTTGAGCCTTTGTTGAAAACATAATAAAGAAACAAAAAAAGCTGATGAGAATATCAATCAGCTTTTATAGTGGGCCCTCAGGGATTTGAACCCCGGACCAAAGGATTATGAGTCCTCTGCTCTAACCGCTGAGCTAAGAGCCCATCATAAAAGTACATAATAATATTTTTTTTAAAAAAATGCAAATTTTTTTCGTGGCAAAATTTAAAAAATATCGTACATTTTCTTCAACAAAACGGTTTCCTAAAACATGGTAAATCATGCATAAAAAAACATCGGGATTCAATATTATTCGTTTCATCTACGACTTCGAGGATCAGCTGGAGGAATTGAGCATCCGGTACAAAAACGAGCTCTGGGACTGGTACGGCGGCAAGCCCGGCAGCCGGCTAAAGGAGCTGGAAAATCAAATGCTGAGCGTAATGACTAATACCGCTTTGCTACAACAGATTGAGGCATCGGAACCCCATGCCGATGATTTTCAGAAGCGGAAATTGTTTCTACTCAAAACCGAGATCCGGCGGACGTTGATTGAACAGAACGCGGATGTTCTGAATACGATACAGCGGATACAGGAAGCGCTGCGGCATTCGGTCAGAACTAACGGGGGCGAGGATATCAGTATTCTTGATCTGAACCGCCGGTTGTCTGTGGAAGCCGACAGCGGGAAACGCCGTGAACTGTATCAGTCAATCGGCCGGTTTTCAGAAACATTGATACCGGCGTGGAAAGAACTGATTCGCTTGAGGAATCAGGCGGCGCGATCCCGCGGCTATGCGGATTATGCGGATTATAAAATGACGACCGCCGAAATAACTCCGGAGCGTTTTGATGACATGCTGCAGGCGCAGGAATGGGCGTCCGATACAACGTATGCGGCGTGGGTGGAAGAAGCGCTCCGCGCCACAGGAGCGCCGGCCCTGATGCCGTCGGATTTTCAATATTTGTACCGTCAATTTTCGGTGACGCGCGACCGGTTCCGCTTTCCGCCCGAAACGGCGCGTCAGGCGGTGTGGGATGCGCTGGAGGCGATGGGTTTTTCTTTAGAAGACAGCGGCATGGTGACGGCGGACGCGGGCGAAGATTTTCCGAGTCTGGTGATACCGGTGCGTATTCCGACGGACATCCGGATGTTTGTCGGCAGCGCGCCGGAATGGGACGCGTTCACGGCGATGATCCGAGAATCCGGCCGGGCTCTTCATTACTGCCACATCAGCCAGAACGGCTACATTCTCAAAGGCGTGAGTCCGGCCCTGTCCAACGCGGTGGCCGAACTTTTCGCGGAGATGCTTATTCAGAAGCCGTTGCTGGATACCCTCGGTATTGCCGAAGCCGAAGCCGTCCTGCGTTATTACCGTATATCGGAAACCCTGCAATTGCGCATGATGATGACGCTGGCGGCTTTTGAGCGTTTCTTATATACCGGCGATCCGGATGAGGCGGCGGAACGCTGGGTAACGCTGACCGGCAGGTATTTACGGTTTGCCGGTACGGATAAGACGGACTGGTGTCTGCAGCAATCCCTGCTGTCACGTCCGTTCAGCGCGACGGAGTGGGTGCTGGCGCATACGATTAAAAGCCAACTGTACGAGCGGTTGTGCCACAGCGACCGGAACGCATGGGGTGCCATACTGAAAACGCATCTGCTCGAATGGGGAAGCGCGCTTCCGTGGTACGCATTACTGGATCGTTTTCCATCCGTTCCATCCGCGCAGGGGGGCGAATGATTCCGGTCGTGTTCAAAATACCGCTGTTTGGCGGCATTCCGGTTTACAGTTTCGGGTTAATGATGGCGCTGGCGTTTGTGGCGGGCAGCGTGTTTCTGAAATACCGCTTCAGGCGCGAGGGACTGAAACCCGAATTCGCGGATTTTCTCGCGTTCATGGCCGCGCTGACGGGCATTACCGGCGCAAAATTATATTACCTGCTGTTTGAGAATTATGAAGGTTTCATAACCCGCCCGATGGAAAAACTGCTGTCCGGCGCGGGGCTGACCTGGTACGGCGGATTGATAGCCGCGACCCTGACGATGATGGGTATCATTCGATATAAAAAACTGCCGCTCGGTAAAACACTGGACCTCATCACGCCCGTCGTGCCGCTTGGTTACGGTATCGGGCGCATCGGCTGCCATCTCTCCGGCGACGGCGATTACGGTACTCCATGGGATGGCTGGTGGGCCGCGGATTATTCCAATGGCATCGTGCCGCCGTCGCGAGCGTTTCGCGGAACGGATATCGCATCCAATTATCCGGGCGGCGTCGTTCCCGACGACACGCTCTGCCATCCCACGCCCCTGTATGAAACGGTTTTTTCATTAATCCTATTTTTCATATTACTGCGAACACAGCGAAAAAATCATCCGCCGGGCCATACGGTTTTTTTATTCCTGATTTTGGGCGGCATGGAGCGGTTCGGGATTGAATATCTGCGTCTGAACCCAAAAATTATTTTCGGGTTGACGAATGCGCAAATAATCAGTATTGTTATGATGATCATCGGCACAGCCGGATTGCTGTTTATTTTGAAAAAAGAAACACGGAATAATGAAAATTTTTAGCATCGTTTTTCTCCTGTTGGCCATGACGCCGGCGTTATACGCGCAGAAAACATCGCGATCGGTGTCGTCGAGCGGATTTACGATTGCCCGGCTGAAATACGGCGGCGGGGGCGACTGGTACGGTAACAAAACCGCGCTGAACAACTTATTGAAGTACCTGAAAACGAATACCAATATTTCCGTTCAGGATGAGGAAGTGTACGTGGAACCCGGCGACCCGGAATTATTTGAGTATCCGTTTTTGTATATGGCCGGTCATGGCAACGTGCGGTTTTCGGATACGGACGTCAGGCAACTCCGTACGCACCTGACGAACGGCGGGTTTCTGTGGTGCGATGACGATTACGGCATTGACCCCGCGTTCCGGCGGGAGATGAAAAAAGTATTCCCGGAACTCGCCTTTGTCGCGATACCGTTCAGCCACCGGATATTCAGCGTGTATTATGTTTTCAAGGAAGGCCTGCCGAAGATTCACGAGCACGACGGCGGTCCCGCGCAAGCCTACGGATTGTTCTGGAACGGCCGGCTGGTCTGTTTCTACAGTAAGAATACCGATATCAGCGACGGGCTTGAGGGGCCGGCGGTGTTTCCGGAAGACGGTATCGAAAAACATCAGGACGCGCTGAAGATGGCGACCAATATTGTCATATACGCTTTAAGTCATTAATCCGCCGGCATGATGACCCGTTTTGAAAAGATTCTGATTCCGCTGACTGCCGTATGTATGATGGGGTCGTTGTATCTGGTATTTATTTGGGCGCCTGCCGAAAAAAGTATGGGCGAGGTCCAGCGGATATTTTACTTTCATGTTCCCGCAGCGTGGATTTCGTTTCTGGCGTTTACCGTGGTTTTTATCGCAAGTCTTTTATATCTGGCCAAACGGCGAATGATTTGGGATTACCTGGCGGCTTCTTCCGCGGAGGTAGGCCTATTGTTCTGCACCATGGTGCTGATAACCGGTCCGATATGGGCGAAGCCGGCCTGGGGCGTCTGGTGGACGTGGGATCTGCGTCTTACGCTGACGCTGGTGCTGTGGCTAATCTACGCCGGCTATATGTTGCTGCGCGCGCATACAGCGGATATCGCCCGGCGGGCAAGATTCGCCGCAGTACTCGGGATTATCGGTTTCCTCGACATCCCTTTGGTGTATCTTTCCATACGCTGGTGGCGCACCCAGCATCCGCAACCGGTGTTCGGAAACAGCGCCGACGCCGGTTTGGAACCCGAAATGCTGATAACTTTGCTGGCCTGCGCTGTCTCGTTCATACTGCTGTATCTGGTTTTATGCGGTTTTCGTTACCGGATTTACTTGGCTGATGAAAGCGTGCACCGCCTGAGGGAACAACTCCGATCACGTGATAAAGCGTGAAATTATGTTGACATTGTTTACGGAATTTTGATATATTAAAAATTGTCATGTTAATCCTTTGTGATTTGAAAAAGGCTAAGTATGCGTAAAATATTTCTTTTAAGTTTATTCGTTGTTTCCACACTGCAGGCCGGCGAACCGGCTTTCCAGTTTTTACGGGTTGGTGTGACCGCGCGGGCGACGGCGCTGGGCGACGCTTTCACCTCACGTTTCGGCGATGTCAACACCGTTTTATACAATCCCGCGTCGGTGGCGTTTCTGGACAGCCGGCAGGTTACGGCCAGTTATATGGACCATCTGCTGGATATCGGTTCCGGATATATCGGCTATGCCCAGCCGTGGGCCGATTACGGCGTGTTCGGCAGCGGTATCGTTTATTTCAATTACGGCGATTTTAAAGGCCTCGATGTAAACGGCAATCCAACCGGCACGTTCGGCGCTGCGGATTTCAGCTGGAATTTCTTCTACGCGCATCACCTGAACGATCAGATTGGTTACGGTGTTACGATGAAATACATTCGTTCCGCGATTCAGGAATACAGCGCCTCGGCGGTGGCGATGGATCTGGGGGTGATATACCGGTATGATCCTTTGCTGATGCAGGCCGGGTTTGCGGTGCTCAATCTGGGAACGCCCACCAGTTCCTTTATCCATACGCGCGAAAAGCTGCCGTTGCGTGTCCAGTTCGGCGTCAGTAAGAAGCTGGAAAAAGCGCCCGTGACGCTCAGCGCCAATCTTGTCCAGGTCAACGGCGGGTCGGCCGGCGATGCGCTGAATAATTTCTCGCTCGGCGCTGAAATTAATCCACGGGAAAATCTGTACCTGCGCTTCGGATATGACAACCAGCGGCACCGTGATCTCAATATCAGCGACGACGGTTTTATGGAACGGGCGGCAGGTTTTTCCGCAGGTTTCGGTTATACCTACACGCACTACACGATTGATTATTCTTTCGCGTCCTGGGGTATCGGCAGCGTCAACCGTTTTTCATTCACGTATAATTTCTAAAATCAAATTACACCTAATTACAAAGGAACAGACATGAAGACTCTCCTCAAGGTATGGTTAACCGGATTGCTGATAATCGGATACTGGGACTATGCGCACGCCTGCACGAATATACTTGTTTCCAAAGGCGCTTCCGCCGACGGCTCGACAATGATCACCTATGCGGCCGATGCGGGCGGCTTTTTTGAGCCCTTATATTACCTGCCGGCTAAAGACTGGGGCGCCAATGATTCGCTGGATATTTACGAGTGGGACACCGGCAAATGGCTGGGCCGCATCAAACAAGTCGCCCATACCTATGCGGTTGTAGGCAACATGAACGAACATCAGGTTTCTATCGGCGAAACCACCTTCACCGGAAGGACGGAACTGAAAGATTCCAACGCTGTGATAGATTACGGGTCGCTGATGTATCTGGCCCTGCAGCGGGCCAAAACCGCGCGGGAAGCCATTCAGGTCATGACCAAACTTGTGGAAGAATACGGCTATGCGTCCACCGGCGAGTCCATGTCTGTGGCGGATGCCAATGAAGTATGGATTTTTGAGATCATTGCAAAAGGCACCCTCCGGGTGGATGCAAAGAAAAAATCCAAAGGTCCGAAGCATTCCGGAGCGGTGTGGGTAGCCCGCCGTGTACCGGACGGCTATATGTGCGCGCACGCCAATCAGGCCCGAATCCGCGAAGTGCCGATGAACGACAAAGAAAACTGCCTGTACGCGCCGGATGTGGTGACATTTGCCGAAAGCAAAGGGTATTATGACAAGAAAAACGGTCAGCCGTTTTATTTCGCCGACGCGTACTGTCCGCTGGATCCGGGCGGCGCGCTGTACTGCGAAGGCCGCGTATGGCGCATATTCGACCGCGCGGCGCCGTCGCTGAAACTACCCGCCGATTACTGGCGCGCGGTAAAAGGCGCCCAGCCGTACCCGCTCTGGATAAAACCGGATAAAAAACTTACCGTACAGGATGTGATGGCGCTTATGCGCGACCATTTTGAAGGCACGCCGTGGGACATGACCAAAGAACTGGCCGCGGGACCCTACGGCAATCCCTACCGCTGGAAACCGCTGGAATGGAAAGTCTCCGACGATTCCCTGACGACCTACGCCTGGGGACGGCCGGTATCGACCCAGCAGACGGCATTCTCCTTTGTCGCGCAGGCCCGCAGTTACCTGCCGGACCCGATTGGCGGCGTTTTCTGGTACGGTCTCGATGACACCTACGGCACTACCTATATGCCGCTCTATTGCAGCATGACCGAAGTGCCCTGCGCGTATAAAAACGCCAACGCCAACAAATTCTCATGGGATTCCCCCGCGTGGGTATTCAACCTGCTGAACAATTATGCGTACGGAAAATATTCATATATCATCAAGGAAATCCAGGCCGTGCAGAAAGAACTGGAGGATAAATTTGTTGCCCTTCAGCCGGCGGTGGAAAAAACCGCGTCCGAGATTTACAAAACCAATCCCGCGCTGGCGGTCCAGTACCTGTCGGATTATTCCAACAATCAGATGAATATGGTATTTGCGCGGTATAAGCGGCTGGCGGAATACGTTTTCATGAAGTATAACGACGGGTATATTAATGAAGGCAAGGATGCGCGCCATCCGAGAAGCACCGGCTACGGGGATGAATGGTTCAAAATGTTCATTAAAGAAAACCCGAACAAATACAAGTCCGACTGGAAGGATAAGCTGGAATAAACCGTCGAAGCCGCGAAGTTTATCGATGACGTCTTTTTCTGACAGAGGACCGTACAGACTGCATAACGTGAACGCGACACCGCTGAATTTTTACGCAGGAACAGGCTTATGATCGGTACGGAGATTTTTCTGGAAATGCTGATGATTAGCATCTGGGCGATTGTACTCTTTTTATTATATCACGAGTTGTACAAGCTGATTACCTATTCCGTTCGTACCTCCGGGCGAAGCGGCTTTATGATGACGCGGGTAAACCGGTTCTCCGTGCGCCTGTATTTCTGGCTGTTTGTGGTCGCTGCGGCGCTGGCGGTCATTGTCTATCTTTATATCGATGAAAAAACTTTCCTGCTGATCGGACTCAGCGGTCTGATGATCGGCTTTTTCCTGCATAGCCTGCTGTTCCAGGTATGTTTTATAAACGAAATCGGCTTCGGGCAGGTTACCGGAAAAAATGAAATGGAATTCCAGTGGAATGAAATCCAGTCGTACCGATGGGACCGCAATGTGCTGTATATCACGTTGCGTAAAGGGCTGCTGACCCGCTACCGGCTGCGATTTTATGACTCGGAGGCCATGGTGTACGCCAATGAATTACTGCACCGGCAACGGCCATCGCCGGAGTCCTTTCTTGTGGACCGTTACAATTAATATATTGGGAGCAGATTTATGAAGCCGATGATACGCAAGCATCATACGAAATTGTGGCTGACGCTGATCATGCTTTTTTCCATGCTGTTCGGGCTTTATCTTTCCAAAGCGCCCGTGTTTGAAAGTACCGAAGAAGGCGCGCTGGATATTTTCTTCAAATGGCGCACCCGTCCCGTCGTCGAGAAAGTACCCGGCGTGGCTATTGTGATGGTCGATGAAGCCGCGCTTAAGACTGACTACGGCTACTTTGATCCGTTGCCGCGCCGTTATTTGGCCCGCCTTATCGATACGCTGTCCGCTAAAGGCGCTAAAGTCATCGCGATGGATATCGCTTTTTACGATAAAATGGACAAACTCGATCCGGGCGGGGATACGGTGCTCCTGAACGCCATGAAACGTGCGGATAACGTGATTGCAGTGTCCATCTGGCATGACCGGGAAGACGGTTCGTACATGCAAAATCCCGATTCCTTTTTTCTCGGTGGGTTGAAAGGCGTGGGCTACGCGAACCTGCAGGTCTCCGGCGGCGGCATGATGGCGAATGTCCGCGAAGTTAAACCGGTCGCCACACTGTCCGACGGCGAAACCTATCTGTCTTTCTCAGCGATGGCGTACAGCATGTATCAAGGCATTAAACCGGAAGCTTTGATCGAAGACCTGCGCGACGGTAAAAATCAAATCATAAAAAATCTTCCGCTGTACCACCGCGGTTCCATGATTATCAATTATATAGGTCCGCCCGCTCGCTGGCAGAAGCAATCGGGCGATGAGTGGATACAGGTCAGCGAGGGTAACTTTCTGACCTACCGCAGCAGCCGCCTGACAGGGGAAATCGCCTGGCCGGAAGATTTTTTCAAAAATAAAATTGTTTTCATCGGCAACGGCGGCGAATTTGTGCCCGACCGCTTTATCACGCCGTACTACGTGGACACTAAAGGCAACTGGATGTACGGCGCCGAAGTGCATGCCAACGCTTTTATGACACTGATGAATCAGAATTTTATTTCAAAGATCCCGTTCGGCGTATTACTGATTCTTCTGATTATCCTTCCCGTGCTGGTCGTTCAGGTTACGGTGCGTTACGGCTTGCTGGTCGAATTATTGTGCGTAATCCTTTTACTGATCGCTATCTGGACAAGCGGTTATATCCTTTTTGCCGATTATAACATCTGGCTGCCGGTGCTGAGTCTTACGTTTACGGTGTTTGTGGCTTACTTCGCGACATCCATTTATCAGGCGTTTACGGAAGAGAAGAACAAGAAACAGATAAAGTCCATGTTTACCCGTTACGCCCCGCCGGCCTACGTGGAAGAACTCGTCAAGGATCCCACCAAACTGGAACTGGGCGGTGAGGAAAAGGAAATCAGCATTCTGTTTTCCGACATTGAGGGTTTTACGACCATTTCCGAAAATCTTGGTCCGAAAAAACTCGTCGAACTGCTCAACGAATATCTCGGCGCGATGACCAAAGTCATTTTCAATCAGGGTGGTACGCTGGATAAATACATCGGCGACGCGATTGTAGCCGTGTTTGGCGCGCCGCTCGCTCAGAAAGACCACGCCCTGAACGCCTGTCTCGCCGCGCTCGAAATGCAGCAGCATCTCAAAGGCCTCCGGGAACAGTGGATTCAGAAGGGATTGCCGCCGATTAAAAACCGTATCGGCGTGAATACCGGCAAAGTGGTCTTCGGCAATATCGGCTCGGACATCCGGTACGACTACACCGGTATCGGCGACGCGATGAATCTGAGTTCGCGGCTCGAAGGCGCCAATAAACAATACGGCACTTACCTCATGATCAGCGAATTTACCTACGAACAGGCGCGGGAGCATCTCATCGTACGGGATCTGGATTTCATCATTGTCAAAGGTAAGACCAAACCCGTAAAAGTTTTTGAACTGATCGCCCGGAAATCCGACACCCTGCCCGAAGCCCAAATCCGGATGATAGAAATGTATCAGCAGGGCATCGAATTATACCGTAAACAGGAATGGCTGCCTGCCATCAACAAGTTTGAAGAAGCCCTGGGTTTTGTGCCCGATGACTGTCCCAGCAAACTTTATATCGAACGATGCAAAGAGTTCATAGCCAATCCTCCGGGCGCCAACTGGGACGGTACTTATCATATGACGACGAAATAAAAACTTGTTTTTGCGCGTGCTTTTTTTTATAATATAACACCTTATGCTGTTTACTTTCAGCAAATAGGTGATATTCATAAGCAAATGTTGTAAAGAAACACAGCACGGCATTTTATTAATTGTATTAATATTAAATATTTACAGGAGATAATTATGAAAATGAAAGGATTGATTCTCAGTCTTACCGGTTTATTCCTGATGGCTCAATTGGCCATGGCTCAGGATGTGGCTTTTTTTTCATCGATTAAAGGAAAAGTAACAATCACCGATGCATCCGGGAAAGCCAAGACTGCCAATATGCAGACCAAACTGATGGAAGGCGATAAAATCGTCACCGGCAAAGACGGCAGTGTAACAATAATGTATTACACCGGCAAAGAAGTTGTTGTAGGCAATAACAAGACCTATAGTATCGTCAAGACCAAACAGGAACAGAATTCGTTCCTGTCGGGTTTGTACAGTTCTCTTTCCGGCATGCTCTGGGGTGAGACTTCGGGCACGTCCATGGCCGGAGCGACCCGCGCCTGGGCCGGCGACGCCAACCGTCTGATCACGGCTACGTATCCTTCCGAGACGAAAATTCTCGAATCGGAACCGGTTTTCAAGTGGATGGATCACCGCAAAACCAGCACCAAAGAATATGTCATCCAGATTAAGAGCGAAATTTCCGACTTCAAGTATGAAATCAATGTTTCCGGCGTTAACGAAGCCGTGTACCCGAAAACCGCTCCCAAACTGAAGAACGATGAACGCTATGTGTGGACGGTTAAGGACGCCAAAGGTACCGATATCAGTCCGCAGGTCGGTTTTACGCTGATTAATTCGGACGACCGCGCCACCATGGAAGACGACCTGAAAGAAATCCTGAAAGTCTGTAATGGCGATAACACCAATCCGCAGTGGTACTTACTGACCGCCGCGCTTTACCGCGATTACGGGCTGATGAAACAAGCGGAAAATTCCATTCTTGCCCTGATCGCCCTGAAACCCGATATGGCCCAGGCGCACATCATGCTGGCCACGCTGTACAAAGAAACCGGCCGTCTCGAAGAAGCCAAGATAGCCGAGGAAACCGCACGCAAGCTCTCGGAAGCCGACAAGAAGTAAATGGTTTGAAAATAGCATTACTCATCAAGGGCGTTGATGATTTCAACGCCCTGATTTTTTTTATAATTTAAACAGCGCTACAAATAAATTCACATGAAACTCCCCGGCTCCGGTTAACGACGGGTTCCCTTTCTCTGGATTATCCCTGCGTGTACCGAAGTAAAAACCTATTGGCCTATATTCAATATTAATGCCTAATCGCCGGAAAATCATAGATTCAGCTCCTATGCCAAATGATGTTTTGCTGTATTTTGAATCAAAAAGCAAATACTCATCCGCTCGATAATATCTTGAATAATTTACAATAAATTTAGCTCTCTGTTTGACAGATCGGTAAATATCAGTTTCTAAACCAATGCTTCCCATTACGGTATATGGTTCGACATGTCGTAACCCCGCATTTGTAACAATATGAAATCTTTGCCATACCGGAAAACGGAAACCGATTTGAAGATTGTCATCCGCGGAATTATCAAAAGCCTGTGCCACCCCGGTAAAAAGTGAAACGCGCGCAAAATACGAACTGTCTTCAATTTTAAGGTATCGATGTTGACCAAAAATTAAGTTGGAACAAACAACGCTTAAAAATACAAGTGAAACAATAAATCTTTTCATGGTTTTTTACTTAAAGTTTTATAGAATTATGATTAAATTTTCATTTACGCTTCGTTTCTGTTTATTCCGTAATTCATAAACGTAATATCGCTTTCTGATAACATTGTATGCCCCAAATACGCCAACGACATTATCGCCCTCTATATTGGATCGTTCTTTTAATGATTTTTCTTTCAAATCATTTCTATAATCGTTGAACCGTCTGCTCCCTGCCATAGATAAGTAAGAATATGATGGAACACGAAAATTCCCCAGATGCTGATTGATAATTCTTATTTCCGACATTACGGTTAATGTAACCGGTTGATGGGAGTATGGAAAAGTGACGTACCCTATCAATTCATCAGAAAATGCATACAACTCTCTCTTTCCAAAATTGGAGCTGTCTATTCGAACAACATAAGCAGGCGTGTCCGATATTTCGATTTGCAAAGGATACTCGGCGTTTCCCTGGAAATCCGGTGTGGTTTTAATGGTGTCCCCGGAGGTAAGGATCAATTGGAAAGGCTTTGGCACTTGAGTCTGAGAGGTATATCTTTTTCCGTTTTGCTTATCGACTGTCAGATGATATGTTCCTCCAGCTTTAATTTTAAGCCGATGTCCGATATCAGCATATATACCGTAATGCGTGTGAGATAATGTTACCGATTGTTCCTCAGATTCAATGATTACCGTAGCCGTGGAATCATATTGCAATTCAACGAAATTTTCGTTTATTATTTCTACTACAAGATAAAATAAATCTAAACTCTCCATACCGATATAGGTGCTTCCGGAACCAGGGATCATTCTGCCGACATAGACTTCAACATTATAAGCACGGTTATAATTCGTAGAGCTATCCGGCGCGAGAATACCCAGAACGATATCCTTTTCATGCCAGATATTAGAATTCTCGTACTCACGGAAACAGGATGAAAGACCAATAAAAATCAGTGGGAATAAAATAAACATCTTTTTCATAATCATAAACCAATATTATTTTCTTTTATAGCTCACGCTGTCCCACAGCGCCATGGCCGTAAACTGTTTAACGGCGGCATTGTAAGAACCAAAGACGCCGACGACGTCATCGCTTCCCTGAATATTCGACCGCTGATGAATATTAAGCCGTTCAAGCGAATCCAGATATGGCCAAAAATCATTACTTCCGGCATTATTGACTGGATCATTGAAAATTGCAAAATTCTTATCCATGCCCCGCACTTCCATATAAATATCAATAAATGCAATTCGTGTTGTATCTTCGCCACTAGCAACAAAAATAATTCCTTGTTTTAAATCATCATCCCTCATATAATAAATAGAATATGGTTTAAAATTACTATAATTTCTATATACTATGTAATAAGCTGGTTTTTCAATATGAGATATTTTAACATCGATAAATGCCGCTTTAGAAGAATCCGGCACAATTGTTAAAGTATCCTTATGTGGCTCCAATATCTCAATGTCCATAGGCACTTCTGTATCTGATGTATATACCTGTCCATTTTCTTTTTTGACAATTAACTGGTATTTTTCTCCGCTTTTAATCTTTAATGATCGATAAATATCTTTGTAAATACCGTAACCACTATAAGTTAACTGGACACTGTCGTTACTCGATTTGATAAATACCGTTGCTGTGGAATCGAAATCGTAATACACCCGATACCACTGCCGCGTGCCAAGCAGAAGATCGTACAGAACAGGGTTGCTTATACCTTTAATAAAATAAATATTTTTTCTATCGGCCGGTATCATTCTACCCACAAAGACTTCTGTTGCGTAGTTACGTGTAAATTGAGCGGAACTATCCGGAGCGATCACCCCGGCGATAAAATCATATTTCTTAAAAATAAGTGAACCAACATCTTCATACTCTTTGAAGCAAGACTTACAGGAACAACTCAAAACAAATACTATTAATATGTAAAATGTTTTTTTAATGGCTTTCATATATGAACAAATGTAATTATAAACTTTGTTAAAAAAAATATAAAATTTAATATTAAATCCCCTCCGCAAAAACGAAGGGGATTTTAATACATCCAATACCAAATTGATTAATTACCTGACCAGGCAAATCGATAATATATATCGCCTAAACCGCCTGGTACATTAACAGCATCCGCTGAATGGAAAGTATAAGTTCCGTTTTGAGATCGATCTCTTACATTATTATTCGTAATTTTATAAACGGCCGATTGACTAAAAGAATCGTCCTCGTCTATGGTTGGCAGCCATGCACCGTCAATTTCCGTAGCAAGATCAACATTCGGATCTATCTTATTCGTGGATAGATCCCAAGCATCATAATTTTTCGTTGAAGCTCTTACATGACGGACATTGGTTTGCCCGGGTCTGATATAGGATAAATTCGGGACCAAACAGCGTCGGTCAATCTGGCCTTCATTCCAATCATCTTCCCATGCCACCATCGCCTTGTTATCATCTCCAAGCGCTAAGAGTCTGACATCCCAACCCTGATCCGCGTACCATTTGTGGGCTTTGTTTACATCGGAAAAATATCTTTGAGTGCCGCTTGCATCTAATCTCGTAACCCCATTCATCTTCCAACACTGATAAATAACCGGTTTAGTATTGCTTGGTATCACCGGTCCTCCATACCACAATTCAAACTCTTCATGCGACCAGCCGTCCCGTTCCGTTCTAAGCCGAATTCCTTTTAAAACCAAATATCCAGCCGCCGTAGGCTTGTTCAACCCAGCCGTTTTTTCCATTTCCAATTCTTCAAGGTTATTTTCGATAGTCAGAATAAACATCGGAAATTCCAAAGAAGCCAGTCGTGCGGCAATCGCGTTGTTAAAATCTTCTTCAATATCATTGATATCACTTGCATACGGCAACGTCCAATATTGTGTTTCGACGGGTATACCTGAATTTTCATCGTACACCAATTGCACGGGTACAGTGACCTCCGAAGACACTCCGTCCCAGAAATACTGATCATCCACAGCGATAGCGCATTCAACTTCTGTCGCAGAACTGCCTTTGGCGAATGAATTCAGCTTGTCTTCGTTCGCCGCCTCAATAATCACTTTGCATTCCTTGCCGTCCACTTTGATGGTTTTCGGAGCGCCGGTCATTACTTCGTACATATCAACTTTTTCTTCCGTCAAAAGACGATTGATGAATGTGGCTTTGTTCATCTTGGATTTGTTTACTTGACCGGTTGCCGTGAATGTTCTGTTTTCGGCTACTTCTTTGGCAAGGTTGTTGAGATAATCTTTGACTTGTTCGCGGGTCATATTTGTTCCCGGAACGACCGGCCCGCTGGAGGACTTATCGGATTCACATGAAGACAAAAATACGAAACTAACGAGGTTGAGTAATAGAATTACCCCCCCCAATTCCTAAATACTTGATTTTCTTGAGTTTTCATCTCGTTTTCTCCTTGTTTGATTACGGTTTCGACTCTAAAAACACTTTTACCCGGGTTACATGGGCGGAGAGTATACACGATTTTTTGTAATTGTCAAGGATTATTTTAATTTATATATACTAAGTATAATAAACTACGATTAATCGTGATAGACTTTATCCCTGATTTTTTTATTCAGTCTTAACGAATTCATCACAACCGACACGGAACTGAACGCCATCATGGCGGAGGCGATCATCGGGTTTAAGGCGATACCGAAAAAAGGGACAAGTGCGCCGGCTGCAAGAGGGACACCGATAATGTTATAGATGAACGCCCAGAACAGATTCTGCCGGATAGTGGCTCGCGTTTTTTTTGCCAATTCAAAAAGCGTAACAATGCGCTCCAGATGTCGGCCGGTGAGTATGACATCGGCGCTTTCGATAGCGACATCAGCGCCGTGTCCCATCGCAATACCCGCATCGGCCGCGGTAAGCGCCGGTGCGTCGTTGATGCCGTCGCCGATCATGGCCACTCTGGAACCGGCGGCCTGCAATTGACGAATCACGGCGGCTTTACCGTCGGGTTTGATATCCGCAAAATAAGCATCCATGCCCAGTTCCCCGGCAATAGCCCGTGTTACAGGCTCCCGGTCGCCGGATAACAGATAGGTACGATAGCCCTGGTTCTTGAGGGATTTTACGGCAGTCATAGCGGAAGCGGAAATCCGGTCGGCCATCACGATTCGGCAAACCGGTGTCCGGTCTATAACCATATAAATCGTGGTTTCTCGGGCATCATTTTCAGACGCATCTGTAGGGAATATATCCTTCAATTCAATACCGTTGTTAATCATAAACTGCGCATGGCCGATACGTACCGTCTGATTGTTCCATATTGCTTTCACGCCGGCGCCGGGGAGATTTTCAAAATCGGAAATTTCCTGATCGTTCAGGCCTGGCCGGTTCCTGAGATACGCGGTAATGGCGTCGGCTAAAGGATGATTGGCGCGTTTTTCCATGCTCCATAATACCGATTCCACGGTCTCGCGGGAGCCTGTCGGCGACAGGTTGATGCATTCCATCGAAACCACTTCCGGGCGACCCAGCGTCACGGTACCGGTTTTATCAAACACTACCGTGTTGACCGAAACCAGATGATCGAGGCTTTCGGCGTTTCGTATCAGCAAGCCCAGCGCGGCGCCTTTGCCCACCGCTACCATGATAGCCGCCGGTGTCGCCAGCCCCAGCGCGCAGGGACAGGCGACGATGAGTACCGTCACGGCGTAAATCATTGCGTCCCGGAAGGAAGGGCTTTCAGGCAGTACGTACCAAATTAAAAAAGTCAAAATCGAGAGGATTAGAATCGCTGGGACAAACACAGCGCTGATACGGTCGACCAATTTCTGGACCGGCGCCTTACTGCCCTGCGCGTTCTGCACCAGTTCGATAATTTTCGCGAGGGTTGTATCCTGTCCCGTACGGGTAGTACGGACAATAAGAAAACCGCTGACATTCATGGTGCCGCCCGTGACGGCGGACGAAGGAAATTTTTCTACGGGCATACTTTCGCCGGTTATCAGGCTTTCGTCCGCGGTGGAGGCGCCGGATTCGACGATGCCGTCCACGGGAATGGTTTCGCCGGGCTTGACGGCGATGCGGTCGCCGGGAAGGATTTCATGCACGGGGACTTCGTTCTCCCGGCCATCCGGAGTTATGCGGCGCGCTTTTGGCGGACGAAGTTTCATCAGCGCGGCGACGGCCCGGCGGGTTTTTTGTTTGGCGCGTTCTTCCAGAAGACGCCCGAACAGCACAAGCGTGATAATCATCGCGCTGGTTTCAAAATAGATATGCCCGTCGGGGAACCCCTGCGGAAAAAGCAGAACCACCGCGCTGAACAGAAAAGCCGCGCCGGTGCCTGTAGCAATAAGCGTATCCATATTCGACCGGAATTGCCGCGCCTGTATCCACGCGCCGGCAAAGAACCCCCGGCCACACCAGGCCAGTACCGGTAAGGTGAGTATCATTTGCGCCCACGATATCCATGGCTCGTGGATCATCAGCATCGAAGCGGCCCCTACCGGTAAGGTAAGGATCAGGGAAATCATGAACCGTCGCTTCAATTCATGATACCGCGCCAGAAAATATTTTTCCTGCGAGTCAACCGGATCCGTGGTTTCGGTTATCAGCTGATATCCGGCCTGGCGTACGGCTTCGGCGAGCATCGGCAACGTCCGGGGTGAGGGCAGATAGGCGATCAGGGCCGATTGATTGGCCAGATTGACGGTGACGCCCAACGTCTGAGGCACTTTGCGAATGGCTTTTTCCGCCGTTTGCACGCACGAGGCGCAGTGCATGCCGCGGATGGGAAAGGATTTCTGTTCCACAGCGACTTGAATGCCCTGATGGCGCAAAATATCCGCTATGTGTTGGGTCGTTAGGACGCGGCTGTCAATTACGGCCGTAATCAACTGATTAGCAAAACTGACCCGGGGTGTATTTACGCCGGCTATCCGTTCCAAAGATTGTTCAATGCGGAGGGCTTCAGTTTCATCCCGGATTCCGGATACATAAATTTCCAATGTTTGTAAGGTATTATCCGAACCGGCAGGTTTTGCTTTAAGCGGGTGGGACGCGATCACCTGAAGATTTTTAATCATACCAATTCTTTTTTTAGCAATATAAATCCAAGCGGCTAAAATGACTCACAGCCACCAAATATCTATATACAACGAAATTGCTCAGGAATAATTTCTTGGAAAGGGATAGAGGTATCAGTTGAATTTATCCTTACCGCAGCATTTTTTATATTTCAGACCCGAACCGCACGGACAGGGAGCATTGCGGCCGATATGAAGATTGAGGGCGGGCATTGCGGGTTTTTCATCGTAATCAAAGTCATCAAAAACATCATAGTCCTCTTCCAAATTAACATCAAGAGACTCCGGATTATCATAGGCCTCGATGAAATTCGTAACAAAGTTCTGGTAGTGTTCTTTCCAATTGCTCCGAAAGCGGTTGTACGGCTTTTCCAGGTCAGGATTCTCAACCCGGCCTGTTTTTAGAATCTCCAGGGCGTATTTCAGTTCGTTATAAGTGATTTTTTCTTTGGGTTCTTTTTCAGTATGGTATTGCAGAAGCCGTTCAATAATCGGAACGGCGTCCTGAAGTTTGACATAGGCGACATGTAAGGCAAACGATTCGTAGTAGGGAAAAGGCGCTTTGGAAAGAATATTAAGAATCGGCTCTTTGTATTGATTGACGTCGGCATAGAAGAGCGCATCGAATAAATACAAATAGGGCAGAAAAGCTTTTCTGCCGGCTAATTTATCAATGATGAATAAAGTTTTTGGAATAACCAGTTCCGGATATTTTTCCGCCAGACAGCAGAATACATAAGCTGTTTGTTCCGTGAGATAATCCCAGTCTTCGTCGGTGGAACTGAGGAGGAATATGACGGGATCAATCAGTTCCGGCGAAAGATGATTTTCCGCGACGATCGCGTACCAGAGCGCCGTCGGGGGAATCAGTTCCGAATCCGGATCGATTTGGGCCTCATCCACATAGGCGTATTGCAGATTGTACAGAATGGCCTTTGACAACCGCGCGTCGGCAGGATGATTGTAAAGAAATTCAATGGCATCGAAAGGAATTCCGCGGTAGGGCTTGTCCAGAACGGCCATAGCGGATTCGAGAGTGAACGATGTGTTGAATGGTTGCATGCGTATAACGTTGGATTTAGCGTTTACCTTGAATGAATTCGCAGGCAAGCTCCACGTCGTAGCGGCTGCCGATAATCAGCGGGGTGCGTTGGTGCGGCGAAGTTGGCTCAATATCAAGGATTCGCCGGTGTCCGTCGCTGGACATCCCGCCGGCTTGTTCAATGACGAAGGAGAGGGGATTGGCCTCATAAAGCAGGCGTAATTTTCCGGACGGGCTTATTTTATCGCCCGGATATAAGAATATACCGCCGTATAATAAGTTTCTGTGGAAATCCGCGACTAAAGAACCGATATAGCGCGACGTGTAGGGGCGCCTGTCTTCTTTGTTGATTTCCTTTAAGTAATCGATATACCGGCGGACGCCGTGGTCCCATTTTAGATAATTGCCTTCGTTAGCGCTGTAGATTTTTCCGCGGTCGGGGATTTTCATATACGGATGCGTGAGGATGAACTCGCCGACGTTCGAATCGAGCGTGAACCCGTGTACGCCGTTACCGACAGTATACACGAACATCGTACTGGACCCGTAAATGATGTAGCCGGCGGCTACCTGGAGAGAGCCTTTCTGCATGCACGCCTGCATTTCGTCGCCGGTGCCGGAATCTTTGTGCAGGATGGAAAAGATAGTGCCGACGCTGACGTTGGCGTCAATATTGGAGGAACCGTCCAGCGGGTCGAAGTTGACAATATATTTTCCCTCCTGAGATTGTCCGCGCAAGCTGATGGGGTGCTCGACTTCCTCGGAGACGAGTAAATAAATCTCCCCCCGTCCTCCGGCGATAATCTTGACAAGCGTGTCGTGTGAAAATTTATCGAGTTTCTTGATGGCTTCGCCGTGTATGTTCTCTTTGCCGGTAACGCCGATGAGGTTTTCAAGGCCTGCGCGGTTGACTTCGCGCGAAATGATTTTGCCGGCCAGGGCGATGTCCGTCAGCAATCCGCTGAGTTCACCGGTCGCGCCGGGATGCTTGCGTTCCATATCAATGATATGGCGGTCGATGGTGATGATGTTGCTCATAGGCGTCTCTTATGTAAAGGATGGATTGACTGATATATAGGGCGGCCTAGTAACCCGAGGCGGCGCCTTTTCCGGTGACAATCTTGACGCTGGCGCTGGCGCCGATGCGGGACGCGCCGGATTCAATCATTGCGACGGCGTCTTCGTAGGTGCGCACGCCGCCGGAAGCCTTCACGCCGAGTTCTTCGCCGACTACCTTGCGCATCAGCGCGATATCGGCGGCCGTGGCGCCCGACTTGCTGAATCCGGTCGAGGTCTTGACATACGCCGCGCCGGCTTCTTTGGATAAAATGCAGGCCTTGATTTTTTCCTCGTCCGTGAGCAAGCAGGTTTCTAAAATAACCTTGACGGGAATATGCCGGCCCGCATACCGGACCACTTCATGAATGTCCTTCTTGACCAACTCGTATTCGCCGGATTTGAGCCAGCCGATATTGATTACCATATCGATTTCGTTGGCGCCGTGCTTGACGGCGATTTCCGTTTCCATGGCCTTGGCTGGCGTGCTGGTGGCGCCCAGCGGGAACCCGACGACCGTACAGACCGCGACGCCTTTGCGCCGCAGGCGTTCGGCGCATCGCTTGACCCAGCAAGGATTCACGCATACCGAAGCGAAACAATACTTCACGGCTTCGTCGCACAAAGCGTCGATTTCGGCGGCCGTGGCATCCGCTTTCAGAAGCGTATGGTCAATCATGCGGCCCACCACTTCCCGGGACGGACTGATGCCCAGACTGGACGATATCCGGCACGCGCCGCAGGATATAATCCGATTCACCGCTTCCGGTTCTTTGCTAATGGCGTCATGGCAGGGATTGCTGAGATAATCGATGTCTTTTTGCTGTTTTTTGAGTTGTTCGGCGATGAGGTCTTCAATCTGTTTTTCCATGGGTAGAACCCTCTGTCAAATTGGTTAGGAATAAATTTCTTTTAATATTTTAATGGTCCGGTCAATATCTTCCTGGCAAAGATCCATGTGGGTGACCATCCGGACGCGTTTTTTATCAAAAGCCAGCGTGCCGATATGGCGGCTTTCAAGCTCCGCCACGACATCGTCGGCGTTCAGGCGGTCATCGGTGATAGTAAAGATCACGATGTTGGTGTGGACTTTAGACAAATCAATGGTAAACGGGCGCAAATCCGCGATGGCCGTTGCCAGCTGTTGGGCCCAGCGGTGATCCTGTTCGAGCCGCTGGACGTTGTTCTCTAAGGCGTATAAGCCTGCCGCCGCGAGGATGCCCGCCTGGCGCATGCCGCCGCCGTACATTTTACGAACGCATCGTGCTTTATCGATGAATGGTTTAGTGCCGGCGATGACCGATCCGACCGGCGCGCCGAGTCCTTTGGAAAGACAGACCATGACAGAATCCGCATGCCGGGCGTATTCCCGAGCCGGTATTCCCGAGTATAAGACCGCGTTAAATAATCGTGCGCCGTCTAGATGCAAGGAAATTTTATGCCGTTCGGCGATAGTTTTAATTTTACGGATTTCCTCGATAGGGTACACAATGCCGCCGCCGCGGTTATGCGTATTCTCAAGTTCTATAAGGCGCGTTTCGGCGTGATGAATATCGTTGTCGCTGATGGCCGCTTGAATCTGCTCTGCCGTAAGAATGCCGTCCTGTCCGACAATCGGTTTTAACTGCACGCCGGCCAGCGCGGAGGCGGCGCCGGCTTCATAGTTGAATACGTGAGAATTCCAGTCGCAGATCATTTCCTGCCCGTGCGCCGTGTGAACCCGAATGCATATCTGATTCCCCATGGTGCCGCTGGGGACAAAGAGCGCCGCTTCCTTGCCCAGCATCTCCGCAACGGTATCCTGAAGTTTATTAACGGTTGGGTCTTCGCCGAAAACATCGTCGCCGACTTCGGCGGTCATCATGACCCGGCGCATGGCTTCGGACGGTTTCGTGACAGTATCGCTTCGTAAGTCTATCATGGTTATCTTAAAATCCTTTCGGGTAAAAGTAACGCATTCCGCTTTATTTTTCAATGGAAAACATAAAAACGATTTCGGTTGAAAAAAACACGCGCTTTCCTTAGGTTTCAGTTTAAAGAAAAGAAAAAAAACGGAGAATACCATGCGCGCACTTCTAATAAGCAACTCCACCAATTTCGGCGGCGGTTATCTGGATCATTGCGCCGGCGAAATCAGCGATTTTTTAGGTACGATAAAAGAAATTGTATTTGTTCCGTATGCGCTTCATGACTGGGATATGTACACGGAGAAAACGCGTCAGCGCTACAAACCGATGGGCGTCGAAGTCAGAGGCATTCATGAGTTTGGCCAGGCGGCGGATGCCATCCTTCAGGCGAAAGCCATACACGTTGGGGGAGGCAATACTTTCCGTTTATTGAAAAAACTCTACGAAGAAAACTTAGTGGCGCTGATACGCGAACGGGTGCTGAACGGTACGGTTTATATAGGCGCGAGCGCCGGCACCAACGTCGCCACGGTTTCGATTAAAACGACCAACGACATGCCGATTGTCTATCCGCCGTCATTTGACGCAATCGGTTTGGTCCCCTTTAATATCAACCCGCATTATATCGACGCTGACCCGAATTCCATGCACATGGGCGAAACGCGCGAACAGCGCATCAAAGAGTTTCATGAGGTCAACGATAACATCGTAGTTGGTCTCCGTGAAGGTACGTGGTTGCGGATCGAAGACGGCGCTGTCCGGCTCGGCGGCATTAAAGGCGCCAGGATATTTTACAAGAACGGCGAGGTCAAGGAATATCCGGCGGGATCGGATATGCGTTTCCTGCTGAACCCATAACCGTATCGGATTATCTTTTATCGGTTCGGAATAATTTTGCCGGAAAAATATTCTAGTTATAAAACCATGAACCGAAGAGCTTTTCTAAAAGCGGCCGGTATTCAGACAGCCGGCCTTCTACTGACCAAAGACCTTTACAGCCGTGCGCTGAAAGAGGAAACGTCGGTATCCTACCTTCTGAACAAGGATTTACCGCTTATCAGGCCCGGCTATCCCGGCAGTCCCTTGCTGGACGGGCGCTTTCTGAACGAGAATCTGGAAGTTTCCAATAAATCCTTCGGCACGATCATGAAATGGTTTGCCTCGCGTAATCCGCAGAAGGAAGAAAAAGCGGCTGATACGTTTAAACCCGAGATAGAAACCATGGGACGACTCGCGCAGATACATAAGGACTGCATCATCTGGCTCGGCCATTCCACCTTTCTCATCCATGTGGGTAAACGGTGGCTGATGACCGATCCCGTGCTGAACCATCTGCCGGTCCAGGAACGTAAAACGCCGATGCCTATGTCGTGGGATGATTTGGACCATATTGATTATCTGCTGATTTCCCACGGACATTACGATCATCTGGACAAGGACACCATCAACCGTTTTATATCACGGGATGTAACGGCCCTGACTCCATTGCGCATGAGCGGGTTGCTGGCCTCCATGAACAAATATGTCATAACCCAGGAAGCGGGCTGGTACCAGCAATATACCATTAAAGAAGATTTTAAAATTTCTTTTCTTCCGGCCCAGCACTGGTACATCCGTATGCCATGGGATCGGAATAAAATTCACTGGGGCAGTTTTCTCATTGAAACGCCGCGACACAAAATATTTTTCGCCGGGGATTCCGCGTACGCGCCGCATTTTAAGGATATCGGAGAAATGTTTGCACCGGACATCTGTCTGATGCCGATCGGCGCCTACAAGCCGTCGTATATCATGAAAACCAATCACATGAATCCCGGCGAAGCCGTGCAGGCGTTTCACGACCTGAAAGGACAAACATTCATCCCGATGCATTACGGCACCTTCGATCTGGCCGACGAACCGCCCGGAGAGCCGATCCGGTTTATCCGACAGATGGATAAACACAATAAGATTCACGGATCCGTGAAAGAATTGAAAATAGGGGAAGTGTTTACGATCTGATCATTATTTGAAAACATCGTTGTTTTTATTTTGAGGGGTATTTAAGACATTTGTATTTTTTTATCATCATTTTGCTTGATATTTCTGTGGTTGTTAATTATAATGAATACAAAAAATAAACCTAATAATGAAAGTCTGATAATGCGAAGGACCATACTTTTCACAGCCGTTGCCTTCATCGTGATGAGTGTATCAGCCGTGGCGCAGAGTTTTACGTTTACCTCGAATGTATTAAGTAAAAACGCATTACCCGGAGAATTTGCGCAATTTAATGCGCTTGTGATAAACCATTCGGCGGGCTCGTTATCCATGAAACTTAAACGAACCGTTAATGCGATACCTTCCGGATGGACCAGTGCTTTGTGTACGCCTAACGGATGTTATCCGCCGGATGTCAGCCTTGTCGGATTTTCCGTTGCTGCCGGCGATACCTGCCCAATCGATCTGGACGTTTCTACGGACATAAATCCTGCGGTGGGAAATATTACGCTGAGAGTATATCCCGCATCCGATTCCTTGAATTATCAGGATTTAACCTTTACCTTATCCACCGTGACCATTGATATTGACGCCGGCCCCAATACGAATCTTCAATTTGCGCTGAATGGTAATTATCCCAATCCGTTCAATCCCACAACCGTAATCAGTTATCGGTTGGCCGTGAGCCGTGAAGTGACGCTGAAGATTTTCAATATTCTTGGCCAGGAGATACGCACGCTGGTCCATGAAAAGCAAAACGCGGGCGCGCACCAGATTGTGTGGGACGGCAGGAATAATGCGGGAGAGTCCGTTTCAGCAGGTATTTATCTTTATCGCCTTCAATCCGGTGCCAATCAGTCAACCAAAAAGATGACCTTGATAAAGTAAAACTTGATTAAGATATGAGATATTTGTACGCCCCTATTTTTTTTAACAGGTCTTTTCATGATGTTTGGTCATTCATTGGCATCGCAGGAGACGCCTATCCGTATGGTTCTTATTGAGGCAGCCGCGGTGACGACTGAAGCGGTTGCGCTTCCGCCAGTTTGACGGTGCAGAACTTTATGCATTGGCAGGCGACGGAAACCATTATTGCCCTACGGAACGGGTGCTGACCATCAGATAATTATTATGCAAATAATCCGGTTGATAATAATGCGCGCGTCATATACTATAATCCCGAATATATCCCTACAGTCTGGGTGGACGGCATGCATCCAATGGTAGGAACCTCCGCGAGAACGGCGAATATCGGCATGCATTTTAACAGCCGCCACTCGGTTAGGGCGCACTATGAATTTTCGCCGCTGGATATGGTGCCGGACGCGCAGGAAACATTGATATCCCTGGCAGTAGGCGATACGCACACTTTTACGTTTAATTATAATGCCGCGCCTTTTGCGTTTCATCCCGATGCGCCCACAGGAGCCGTGGCTTTCATACAGAATGATCCAACGAAAGAAGTCTTGCAAGCCACTTTTTTCAATTATGCCTCGCTGACGGGAATCGCTTCAGGGGAAATCGGCAGCCGGCATGATTTTACACTTTATCCGAATTACCCAAATCCCTTTAATTCCTCCACTGAAATATCATATTCAATCCCGGCGGGTAAGAAAACGACGGTGAATCTGTCTATATATAATACGTTAAAACACACGATCCGGAAATTGTTCGACGGGATGCAGGCGCCGGGTAAATATCGGATTGTATGGGATGGAAGCGATGAGCCTCTGAAAGCGGCGGCGTCAGGTTTATATACATTTTTCATTAACCGTGGGCAGTGTCAGACAATCCTGAATGATGATACTTTTGAGATAAAAAAAGGATTTTGATGAAATATTTAATTTATTCAGTAATTTTTTTTACAACCGCTCTGCTGGTCGCCTGCGAAACCGATGATGGAAGATCCTTTAACAATGAGACGCAAAAGGGCACGATCATCGTATCGGTCAACAACGCACTGCAGGCCGATATTTTTCTGGATTATAAAAAAACCGGTCTTAAAACCACTACCGATATTCTGAACGGAATTCCGGTAGGAAGACATGTGGTTCATGTAATGCTGGCCGGTCATAAATCTGCGCCCGATTCGATGGTAGTGGATCTGGACAGCGCCGGAACGGAGACCATTGAATTTACGCTGACACCGGTACCTTCCGGTAATCTTTGCGTGACCACCAACCCGGGCTGGGCCATGGTATCCCTGAACCAGGTACAACTCGGGTACTCCGATCCAGGCGGACTTTTTACGTACAACGGTTTACCTGCCGGAACCTACAATCTAAGGATTCAGAAAAACGGTTTTAACGAGACGTCCAGGAGCATTACCATCAGCGGCGGCGCTCAGACGAACATCAGTGAAACCTTATCCCCGTCCGGCCGCATAGCCTTGATTGAGCATTTCTCCAACACCAGTTGCAATCCCTGCCCGCCGTATGACGCAGTCATTGAGAAAGTCATGCTGGATTACGGCGTCAGTAAAGTTATGAGCATCGGATATCACACCAGTTATCCGAGTAAGTATGACCCCATGTACCTCGAGGCGGACACGGCGAACCTTAACCGGTACGATTATTACAAAGCCGGCAGTGCCTATCTGGTGTTGCCGACCATTTATCTCAACGGCAGTGAAGTGCCCAGAGAACTGGTTACATTTGAGGATTCTCTGCGAAGCCGTATGGCGTTAGCGTTGCAGACCTCCGCGTCCGTGATGTTGGATATCCGTCCCGCGCCGCGTCTGCTGATTGACTCGCTGGCGGGAACGGTGGCCCTACGCGGGATCAGCGCCGTCAGCGGTAACGTGAAATTAAGAATGGCTATCATTGAACGATCGGTGGATTTCAGCCAGCCGCCCGGCACCAACGGTCTGAAGCATTTCTTCGATGTTCTGCGCGGGTTTTACGGCGATCCGGACGGCATTCCCATTAATCTGGCTGCGGGTGAAGAACAATCACTGGCCTATGCCATCTCAAAAAAACCTTCGTGGGGCAGCGATATCTGTCTTGTAGCCTTCCTCCAGAATGATGATACCGGGGTTGTATTGCAGTCAGCCTGGTCCGTTTATCCCTGATTGTACCCGGCACCCTTAACGTTCCATCCTTACCTTAACGGAGTTCATTAAATACCAAAGCGTGTTATTCATACGGAGAAAATTATGAAAAAAATTTTTATGGTTGCTTTGTTCTGCCTGATCAACGCTGCAACGACTGCAGTGGCTCAGATTGCCGTAGATAAACAGTCGCCGGATTTTATTCTGCCGGATGTCAATGGCGAGAATGTTAAATTGTCTGACCTTTACGGCAAGGGCCCGATTCTGATCAATTTCTGGGCAACCTGGTGCGCGCCCTGTCTTGATGAGATGAAGTCCATGATTCCGGTCTGGGAAAAATATCATGCGCAGGGATTTGAGATGGTTTCGATATCCGTGGACGACACCAAAACCGCCGGCCGCGTGCCGAGCTTTGTCAACAGCCGTAAATATCCGTTCCGCATTCTGATGGATACGAACAACGAAGTGATGCAGTTATATCAGGTCACGGTGCCGCCGTTTTCTGTATTACTGAACAAAGAAGGAAAAATTGTTTACGGGCACACCGGATTCCGAAAAGGCGATGAAAAAAAGGTGGAAGAAAAAATCGCGGAATTGCTTGGCGCTGGCGAAAAAACCGAATAAATAAATTAACCTATTGAGATTGCTGTGAAATCCTATAAACAGTCTGTATTTTATATTTTATTGCCGATCCTGTCCCTAGCACCCGAATTATTCGGCCAGTTCCAGTTGCAGGGCAATCTGTATACTGAATACTCGGTTGACCGCGAATATAAGAAAAGGTATTTTGAAAACTGGACAGATTTTTACCTGAAGAAAGACGAATGGCGAGTCGGTTTCCGGTATGAGATCCACACGCCGCCGTACGCGTTCTCCCAGCAGGAGCCGGGGCAGGGCATTTACCAGCGCTTTATTGAGTACAAAAACGGCGGTTTTACCGGCACCGTCGGTAATTTTTATGCGATACTCGGCCGCGGACTGGTGTTGCGTTCGTACGAAAACCGGAATCTGCGCTGGGATACTAATCTGGACGGATTGAAATTTGATTTTAAGCATACGTACGCGGATATCCTTTTGCTGGGAGGTCGAATGCGGGATCTAACCGGCAAGCGATACGATGAATCCATTCAGGGCGGCGAGGTGCGCGTAAAGCCCTTCAGACAGTGGCATGTAGGCACCACCTATATGGTCACCACGCTTACCGGTCGCGGGGAAATGCAGACCGGTTCGGCCTTCACACAACTGAATTTCAAAAATGTCAAATTCTACACCGAATACGCCATGAATGATCATCCCGACCGGCCGAAAAAAGGACGCGCCGCTTACGCCTCAGGCAATCTGCTCATCGAATCGTTCAGCCTCTCCGCAGAAGTCAAGGATTACCGGCATTTCAGGCTGGAGGAAGGACTTGTGTACAACAATCCGCCGACGGTGGTTCGGGAACATCTGTTCGCGTTACTCAACCGTCATCAGTTGGTCCAGGACGCGAACGACGAACAGGGCTTTTTGCTGGAAGCATCCTATCCGGTGGTGGGAACCGGTATCCTCACGCTGAATTACAATTACACTCGGAATCATGACCGCCTCAAGCTCTATCAGGAAATGTACGGGCAATTCGAGTGGGATTACCCGGAAGACTGGCAATGGATATGGGCCGCCGGACGGGAGGAAGACCTGGAAGCGCGGTATCTGAATTTTGTCCACAGCGCGTCCTGGCATTTCGCGGAGCATGACGCCGTGAAAGTGATTCTGGAACACCAGCATTCGAAAATCAAGCTGACTGATCGGCAGTTCTACAGTCAAATGGTGACGCTGAGTTATTCACGATCGCCAAAATATACCATATCGCTGATAGGCGAGCGCAGTACGGATCAGACATCGGACAAAAAATTTTGGGGCGGCGTGCAAGCAGACTGGAATGTGTATGGTAAAACGGATTTGACAATTTTCGCCGGTTCCCGCCGCGAGGGCAAAATCTGCGCAGGCGGCGTGTGCGTGCAGAAACCGGAATTCAAGGGCGTGGAAGTGACACTGTCGGCGAAATGGTGAGCACAGATGGAGGGTTATCTCGACGGCTAAAGGATGCCTATCATTCTAATATAATACATCTGCAATATAGTTCTTGTACATAAAGCAACGGCCGGAGAAATCCTGTATCACCATTAGCGTGCTTTCAGAGAGTGATTGCGGAGATACAGGATTTCTCAACGTCATTCGGCTTTGTATCATAGCCTGTTGTATTTTGCATGTACCGTCGTATAGAAAGACCAGGACGTTTCGAAATGACAATTGGGAAAAAAAGACACTACGGTCATTTCGACGGCAGAGTATTATTGATATCCACGACGATTCACCGCTACTCTGCATCAATGTATCGCCGGAGAAATCCTGTATCACCATTAGCGTGCTTTCAGAGAGTGATTGCGGAGAT
>CAZSRX010000011.1:0-26351 GCA_964609675.1 uncultured Bacteroidota bacterium | reverse complement strand
CAACGTGGGGCGGTCGGTCGAAATGACAACGTGGGGCGGTCGGTCGAAATGACAACGTGGGGCGGTCGGTCGAAATGACAATGTGGGGCGGTCGGTCGAAATGACAACGTGGGGCGGTCGGTCGAAATGACAGCGGTGGGAACGGTCGGTTGAAAGGACAACGTGGGGCGGTCGGTCGAAATAAAAAAAGCCCCGCTTTAAAAAATACGGGGCTTTTGTATATACCGATGAGAAAGGGTTATTTAATCAGAAGCATTTTTCGCTGAGCTACATTATTACCAACTTCTAATCTATATATATAGATTCCTGAAGAAACCACGGCGCCATTCTGATTTTTTCCGTCCCATATGGTTTTATAATTTCCCGGGGCAAGCGTCTCGTTTACAAGATCCCGTACTTTTTGTCCCAAGGCGTTAAATATTGTAAGTTTTACGTGACTACTTTGAGGAATAGCATAGTCAATCGAAGTAACCGGGTTAAAAGGATTAGGGTAATTCTGACCTAAATTAAAAGCCGTAGGCTGATGATCAGACCCCTGAACATCAAGGAGATTATTAAACCAGTCAACCACACGCTGGATTAACAATTTTCTCATGCTGGCATTACCAACCTGTTCCAGACCTATTCCCATATAGAACGTTTTATAAGTGCCGTTATCCTTGCGAACAGCGCCGATATAGTTATTATTATACTTCATTGTTTCTATACTTCCGCTGCCGGAATAACTGGATATTTGTTCAGGATATTGATCACTGCCATAGGGCGTTGCTAATGGGGCGCTGATACCGTCTGTTACCAAATCACCGGGCATTCCGGAAATGCTGGTGCCTCCGGAGACGTCGTTTAGATAATTCGCGCCCAGATAATTATGATAAAAATTCTGAGCGGCCGAAAAATTGCTGCTTCCGTCCGGATCAAAAACATCCCATCCGATATCCTGACCGGCAATGAAGAGCCGACCACCGGCATCCAAATATGATGTCAAGAAGGATATATCTTCTACTATAAAAGCCGGGAATCCCCATCCGGTATTCCAAAATATCATAGCGAAATCACTAGTGGTAACCTGGGAATTCAGTACCAGGAGATCGGTTTGTGATACGGCGGTATAATCTGCATTGATGCTGTCAAATGCCGCGTAATAATAATTTTCATTTGTGTAATTACCGTCATCGTCAACAAATAAGATATTGCCTTCTTTAATAACCCCGACGAAATGTACGGTATATCCGTAGTTTAAAGGATCGTTCAAATTCCGGGCAAAAACGTCAATTTTGGACGTGCCGGTCGAACCCGTGTTGATATTTAGTTCAAAGAGCGCGGAATCGCCGGGCTGAATCGTAACATCAAATGAATCGACAACGGCACTGTTATAATTTAACGTATAACTCCAACCGCTTGCCAATTGGACCGGTTTAGGGATTAAACGCAGTCTCAAACTGTCCGCATTGTCGTTCTTAATCCAGTAATGACGCGTGTAGGATTGAGCCGGTTGCAAAAAATCAGCAACGGTTTCGGAGCTTTCAATAATATAAGTTGGCAGGCTTATGTTTGCCTGGATGATGTTTTTTGTTGTATTCGATTGCAACCATGAAACGACGGCAAGCTTGTCCCATATCCAGGGACTCAGTATCGGTTGAGAGACGATATAGATTACTGTGTCACCGGGATTTATAGAAGCAATAGATATTCCTTCCGCATTGGGCATCATCTTACGCATAACGTCCCTGAAGTCTTTTTCACCGTTGCTACCCGGAGGTGTGGCATATACAATTTCACGCTCTATTATGGCTGTTCTGAGGTATAAACCGGTTTCAGATACCGTTTGCAAACCTATCAATTGGATTACTGCCCGAACAGAATCGGCATCAATATTGGTTTGGATATCAATTTTTACGGGGGATAAATCTTTTAAATTGCTAATCATTTGGTATCGCATATAATTTGGATCACCGGGCACACCGGATAGCAAACCATCCATAGTATAATTGGGTACCGAATTAATTCCATAATAGTTTATTCGAGCCTGATTGTCTACCGTATTATGCGTATACATCGGATCATTGGATCCCGGCCACCAGGCATGATAACGGACCGAAATGACACCACCAAAATGAGAACCTATGAATGACTGCAATCCAGGGTTGTAGGTTGCGCAAGGGCTGCAGCTTGCATTCGTTGCTTCTTCTAGCAGGACCACTTTTCGAACTTGCGAATAAAGGGACAGATTCGTGATACAAATCATCAAACCAAGCAGTAATAATCTTTTCATCGCTTAGACTCCTTTAAATTTCCGTTTTATTAAATAGGTAAAGCATTATAATTCTATACATTTTATAATGCAAGTATTATGTTGTAATATATAATGGTTGTTATGTTTTTTTTGATGATTACAATTTGTTTAAATTTCTCGAATTTTATATTGATAAAGCCATATAAAAGTCTTATAATAAATTTCAATTAAAATACACAAATATCCATTAAGTATTGAGAATCAATATGAAACCTATCACGTTCAGCACATTAATTCTTTATGGCTTTTTATTTTTTCAGTTGTCGGAGGTATCTGCGCAATGGGAAAAATGGGAACCCAAGACAAAAAACGACCGGAATGTAACGATTACCTCAATCGCTTTCCTAGATAACTTTACCTATTTTGGCACACAAGAAGCCGGCGTCATGAAGTTTGACGGGACAAATTTTACGTTCATCGACATGAACGGCGGGCTGGTTTCGAATGAAGTCCGCGCGATAGAAATCGATGATGAGGGCAATCTATGGATTGCCACCGCCAAAGGACTGGATATGTGGAATCCTAAGAAGATCGTACACTATTCCAAAGGTGTTCAAAAGGGCGCCGTGAAGTTTGAGACGGATGATTTTAAAGCATTGCACATAGACGGCGACGGAGCGCTATGGATCGGGACCAACAAAGGACTCATTCGCCGTACACGGGATGACCAGTGGATTCAATGGGACCAGAAGAGCACCAATAAGGCTTTGCCGACCAACGAAATCCGGGCTATTCATTCCAATTGGGACGGCGTTATCTGGCTGGGCACCGACAAAGGTCTGATCAGTTTTGACGGCAAGGAATGGAAAGTGTACAACACCGACAGCCACGCCCTGCCGAATAACACGATTAACGATGTCCGCGTGGACCTCGAGGGCAATGTTTGGATTGCCACCAACAAGGGCATCGGGAAATTCAACGGCGTCACCTGCCAGGTTTTTCTGAAGGGTAAAACGATTTACGCGGTGGACACGGATATGCTGAGCGCGGCCTGGGCGGCTTCTAAAGACGAAGGCGTGTTTCAGGTCGAAGGCGGTTCGGAGCGGTTTTATAATTCCAAAACCGGTTTGATATCCGATGAACTGCGCGCGCTCCGCATCGACCGCAATAACCAGATATGGGCCGGCGGCGTACTCGGTTTCAACCGGTATTTTGAGCAGGCCAACGCCAAAAAAATCGCCTCCGTGATATTTGACCGGGCCAAAGAAGAACACCTCATGGGCCAATATGCCACAGCTACGCATTATTATTACCTGTTGATAAAAAAAGAGATCTTCCGTGACGCGGCAGAAATTCCCGAAGCGATGTACCGCATCGCGCACATGTTCTTTTATGTCGGCGAAACGGATAAAGGACTGGATTTGCTGAAGGAATTCGTCACACGATTTCCGAAGCACGCCTCGGTGAAGCCCGCGATACTGACCCTGGCGGATCAGTATGCCATAAAGAAGAAAGTATCCGAGTCACAGAAATATTATCAGCAGTTCATGGATAATTATCCGGACGATCCGCTGGTCGAAACCGTTCTTTGGAAAATGGCCGTCCTTCTGGAAGCTGACGGTGATTCATTCGGGGCTGCACGGCTGCTGCAGAAGCTGAATAATAAATTTCCGGATCATCTCCGCTTCGACGAAGCGAAATACAAAATCGCCGTTATGGAAGAAAAGCAAAAAGGCCAAGGATCCTCTGATCCGGTGTATGCGGATCTCGCCAAATCTTCCGCTGATATGGAAATCCTCTACCGGCTTACCGATTATTATGATCAACTGCATCGCCGGGATATCATGAACGACATGAGAGGCGGCGTGGAATGGAAAACCTATGAGATCGGCTCCGGCATCAACAACGTGTTTCTTGACGGTACGAATCTCTGGATTGCGACCCAGGCCAACGGCGTGGTGAAATGCGACATCAACCTCGGCGCGCTGACGCCTTATGTGGACGGTCTTCCCGGCAAGGATGTCCGGCAGGTATATATGGACGCGGACCGCGACGTATGGGCGGTGATTAACGGCGTCAGCCGGAACGCCCTCTGCTACATGAAGCAGAGCCGTAACCAGACCAAATGGACGCCGATGTGGGGCGCGTTCAGCAACAAGGCGATCTCATGGTTCATCTATCGCCCGACCAACAAATCCAACATTGCCGCCAGCGACCAGGGCCTGATTATCAGCGGCGGGGTGAACAAAACCTACACTTCCAAAAACGGTCTGCCCGGCGATAAAGTCAAATTTGTCCTGCTCGACAGCCGCAACGTCCTGTGGCTGATCGTCGATAAATATCTGGTGCAAATTGACAACGAACCAAAAGCCATCCTCAGCACCGGTGAAGTCGAATACAATGATGTGCGTGGATTTTATATTGACGCGAAAGACACGAAGTGGCTGGCGACGGACAAAGGCATCGTCACCTACGACGGAAACTGGAAACAATATACTACCGAAGACGGGCTGATATCCAACAACACTCAGTGCGTCGTGGGTTCCCGGGGCGGTATGATTCTCGTAGGTACCAAGGAAGGGTTGAGTTTTTATAATAATACTTTCTGGATGAATTACACCAAAGAAGACGGCCTGCCCTCCAACGACGTGCGCGCGGTGCTGTTTGCCGAGGATATGAGCATCTGGATTGGTACCGATAAAGGCGTACATTTCCGCAAGTCCACCGGCGACGGCGACAAGAAACTCATGGTGCAAAACGTGCTCGCGCAGGAAAAGGTTTTCTGGGAAAAGAAGCAATGGGCTAAGGCTCGGGAACTGTACAATCTGCTCTCCGTTTACGCCGACCTGAGCGAGTGGATTGCCGCCAAAAAAGCGCTGACCTTCGAAAAAGAAGGGCAGGTCGATAATGCCTATTCTGCGTACATGAATATCCGCTCATCCAATCCAACCTCGCGCTGGGTCACGGACGTTAATCTTTACAGGATCGCCCGGCGCTATGAAGACAGCAGCCGGTTTGACCAGGCCATGCGGGTATATGCCGAACTGGCCGAGCGCGTCAGAGGCGATGCCCGGAAAGCGTTCCGGATTGAAGAATCCATGTACCGTATTGGTACGCAGTATCAGGCCAAAAATGATTTTGACCGCGCGATGGCTATCTACAAGCAGGTACGTAAAACCTATCCCAACGGGCTAAGCCAGGAGTGGATTGCCAACCGGTATCTGGAAATGATGCAGGTTCTGGAATCTTCCAAAGACCTCAATAAATGCATTCCGTTGTACGAGGAATTCATTCGCGAATATCCGAAACACGAAAAAGCGGTGGAGATTCAGTTTGCCCTGGCTGGCAGTTACGAAAGCGTCTCCCGGCTCGCCGATGCGCAAAAGGTTTACGGAGATATCATCGCTGCGATACCCCAGCGAACACCGGTACGTTTTCTGGCCGAGCGTCATCAGGCGAAGATTAAGCGGCATTTGAGCGGGGGCAAGTAATTACCACGCCGATATTTTCAGATACCAACCAGGCCGTTGAGATTCTGAATGCCCTTACCAATATTAATATATGGCTGCCGGATGTAAAAAAGAATAGATCGGCAGCCTATAAACCGTTTAACGGATCCGGATAACGCCGATTTATGTGCGGACGATTTACCCTAGTGGCCAGTTTACAGAATATTCTGGATCGGTACACGCTGGATGTTGAAGAATTTAATTCCTTAATAACCTTTTACCGTCCAAGTCAGAACATTGCTCCGACGCAAACCGTGTTGGCGGTGGTTTTATCAGACAACCGTCCTGCGTTGAAGGCAATGCGTTGGGGACTGATACCGTTCTGGGCCAAAGATACGAAAATCGGCAATAAACTGTTTAACGCCCGCGCCGAAACCCTGCATGAAAAACCGTCCTTCCGTCATTTGATTGCACAGAAGCGCTGCCTGATACCGGCCGACGGGTTTTATGAGTTTCGGGAAGAAAATAAAAAAAAAATACCGGTAAAGTTCTCACGGCGTGACCGGAATATTTTCTCTTTCGCCGGCTTATATGATGTGTGGAAAGATACGAACAATACGGATACCGTTATTACTTCCTGCACAATTATCACCACCGAACCGAATGAAGTGGTTGCGGCGGTACACAATCGCATGCCGGTCATTTTGAATAAGGATGACGAATCCGTATGGCTGGATCCGCAGAAACAGCATTATCGGGATGTGCAGTATCTGCTGAGGCCCTGCGCGGATCCGGGTATGATTAGGGAGGATGCGGACCCGGAAATAACCAGGATGCGGCGATAATACCCATGAAAAAATTTTTGTATATATTGGGCACACGCCCGGAGGCCATCAAGCTGGCACCGCTCATCAAAGGTATGGAAAGAGAGCCGGAGCATTTTCAATCCTCCATTCTTATTACTGGCCAGCATCGGGATATGCTGGATACGGTATTGAATTTTTTTGGCATCACGCCTGATGATGATTTAAACGTGATGAAGCCAGGCCAGGATTTGTTTTATCTGACCGCCGAACTTATACGATTAACAGGGGCTTATTTGCGCCGTAAAGTTTTTGACGGACTCATTGTACAGGGCGACACAACGACGGCCTTTGCGGGCGCCCTGGCGGGTTATTACAATAAAATTCCGGTTATACATATAGAAGCCGGTTTGCGCAGCTTTGATAAATTAGCCCCGTTTCCCGAAGAAATGAACCGGATCGTCGTCGATCAACTCAGCGATTATTTATTTGCGCCGACGCCTCGTGCGGTCGCAAATCTTAAGGCCTCCGGAATAACAAAAAACGTCTGGATGGTCGGTAATACGGTTATCGACGCTTTGCTGAAGAGCGTCGAAATCGTCGAAACAAAATATCACGCATCGATGGAAGAAAAATTTTCGTTTCTGGATATCAGGAAAAAAACTATCCTGATAACCGGACACCGGCGCGAGAGTTTCGGAGAACCGTTTCGTGAGATTTGCCGCGCCATCCGCGCCATCGCTGACGCCAGGCCGGATGTACAGATGATTTATCCCGTCCATCTGAATCCGAATGTCCAGAAGCCGGTGTATGAAATCCTGGACGGCCATCCCCGCATCCGGTTATTGCCGCCGCTGGATTATCCGGAATTTATCTGGCTGATGAAGCGGTCGTTCTTTATATTGACGGATTCGGGCGGGGTGCAGGAAGAGGCGCCATCGCTTGGCAAACCGGTGCTGGTGATGCGGGATGTCACCGAACGTACAGAAGGTATCGAGGCCGGTACCGCGCGCCTGGTAGGCACCGGCTGTGCATCCATTATGAAAAACGTTATGGAATTACTGACTGCTGAAAATGTTTATCATAAGATGGCCGGCGCTAAAAATCCTTACGGTGACGGTGCCGCCTCACAAAAGATTCTTGATATTTTGAAAACAGCTTAAGGCATGCTATGAAATACAAACTTCTTGGACGGAGCGGTTTGCGCGTTTCGGAATTAGGCCTGGGCACGATGACGTTCGGCGAGGAATGGGGCTGGGGCGCCTCGAAAGCAGAGAGTAAAAAAATATTTGACGCCTATGTCGGCGCCGGCGGAAATTTCATAGATACCGCCAACCGCTATACCGAAGGCACCAGCGAGATATTCGTCGGGGAATTTATCGCTTCGGAACGCGAACGCCTGGTGCTGGCGACCAAATACTCCCTGTGGATGCGCCGCGGCGACCCTAACGCGTGCGGCAATCACCGGAAAAATATGGTGCAGTCCCTCGAGGCAAGCCTGAAGCGGCTGAAGACGGATTATATCGATGTGTACTGGCTGCACGCATGGGATTTCACGACGTCTCCGGAAGAAGTCCTGCGCGCGCTTGACGACATGGTCCGCGCAGGAAAAATTCTGTACATCGGCATTTCCGATACTCCGGCGTGGATTGTCGCGCAGGCGAATACGCTTGCCGACCTGCGCGGCTGGACGGCGTTTACGGCTTTACAGATACAGTACAGCTTGATTGAGCGGACGCCGGAGCGCGATTTACTGCCGATGGCACGGACGTTGGATCTGGCTGTGACGCCGTGGGCAGTGCTTGGCGCCGGCGTGCTGAGCGGAAAATTCAATGAAACCGTGCCCTCAGCATCCACCCGTTTAAAGCCGGGAAGCGCGCGTTTGTCCGACCGTAACATAACCATTGCCAAAACGGTTACCGCCGTCGCCGGGCGATTGGGACGCACGCCGTCACAGGTCGCCATTAACTGGGTGCGGCAACAGCCCGGTGTCATCATTCCGATATTAGGCGCACGCACCGCCGCACAACTTGAGGACAATCTCGCGTGCATGAATTTTACGCTGCCCGATGATACAATGCAAACGCTCGATGAAGCCAGCCGGATCGATCTTGGTTTTCCTCATGATTTCCTTGCCAGCGAACCGATACGGGATATTCTGTTCGGCGGAACCTATGGCGATATGGATAATCACCGGCGAAAATAATTACTATCCTTGAACCTTAAGGTACCATGCCTCGCATCCGATTCATTACAGTATTACTTGTCCTCCTTCTGCCGAATTCATGCGGCGGTCTCAAGGCTGATCAGAAAGATCAGATCAAAAAACTGATCGCACAATGCCGTAGCGAAATGGAAGTTTACCGTGTCACCGATACGGCATTTATCAATAACGGGTTTGATTTAACGGAAGAATTTCCCGCCGATTTGCTGAATCAAAATTTGCAGAATATCCATGCGGCTACGGAAGACCTGAAATCAGGGTCGTATATGGGTTTTTCCAGAAAGATGAATACCGGGCTGGCAGAAAAACTGAACCGCCAGAACAAACTCAATACAATGAAAATACATCGCATCACATCGGCCAATGAGGTTTTTGGAAAATATTATCTTGAAATTCTGGGCGTAGTAAAAGGAAGTCCGGTAGCCGGTAAAAATGAAGCGCTCAGATTTAGCGTCGATAAGCGGATTCCGGATGACTGGCATGAATTGACGCGCGCGTACATTCAAATCCAGGATAAAGCTATCGAAACGGCTTACAGCCCCGTTACAAAGACTGCCGGCGCGCGGGACCAGATCAATGGTAACCTTGATATCAATCATGCGTTTTTGGATAAGGTAGGGGAGAAGATATCAAAATAATAATAATGAATATGATTGTTATTTAAAATGCCCAAACCTAAAACCCAATTTGTCTGTCAGTCATGCGGATACCGATCGCCCAAGGCGATGGGAAAATGTCCGGATTGCGGCGCATGGAACAGCCTTGTTGAAGAAATCAGCGCAGACCTTGAAACGATGCACGCGCAGGAGAAAATGCTGAAACAATTTCGGGAAATTGACAGCGCGGCCGTTACGGATTTATCCGAACCGGTATATTTGCAGGCCATCGCTCTGCAGGTTGATCACCGCACGGCGACGGGAATAGCGGAGTTGGACCGTGTATTGGGCGGCGGCATCGTGAAGGGCTCCGTCGTTCTTGTGGGAGGCGATCCCGGTATCGGCAAGTCCACGCTCATGCTCCAGATGGCTTCGGCGCTGAAGGATGATGTTTTATATGTTTCCGGCGAAGAATCGGTGCAACAAATCCGTTCCCGTGCCGACCGTATCGCGCCGCGCGCAGACAGACTGAAAGTGCTTGCAGAAACCAATTTGGGTAAGATCACGCAGATCCTTATCCGGCAACGGCCGGCTATGGTTGTTATTGATTCCATACAAACGCTGTTCCGCGAAGAAATTCCGAGCGCCCCCGGCAGCGTGAGCCAGGTGCGGGAATGCGCCGCTCTGCTGATGCATATTGCTAAATCCATGGACATTACCATATTTCTTGTTGGGCATGTGACCAAGGACGGTACGCTGGCGGGTCCCAAGGTGCTGGAACATATCGTGGATACCGTTCTGCAATTTGAAGGCGATGCCGGGCATCTGTTCCGCATTCTCCGCGCGACCAAGAACCGCTACGGTTCCACCAACGAAATCGGGATATTTGAGATGACGGGCATCGGACTTGAGGAAGTAGCTAATCCGTCGGAATTATTTTTATCCGAGCGGCACGTGGACCAGTCCGGTTCCGTAGTCATGCCGGCTGTCGAAGGGTCGCGTGTATTACTGGTAGAAGCGCAGGCGCTTGTCAGCCCGACGAACTATGGGATTCCGCAACGAACCGCGTCGGGATTTGATTTACGCCGCCTCCAACTGCTGATTGCCGTTCTTGAAAAACGCGTGCGTCTGCCGCTGGGCCAGTCGGATGTGTTTATGAATATCGTCGGCGGGCTGACTGTGGACGAACCGGCCGCGGACCTGGCTGTTCTCTGCGCGCTGGCGTCCAGCTATTTGGATGTGCCCGTCGATGCCCAGACCGCCGTTATCGGCGAGGTCGGCCTCGGCGGCGAAATCCGCGCCGTATCGAATATCGAACGCCGGGTTCGCGAATCAGCCAAACTCGGTTTCGGTAAAATCATTCTTCCGAAAAGCCAGATGAAGGACCTTGGCGCCATCAAAGACGTACAGCTTGTCGGATGCCGCCGTCTGGAAGAAGTGATTCAGCGGTTAAAAAATAATTAATCCCGCTGAACCGGTTCTAATCTGCATTTAATTCTTGCTCGGCAACAATAGATTAATTATATTTTTTTGATGAATAACGATAAAACCCATATGCCGATCGGCATCATCGGCGCCGGAAGTTTCGGAACAGCCATGGCGATATTGCTGGCGCGAAACGGCTACCCGATTACCTTGTGGTCTCATGAAGAAGCGGTGGCCGAAGAAATTAATTTTACCCGGGAAAACAAGACGTTTCTGCCCGGATTCAAGTTGTCGCCGCTGATTACCGCTACTTCAGAGATACGGCATGTCGTCGCGGATAAACCGGTTTTGCTTCAGGTTAATCCCGCGCAGGCGACCCGTCGGGTGATGACCGAAGCCATTCCCTACATGGATCCCGGCGCAATCATTGTCAACTGCACCAAAGGTCTGGAAAACACGACGCTGCTGACGATGTCACAATTACTGCATGAAATTCTGCCCGCTTCCAATCGCGACCGGCTGGCGTTTTTATCGGGACCAAGTTTTGCGCGGGAAGTGGCGCAGGGCAATCCGACCGCGGTGACCATCGCATCGCAGGATCCGGACATTGCCAGGTATTGCCAGCAGATATTCAGCAACGACCGCTTTCGCGTGTACACCACGGATGATATTGTCGGATCGGAACTGGCAAGCGCGCTGAAGAACGTAATTGCCGTAGCGGCCGGCATCAGTGACGGTATGGGATTTGGCCACAACACGCAGGCGGCTATCATCACCCGCGGCATGGCAGAAATTCTGCGCCTTGGAAAAAAAATGGGCGCACAGGAAATGACCTTTCTCGGGCTTTCCGGAATGGGCGACCTGGTTCTGACCTGTACCGGCGATCTCAGCCGAAACCGGAATGTCGGGATTCAACTGGGAAAAGGGAAAACCATTGATGAAGTGCTGAAATCCATGAAGATGGTGGCCGAGGGTGTATTTACCGCGAAGGCGGCCTGGGCACTCGCTCAGAAATATCAGGTTGACATGCCCATCACCGAACAGGTTTACCGAATTGTGTTCGAAGGTAAAGATCCTAAGCAGGCCATGGCCGAATTGATGTCGCGCTCATCCAAACCGGAATAATACAACATTTGATATCGAACCATAAACACAGAGGTTTCATAGAAAGAGGTCCTTATGGCAGAAGAAAAACTAAGCCGCGATTTTAAGATCAATCTCATCAAGTCGGTTTTTAATAAGGATGAGTTTGATTCGTTGATGGCGAAGTGCGGTCCGTATGAGTTGGCCGAAGTGGAGGCGTTTTTGTGGGACGCCGCCTTGTATGTTGGCAAGGACGAGAAAGGCAAAGCGCTTCAGCGCGAAGCTATTACTTCCAAAATGGTGCCAACCATGGATTACTGGCGGGCTCAACTTTGCGGGGAACCGGTGGATACCTGCCGCGGGCGCTCCTGTTTTGTATCGCATCCGGTATGCGCGAGCAACAAACTCCGCGGACAGATTGAGGTGATCCGGCAGTGCTTTGAGCGGCGCAAGCAACGCTCCGAACAGCGCGAAGACGCTCTGCTGATGCTGATGATGTTCCATGTCAACGAGCATCATTTCGCGGCGGGCGGACTCTATGATACGGAGCGTAAACCGGTGACGACGGTTGGTTCGCGGGTACTCGACGGGGAGACGCTGGCCAAGGTGGTTAACGGCATGAACTGGGCCGTTAGTGCCGCGCCTAAAGCCGAAACGTATGAAAGCGAACTGCTGGTAGGGGAGGGCAAACTCACTGTACACATGCGCCGGATTGTTTTTGACGGACGGGAACTTTATATGGTATTGTGCACTTCGTCCAACGAAGATTCGGAAACCCTGTCCAAGATATTTAAGCGGCTGGAAAACGGAATCATCCGTATCTATCGCCGCGACCAGGTGATAGAATGACCGGCCGTCTGTCCGAATATACAGGATAATTATTGAACTACTGCGAAAATCCTTTCAGTTATAAACGTCGCCCTACGCGGGAAGTTTCGGTCGGCGGGGTCGTTATCGGCGGGCGCAATCCCATACGCATCCAGTCCATGACGAATTGCCCGACCATGGATACGGTATCCACGGTGAAACAAATAGCTCAGCTGGCAAAAGCCGGTTGTGAAATTGTTCGTGTTACCGTTCCCTCCCTGCGGGAAGCCGAAAATCTGAAAGCGATCAAAGAACGCATGGCCAAAGAGGGTGTACACGTTCCGCTGGTCGCTGATATTCACTTTACCCCAAACGCTGCCATGAAAGCAGCGGCGTTCGTTGAAAAAATCCGCATCAATCCGGGCAATTATGCCGATAAAAAAAGTTTTTCCTTCCGTGAATACACGGACGCCGAATATGCCAACGAGTTGGAACGGATTGATGCCGCTTTTCGGCCTTTGGTGGAGCGCTGTAGAGATCGGGGCATTGCGATGCGTATCGGCGTTAACCATGGCTCGCTGTCCGACCGCATTGTAAGCCGCTACGGCGACACACCGGAAGGCATGGTGGCCTCGGCCATAGAGTTTATACGTATCTGCGAGCGTTACGGATACCGGCAACTGGTGGTATCCATGAAAGCATCCAACACGCAGATTATGATTGCCGCTTACCGTTTATTGGCCGCCAGGATGTATGAGCTGAAGATGGACTATCCGTTCCATCTCGGCGTTACGGAAGCCGGCGACGGTGACGACGGGCGCGTCCGCTCAGCCGTCGGGATAGGCGCCCTCCTCGAAGACGGGCTTGGCGATACCATCCGCGTATCGCTGACTGAGGATTCTGTCAACGAAATCCCGGCGGCCCGCGCGATCGCAGATAAATACAACCGGCTGCTGACGGAACCCCTTTCCGCGACCACGCCCATCAGCATTCCGGATGCACGGCATCCCTTTTATTTTGAGCGTCGCTATACTCACACCGTCCGCGCCGGCAACCTGCTGCTCGGCGGCAATGCGCCGGTCCGTGTCGGGCTGACCACCGACGGCATGGACAACCCCGGGGTCTGGCAACAAATTATTCATAATCCGCTGTATCCGCAGCAGCCCGCAGAAATTTTGTATACCGACGAAAACACAGAAACGAATCATTATTTTGTTAATGATGAACCACAGCCGGTCATTGCCGTTGGCATCAATCGGTTTAACGACTGTTTGGAAAATCAGTTTGGCGAAATGTTCGTGATAAATTATCATTCGGACCTGTTTGCCCTTTTAATGGAAAACGCTGAAGAATTTCAAAATAAATTCCGTTCCATCCTGCAGAATAAAGCGGTTGAAATTAAGATAAACCTTGAATCCATCACCGGTACCGACCGTATACTCGGCGCGATTCATAACGCAATGAATAGGATTGCAGAGAGACTATCGGTATTTACAGAACAGATTTTCCTATCTCTATGCCATCCGGATGTTGTGCACGTGAACCGTCTTCTAATAGCCGCCATGTCTGCCCGCGGTATTCGGCTGCCAGTTGTCTTGCGCTATAACGCTTCGCATTATGATCGGGCTGTTACTCCGACATTGTATCATGCATCCGCTTTATTGGGTTCACTGTTGTGTGACGGCATCGGCGATGCGGTGGTCATTGACGACCCAAAGATGGCGCCGGGCGAGCGGCTGCGTCTGAGTTATAACATCCTTCAGGCATCACGCCGGCGTTTTACCAAGACGGAATATATCACCTGTCCATCCTGCGGTCGCACACAATTTAATCTTCAGGAAGTCGCAACGCGCATTAAGAGCCAGACCGCTCACCTGCAGGATGTTAAGATTGCGATTATGGGTTGCATCGTCAATGGTCTGGGCGAAATGGCCGACGCCGACTTCGGATACATCGGGGCTGGCTCAGGTAAGGTCAATCTTTATGTCGGCCGCACGCTGGTTGCGAGGAATATTGATATGCATGATGCCGATCAGGAATTGATTGCTCTGATCAAGTCCAAAGGATTGTGGAAAGAGCCACCCGCTTCATGAACGAACAAAATATATGCTAGGTATAAGCATTTCAGTTGAAAATCATCACAAAATTAAGTACTTTTAGAAATTGATTAATTACAAAATTTAGGAGACGACCGTGCCTACTCAATTATGGGCGCCCTGGCGCATGCGATACATCAAAGCGGGTGACAAAAGCGAAGGCGAAGGCTGTATTTTTTGTTTTAAACCCCAGGCCGACAAAGACAAGGAAAACCTGATATTGTATCGCTCCTCGCACAATTTCGTGATCATGAATCTGTATCCTTACAATAACGGTCATCTTATGGTGGTACCCTACCAGCATGCAGCGGATCTGCAACCACTACCTGAAGAAACGCTGCTGGACTTTATGCAGACCACGCAGAAGTGCCTTACGGTGCTTCATCAGACGATGAAACCCGACGGGTACAACATGGGTATCAATCTGGGCCGTGTGGCCGGTGCCGGCATTGATGATCATGTTCATATGCACATTGTTCCGCGGTGGAACGGTGATACGAATTTTATGCCTGTAATTGCCGATATCAAGGTGATGCCGGAATATATATCGGAAACCTATAACTTGTTAAAAAATGAATTCATGAAGTTATAAAAAAAGAAAGCCTGAAAAAATCCTGACATGACTGAAAATTCCAATAATACCAGCAACCATCGTTCGGCTTGGACCAAAGATTATTTGGAGGCCCTGAATAAAAAAATTGCCGAAGCTAAATTTCTGCAGAAACAAGTTAATGAAAAAAAGCCGGTGATTAAGGATATCGGAAACAAAAAAACACCTGAAAAAAAAACGGCGGAAACCATTTCGAAAAAACAGGGAAAATCCGGCAAAGATCATGGCGTCCGTCATGGACAGCAGAGCCCGACTGATAAAAACCGTAAACCGCCCCGCCAGGAACAGAAAAATCAGGAACGGAATCAACAACAAAAAAATAAAGTCCCCAAAGCCCGTACGGTAGGCGGTAATATCACCGGGATGGAGCCGCCGTATTTCTATGTGCTGTCCGGAAACGCCGAATACCGCTGTAAAACCGCCACTCCATTGAACCTTCGCGAGCCGCTTCTGGTAGGCGACCGCGTGCATATCCGTGTTATTTCTGGAAGGGAAGGTGTTATTGAAAAAGTGGATAGCCGTCAAAATACCGCTGTAAATCCGGGCACAAGGGACCACAAGCAGGAATATACCGTTGCGGCCAACATCAATCAGATTGTTATTATTGTATCCGCCAAGGAACCGGTGCTGCGAACGGACTGGCTCGATCGCCATCTGGTTCTGTGCGAACGTAAAGGATATAAACCGGTAATTTGCTGTACCAAGATTGATTTGGCGGAAGATAACCTGTTTATTGAACAACTGGATGTTTACAAGAAACTCGGATATAAAATTCTGTTTACCACTACGGTAGTGCCTTCCAATGTGGCTGAACTTAAGCAAATGCTCAGGAATAAAATAACTTTGATTGTGGGGCATGCCGGAGTCGGAAAGACCGCTTTAATTAATAACTTACGAAAAAAAAATGACCGCAGTTTGCCTGTAGATCCCGAGACTCAGGACTGGTCTTTGACGGATGAATACGAGGAAACCAAGACCGTACGGGCTTATTATATAGATGGCGGCGGAATGGTCATTGACACGCCGGGAATACAGGAATATGAATTAACCGGTATTTCTAAAAAAGATTTAAAAAAATATTTTCGTGAATTCAGGGCTTTCAACCCGCATTGTTCCAATCCCTCCTGTATCCACATGGATGAAGCTTTTTGCGCGGTGCGTCGCGCTGTAACTACCTCTGAAATTTCTCAGGATCGCTACGACAGTTATCTGCGCATTCTGGAGAGTCTGTCTGCGTGATAGACCGGTTAGAGTCTCTGGCTCAGACGATTCTCAATTATTGCCGAAAAACAGGGGCTTTTGATGCGGATGTACTGATCGATCGTTTTCTGACTTCCGCCATCATGCTACCATATGATCGTTCCTGCGCATTATCCGAAGGCGAAGAGGCCGGCATAGGAATACGGTTAATATCCGATAACAAGGCCGTATGGGTTTCGCGGTCCGGTTTATGGCACAACGACTGGCCGGAGTGGATACGCGCGGCCGCGGCAAAGGCGCGTTTAACGTATCCCGATCCGGGCAACCGGCTGTGGCCATCCGCAGAACCGGTTCCATCCGATTTAGACATTTTTGACGCTATAAGCCCCGAAAAAAAATCCAGTATAACGGAGCAGTTTTTATCTGCAGCGCGTTCGTGCTTCTCCGATCCGGGTTTCAGAATGAGCGTGGTGTACGAAGATGAACGGCATCAGCGGGTTTACGCCAATTCCTTGGGGATTTACCGGAGTTATGAGTCTATGTCCTATGCGCTTTCAGCAGAATGGTTTGCCCGTTATCCCGGCAAAAGATTTTGCCGGACTACGGTTCGCACGCGCCGTCTGGATACGTTGGAAGACACCGCATCATTATTGCGGCGCATAACCCTGCAGAAAAAAGCTTACGGCGAAATTCCGAGTATCGGAAAACGTATTGATTTAATATTAACGCCGGATGCCGGCAGAATTTTTCTCAAAGATCTTTTTAGTTTTTTTAATGGCGATAGTATTAATAATCATATTTCTCCATTAACAGATAAAATCGCTCGTCAGGTTTCATCCTCGGCGGTTACGCTCATTGATCAGGGTAATATGCCCGGCGGCATAGGAACCGCGCCCTTTGACGGCGAAGGCATACCGACACAACGCACGGTTTTGATTGACAGAGGCCTTCTTAAAGGTTTCATTTATGATGTGCGGGCGGCGGTACATGGTGAAACAACGCCGACAGGGAATGCCTTTCGCCTGTACGACACATTACCGCAGGTGGCCTATTCCAACCTGTTTTTGGAAAACGGAATTATGACTGCCGAAAAGGTCATTCGGAATACTTCCCGCGGTTTGTATCTTACAGATTTATGGGGAGGCGGTATTGAGGCCGCGACCGGACAACTCGAATATTTGGCCGCCGGTTATGTTCTGTCCGGAGGCGAAATTGGGAGTCCGTTTCATAATTTGAAAATCAAAGGCAATGCGCTGATCTGGTTAAAGCAGATTGACGCGGTTTGCAATGACAGAACATGGGAGCATTCGGTTTGTTGTCCGACATTTCGGATCAGCGACGTACGAATAGACAGAGGATAAGCGTGATGGTTTTATATAGCGGTATTAGACTTACTGCGTGGAAATTATTTCTGGCGGGCGGCCATTTCATACAGCAGCATTTGAGAGCGGATTTTCTTTTTTTCCGGTTTGACGCGGACGGTCGTGCCGTCGGGGAGAAACCGCCGCGCTTTGACATTGTCGGATAACTGGGCATGCAGGATATTCCACAGGGTTTGCTGATGTTTCGGGTCCTTGACGGGAAAAGCGACTTCGATGCGCTGGTCCAGATTGCGCGGCATCCAGTCAGCGCTGGCAAGAAAATATTCGGGCTGCTGGTCGTTCTGGAAATAAAATATACGGGCGTGCTCCAGGAATCGGTCCACAATACTGATCACTTCGATATTTTCGCTCAAACCTTTAATCCCTGGTTTCAGACAACAGATGCCGCGGACTATCAGGCGAATGGTCACGCCGGCCTGACTGGCCCGATACAGTTCAAGGATAATCTGACGATCAACCAAGGCGTTCATCTTGGCAATGATAAGAGCGGGCTTGCCGTCTTTGCGGTTGCTGACTTCCCGGCGGATTTTTCCGATGAACGTGTCCCGCAATTCGGTAGGCGCAATTTTGATCCGGTGAAAGCGCGGCGGCGACGAATAGCCCGTCAGGACATTGAAGAGGCCGCTGACGTCCTCGCCGAATTTTGGGTGCGCAGTAAACAAGCCGATATCACAGTATATACGCGACGTACGGTCATTGTAATTGCCAGTGCCAAGATGGCAGTACAGCCGGATTTTTTTGCCCTCCTGCCGCACCACCAGACAAACTTTACAGTGTGTTTTCAGGCCGTACATTCCGTAGATCACATGTGCGCCTGCATCTTCCAGCTTGCGTGCCCACTGGATGTTTGCTTCTTCGTCGAAACGGGCTTTCAGTTCAACCAGAACGGCAACCTGCTTACCGCGTTCAGCCGCAAGTTGCAGCGCCTGGGCGATAGGCGAATTCGCCGCGATACGGTAAAGCGTCATTTTCACGGCAAGAACATTCGGATCTTCCGCCGCTTCCCGGAGGAACCGTGTCACATAATCAAAGTTATGGTACGGATGATGTAAAAGGACATCTTCTTTGCGAATGGCGCTGAACATATCAGGATTTTTTTCCATTTCAGGCACCGGCAACGGCGGCAGCGGCGCATCTTTCAGCTGGGGAAGCGGAACGGCGTTGTATAACTGCATCAAATCCGAGAAACCGATGAATCCGCGCATCGGGTATAAATCGTCGTTTTCAAGGTCCAGTTCATGCACCAGTAATTGTAAAATATTTTTCGGTAATCCCTCCTCATACTGCAAACGAACGGCGGCGCCCCGCCGACGGCTGCGGAGCGATTCTGCAATGGATTTGATCAGATCTTCCGAAGGATCCTCATCGTATTGAAGATCGGAGTCGCGCGTAACCCGAATGGTATGACAACTGAGTGCCTCGTAACCATTAAATAACTGGTCCAGGCACATCCGGATGACATTTTCCAGTAAGATGAACGCATAAATGCCGGGCTCTGAAGGTAAGGCAATGAAGCGCGGAATGGCAGCCGATAGCAATGGAATAATGGCCAGATTCGTCTTGGGCAGTTTGGTATCAACGGTAGGCTTCATTTCAGCGATCAAACAAATTGTTTTATTGCCTATGTGCGGGAACGGATGACTTGGATCGATCGCCAAAGGGGTAAGCACCGAATGAATGTTTTGTTGGAAATACTGATGGACGTAAATGGTCTGTTCGTCGTTTAAGTGTTCGGGTTTCATCAGCCGGACTCCCGCGCTTTCCAGCTGGGGCAAAAGGATATCGATAAAATAATTATGCTGAATCGCCGATAATTCATGAATCTTAGCGGCCATGAGTTTCATGACTTCAGTGGGCGAAAGTCCGTCCGGCCCCGGCGTGAATACTTCTGCGTCAATCTGCCGGCGGACACCGGCTACCCGAACCATGAAAAACTCGTCCAAATTGGAACTAAAGATGGATAAAAACTTAACCTGCTCCATTAATGGTACCGTTGGATCCTGCGCTTCCTCCAGCACGCGTTTGTTGAATTCCAGCCAGCTCAGTTCGCGGTTTATAAAGTTTTCTGCGCGGTCAAAATGCTTGGTGCTGTAAACGCCGGTATCTTTGATATCAGTAGATGGCTTATCAGTAACGGTCGTTGATTGCCCGGCAGGCGTGTGTGTTGGAGTTTCCATACCTATAACATGAAAATTTATTTATAAATTTGATATTCCAGAAAAAAGGTAAATAATCTGCTTGTAATATGCAAATTATCCGTTGGTTAAGAATAACCCCGCGTAAATATCGTTGCATGAGTCTTTATATTAACAGGATTTTTTAATAATAGGCATTATCCCGATGCAATCGGGATGACCTGTTGCGAGGCAGTAAAAAAAATCCGGCTTGAAAGAGCCGGATGGATGGTGGGCATTACTGGAATCGAACCAGTGACCTCTCGCGTGTGAAGCGAGCGCTCTAAACCAGCTGAGCCAAATGCCCAATAAAGGCTAATATATATTTTATAATGTATTAATCAAGTACCTTTTAAATATTACAAACGGTCTTCCATTTTAATCATACGGGCATCGCCCCAAAGGCGTTCCAGACCGTAGTATTCCCGGGTCTCATTCTGGAATATATGAACGACTACATCCACATAATCCAGCAGGATCCACTTCTGCGATTCAAACCCTTCCTTGTGATGCAGCCGGATACCATCCGTTTCAAGCTTGTCAATGACATGGTCGGCTATGGCGCGAACGTGAATGTCGGATGTTCCGGAGGCGATGATAAAACAATCCATGACGCTGGTCAGATTGGAAAGATCGAGTATAACGATGTTTTCCGCTTTTTTTTCAAACATGAGGCGGGCAATGCGGTCTGCCAGTTCCAGGGATTGTTCCAGTACGGTTTTTTCCGCGGGTTTCTCTGCGGTAAGAGCCGGTTCTTCAGGAAGGATAGCTTTACTTTTTAAAGAACGGCTTTTTCCGGTCGCAACGGTTTTTTTTGCCGGCTGAAGGCTTTTGGTTGCGGTACTTTTTTTCGGCTTGGCTTTGGGTTTAACCGTTTTTGAAGATCGCACGGATTTCTTTTTTACGGCTTTGGATGTGGTCGTTTTTTTCTTCTTTATGCTTTGCGCCTTTTCAGTTGTTTTTTTTCTGTTGCTTTTTTTAGTTTCAGCCAAATGAAAAACTCCGTAGAATAGTTAATTTTCAGCCAATATATTCCCTGCGGATTATAAAATCAAGCTAAAATATTGCGAAATGGTATTCGTTATAAAATGATGGACGTTTGTTTAATTAAACTCATACTTGATTATTGAACGGAATACCGATATATTGAGTGCTAACGACAACAACCAGTACTTCAGACAGACTTACCGATTATGAATTCTGCAACCGTCAAGACCGACACAGGAAAGAAAAAAAAGTCATCCGCCCAAACGGCGCCGGTTAACAGCCGCAGAGAGACCCGAGAAGCGGTGCTGAAAGTGCTCTACGCGCATGAATATACGCAGGACAATATCTATGCTATTATTGACGATTTGTGCGATAATTTTACCGACGAAGCGATGGCCATGATACGGCAGCTGGCATCCGCCTGCATCCGTTATGAAAAAGATCTGGATGCGCAGATACGACAGCTGGCTAAGAACTGGTCATTTGAGCGCATCGCTGTGATTGACCGTCTGCTGATTCGCATGGGCCTTTGCGAGCTGATGCATTTTGAGGAGATTCCCGTTAAGGTAACCATCAGCGAAATTATCGCGATTGCCAAACGGTTCAGCACGTCCAAAAGCGGTTCCTTTATCAACGGCATACTCGACAAAGCCGCCAAAGATCTGCAGGCCAACGGTACCATCCGTAAAAAAGGCCTCGGACTGATCGATAAGCCGCCAAAATAAACTGAACAAAGCAGAGAATCAGTTATGCCCGTATCCATGCTAAAAATAGCTTCTTTCGTATCGGTCTCCGAAACGAACGGGCCCGGCCTTCGCGCGGTACTTTGGATGCAGGGTTGTAAACAAAGATGCCCGGGGTGTTTCAACCCGGATTTTCAGCCTTTTTCGGGTGGTGTGTCTTATACTCCGGAGGCGCTGTACACGCATCTGGAAAAAGAAACGGATTGCTTCTCACGCATTGAAGGAATTACTCTCAGCGGCGGGGAGCCCTTTGAGCAAGCCGCGCCGCTGCTGCCTTTTGTGCGGGCAGTCCGGAAGGCGGGTCTCTCCGTCATGGCTTTCAGCGGTTACCGTCTGGAAGATATCACAATGAAAGGCGGCGCCGGTGCGTTACTTTTAAAAGAGATGGATATTTTAGTGGACGGGGAGTACATTGAGCATCAAGCCGTTCAACACCTTTGGCGAAGTTCGGCCAACCAACGTGTGCATTTTTTAACGCCGCGCTACGCGAATTATGAAAATAAAATCGGCGGCCAAATAAAAGAATATGAAGTCATCATTGAGCCCGATGCAACCTTACAGATCACCGGATTTCCGATAAAAAACTAAAATATAACCAACAGGGGCGCCGTGGATTTAGCAACGAAATTGAAACAAGTAACGGACGAAGCGATCCGTCTGATGGCTATCGTGGAGGTAGGGAAACTTTTAAATTCCACCCTTGACCTCGATAAAGTGCTTGAAATCATTCTGGATACTGCCGTCAAAAACCTGAAAGCCGACCGGGGTACGGTTTATTTGTTTGATCATGAAACCAATCAGCTCTGGTCCAAAGTGCTTCAGGGTGACAACATGATTGAGGTGCGCCTGCCGCTGGGACAGGGCATCGCGGGATATGTCGGCCAGACCGGAGAGCGTATAATTCTTGAGGATGCTTATAAAGATTCGCGCTTTAACCCGGATTTTGACAAGAAAAGCGGATACCGGACCCGAACGGTTTTATGTACGCCGATGAACAACCGTGAAGGCAAGATGATCGGGGTCTTTCAGATTTTCAATAAAAAAGACGGCTTTTTCAATGAGGATGATATTACCTTCCTGGATACCTTATCCGTTGACGCCTGCATTGCCATTGAGAATGCGCGCCTGCATGCCGAAGCGCTCGAAAAGGAACGAATTGAAAAAGAGCTCGAGGTGGCGGCGACTATTCAGAAAATGATTATTCCGAAGGAAATACCCAAAGTGCCCGGATTTGAAATTGCGGGTCTGAATGATCCCAGCCGGCAGGTGGGCGGCGATTTTTATGATGTGATTGAGCTTTCGGGAGGCAAAGTCGCTCTGGTCATTGCCGATGTTTCCGGTAAAAGCGTACCGGGTGCCCTGCTGGTGTCCACGTTGCAGGCATCCCTGCACGCGTATCTCGAGACGCCCCAATCGCTCACTACGCTGGTAAGTAAGCTGAATCGCGTGATACTGAAAAATTCGACTTATGATAAATATATTACCTTTTTTATCGGCATACTCGATCCGGTTGCTAAAACGTTTGAATCGGTGAACGCGGGCCATAATCAGCCCCTGCTGTGCCGCCAGGGACAGCTTATTCCGCTCAAAGAAGGCGGTGTGCCGCTCGGTATGGTGGAATTCGACGATTTCAAAAGCGAGGTGACCTATCTTCAAAAAGATGACATGCTGGTGATGTTTACCGACGGCGTTACCGAAGCGGAAAACGAGGAACAGGAATTTTACGATGATGCGCGCCTGCAAGCCTGCATTCTGAAATATGCTTCCGGTACTGCCGCCGCTTTGACGGAAAAAATTTATCAGGAAGTCAAAGCTTTTGCCGGAAAGGCAGAGCAGTCTGACGATATAACTTTACTTGTGCTCAAAACGGATGTTTAATTCAATAGGTATACCATTTCATCGGAGGAACAGGTTATGAGATGCTTATCGCTGTTTACGGTCCTCGTGGCGTTATACGGTATTGAAAACCTTTATACTCAGGAAATGCCCGCCGGGATGGGTATTATTGTAGGGGTTACCGGCGACGTGACGGTTGTCCAGTCCGGGAAAGCAGTACCGGCGCAGATCGGCAGGATGATTGTACCTGACGACTCCATTGCTTTGAAGCCGCCGGCAACCGTTACCGTGCTGGATGCTAATGGCAGCCAGCAGATTTTTGTCAAACCGTTTAGAGCCAAAGAGGCTATCCAGGCCGCCGGTGTTGCGTCTAATTTTGCCGCGCAGCTTATCGAACAGCACCAGCAGTCGCGGCAATGGCTGGCGGCGGCCGGGAAAAGCCTCAGCAACACTATCCGCAGTGAAATGAAGGCCACGCCCATCGAATTGATTTTTCCGCGAAACACCAAACTACTCGAACCGCCGACGTGTCTGAAATGGAAATCATCGGATCAGGCCGAAAATTATCAGGTTTCCATCCGGTGTTATGAAAATGATTTTTCATTCCAGGAGACCACCGAAGGCGGGACGTTCTCACTGCCGGATTTCGGAATTGATATCGAGCCCAACCGACAGTATTACTGGTACGCTCAGGATCCCCAGGAAGACATCGGGAAAACGCCCACGCCGGCCTGGTTCATGCTTCTCTCCCAGTCGGATATTGACAAATATCGCTACGAAACCCAGTTGCTGAAATCCGTACTGGGACCGGATACCGTGCAGACGGCTTACCGGTTGTTGTATGTGAACGTCCTGATCCGGTTCGAACTGTATGATCTGGCCAGGCAGACCATCGAGTCGGTGCTGGCAGACGATCCCCGGAACAGTACAGCGACCATGTTTTACGCCATGATTCTTGATAAAATGGATCTTCCCTTACAATCACGCAAGTATGTTGAACTCACCCTGAAACTGGAAAAGTAACCGCGCATGGAAAAGAAAACGATTCTGGTAATCGATGATGAAGAAGGCATCCGCATGATTTGTGAAATGGCACTGCAGGAAGCCGGATTTAAAACCGTTATAGCCGAAAATGGATATGAAGCCCTGAAGGCCATCCAGGAACAGCCTCCGGACCTGGTGCTGTGCGATATATTTATGCCGCGCATGAACGGATTCCAGTTGTTGCGTAGTATCCGTGCTGACGAGTTCTACCGGCATATACCGTTCATCTTCCTCACCGCGGCAACCGATGATGGCCACATCACCGAAGGGCTTCAGTTGGGCGTGGATGATTACATCACCAAACCGATCCGCATCAAAGAACTGCTCGCCCGCGTACAGCTGGCGCTGGCCAAAGCGGAAGCCCGCATACATCAGAAATACGAACCGGCGCCCGCTCACATCATTCAGCCCCATCAGAACGACTCCGACCGCGTGAGCCATTCCAAGGGCAGTCTGGCGGACCGGGAACTCATGGATATTATCGCTTTCTGCGAAGCGAATTCCCTGACCGGTGAATTGATTGTAACCCATCAGAACCGCACCGGGCGGATGCTATACAAAAAAGGGGAATTAGTTCAGGTGACCATGGACCACATCAAGGATGACGAAGCGCTCGACCAGATGCTGGCATGGAAAGAAGGCACGTTTGAAATCGTACAGCAATTGATTAAATTGGATACGGGTAAAACACCGCCCGCGTCCTCAACGAAAATTCCACAGACCATTTCGGCTGAGGTAAAGAAAGAAATCGCACAGGTCGTCAGCACTCTGCCGGACAAAAAAACCTTAGCTTCAGAAAGCGACTACGATCCCAAGCCGGTCATCAAAGTCGTTAATGCGGTAACCAAATCGGTCGCGCGTTTGCTTGGGGAGGCCAAGGCCGCCAATATCCTCCGGCGATGCCAGTTATCCCTTGTTACCCAGTATCCGACGCTGGGCTTTTTTACGGTCAGTCCCAAAGGTACGCTCTCCATCCTTAAACCGATGCCCATTTCCGGGCATTGCCTAATCGGCTTTGCCGAATGGACCAGGCAGTTTGTAAAAGAAGCCACCGAAAAAGATCGCATGCTCATCGGTTTGGATATCAAAGCGGCGGCCGTACCTTCGCTTAACCAGGATGAACAGCAGATTTTGGAAGAAACGGGATTCTGGAATTATCTGCGTTGAGCGGCTGATTCTTTATGGCTAAAGCCGCACATCAGATATTCAGTTGAGCAACAAATAATCTAAAATTTTGCAACATTTGAAATAATGATTGTGGTGTATGATTACTTTATTTTGATTGTAATTATTTCTCGTCATTTTTGAACGACGCCCTACAGAATACATAGAATTTGTAATACCGGTATAGACGGTCATCTTAGTCATACCGGCGGGTAGAGACAACGGCCGATTTTTATCCGCTATACATGGCCTCAATAACTAAATATTATGAAGCCATTTTACAGCCAAACATGGCCAGAGTAGGATCGATGATTCGACGCTTTACGGTTTGAGCCACTTAAACGCATGTGCCCAATCGTTGCTTGCGAATCCGGGTATGCACCAAAGCATACTGAGCGGTTCGATAGCACGGGCGGCTTCAGCTTTACCCATGTCGGCAGTTTTGTTAGCGGGCACTTAACGCGTTTTTGAAAATGCGCCATCTTTAACTGAAAA